>CAZOYJ010000007.1:0-33373 GCA_964583905.1 uncultured Roseivirgaceae bacterium
TACCACACCGGTTCCGTCTTCGGTAGAAACAAAATCACCGGCTACTACCAGGAAAGCTTTGTCGGCATCATACAAGGGTTGGATGTAGGGCATGAGTTGTTCGTACTGCACGCCAACCAATTGTTTGCCTGTAAATTCCTGAACGATTTGGTAGGGAATTGATTTATCGCCCGGTTTGTAATCTTCCGGTTTAAGGTCTTTATTTTTTTCAGGGAAATATTTTCCAACAAGATCTTTCGCCAGCACAACGCTTACCGGTTTGTAGGTGTACGGGTTAAACGTGTTGATCTGTGCGTAAGTAATTTTTTCACCAATCGCCAATGCCGTGTTCGAAGGCAAAGTCCAGGGGGTGGTGGTCCAGGCAAGAATGTACACATCGGCTGCCGCATGAAACAGAAACTCCGATTGCTCATTTTGCTTTACCTTAAATTGGGCAACAACCGAAGTATCCTTTACATCTTTATAACATCCCGGCAGGTTCAATTCATGCGAACTCAGCCCGGTGCCGGCTGCGGGCGAGTACGGCTGAATGGTGTAGCCTTTGTACAATAATCCTTTGGCATGAAACTGCTTGAGGATCCACCAAAGGGTTTCAATGTATTTTGAATCATAAGTAATGTACGGATCGTCCAGGTCAACCCAATAACCCATTTTGGTCGTCAGGTCATCCCACTGATCCTTGTATAGCATCACCGTTTCACGACACTTCTTGTTGTATTCTTCAATGGAAATTTTCTTTCCGATGTCGTCTTTGGTGATGCCAAGTTGTTTTTCAACCTGCAGTTCAACCGGCAGGCCGTGGGTATCCCATCCGCCTTTGCGTTTTACCTGGTAGCCTTGCAGGGTTTTGAACCGACAGAAAATGTCTTTGATGGTACGGGCCATTACGTGATGAATGCCCGGGGTACCGTTGGCCGATGGTGGACCTTCATAAAAGGTAAAGGCATCTGCGCCATCGCGACCGGAGACCGATTTTTCAAAGATTTTTTCCTGCTTCCAGAAGGCCAGGATTTCGGAAGCCAGTTGGGCGTAGTTCAGGTCGGTATATTCTTTATACTTTTCGCGCATCACGTAAAAACAGGATAATCGTTGATTCTCAATTGAATAAGAGCGCAAAGATAGGTACGAATCGGGAATTACGAATACCGGATCCGGGATTACTCTGCAGCTGGGTGCCGGTTGTGGATTTTGATTTTACTCAGGTCAATTTCCTCGTCTTCGCTCTCACTATAAAAGCCAGGGTCAACCTGCTCAATAAGCGGATGGGTGCCCTTCTGTTTTCGCTTTCTGTCGAAGGTCATGATTAATGCCGGCAACAAAATCAGGTTGGTAAACATGGAGATAAACAGTGTGATGGAGGTAAGCCACCCCAGGGCAATGGTTCCGCCAAAAGATGAGAAGGTAAAAATTATAAATCCTGCCAACAGCACAATGGAGGTATACACCATGCTTTTGCCCACTTCAAGAATGGTGGCGCTTATGGCGACCGGGATGAAGTAACTTTTAGCGTGAAGTTCTTGCCGGTACTTGGCGAGGAAGTGGATGGAGTAATCCACTGAAATCCCGAAGGCAATACTGAAGATCAGCACTGTACTCGGTTTTAGCGGCACACCAAAATAGCCCATTAAGGATGCCGTAATCAACATGGGGATAATGTTGGGGATAAGCGCAATGGCGATCATCCGGACATTGGCGAACAGAAAGCCCATGGTGATGGCAATAAGGGTGAAGGCCAGCAATAAACTGGCCTTAAGATTTTTAATCAGGAAGGAGTTTCCTTTTATAAATAATGGGGTTGTGCCGGTTACCCGAGCCGTAATCCCAGTGCCGGCAAAGAGAGTATCAATTTTGGGTTGGATAACCTGGGTAATCAGCGAATCCATTTTATCCGATCCGATGTCGGCAACCTGCATGGAGATTCGCATTACTTGCAGTGTGGAATCAACAAACGAGTTGAACAGGCCGGAGGCATCCGACTGACCCTTGAGGTAGGGAAGAATGAAATTCCGTTCGCGATTATCGGGTAAGGAGTACCGGGCCGGGTTATTGTTGTAGAAGGCCTGCTTGGCAGCCTTTGTAAAACTGACAATCGATACTGGTCGGGAGATGGGTCGAAGCGAATCAAGAAACTGTTCGAACTGATCGAGCGTTTGCAAATTCTTTACATCGATAACGCCTCTCCGTTTGCCGGTGTCCACAACAATTTCAAGGGGCATCACCCCGCTGAAATGTTCTTCAAAAAATTTAAGGTCTTTTTTCTCAGTGCTGGATTCCGGCAGGTCGTCCACCATAAACGATACCGTATTGATGCGCATCATGCCGATAAAAGCAAAGCCGATCATCACCAGGGTTAGGGCATAGATGAAAGACCGGTGCCGGTGAACCGACAGGTCAATGTTCTCCAGGAATTTATCCAGCAGTTTAAATTCGAGATGGCGCAAGTGTTTGGCTGAAGGCGGAGGCATCCAGGAAAAAATCCCGGGGATGAGTATCAGGCTGACTACGAATGTGGCCATCACGTTTATCCCGGCTACCGTTCCGAATTCGCGAAGCACCGTAATGTCGGCTGTGAGCAATACCAAAAAACCGATGGCCGTGGTGAGGTTGGTAAGAAACGTTGCCATGCCTACTTTCCGGATTACGCGGCTAATGGCCAGCATCTTGTTGCCGTGCATAGCAAATTCGCTGTGGTATTTGTTCATCAGGTAGATGGCATTGGGGATGCCGATCACCACAATGATGGGCGGGATCATACCGCTTAGCAAGGTGATTTTATACCCCAGCAAAGCAATTGTACCCAATACCCAGATCACTACAATGCCAATCACAATTATGGGGAAGATCATGGCGCGGAATGACCGGAAGAAGATGAGTAAAATGATGGCCGTTACCGCAATGGAAACGCCTAGAAAAATTTTCAATTCCTGGCTAACCTGCTGGGCAATGACCGAGCGGACAAAGGGAAGTCCTGCGTAGTGTAATTGAATGGAAGTACTACTGGTAAAATCCCCGCCCCGTTTAATAATTTCGTTGGTCACGTCCATCCGCCTGGATGAATTCAGGTATTCTTTGTTGATCGAAATTAGAATAGCGATGGCCCCATTGTGCTCATTTACAATTTGCCGGTGGTAAAATTTCTGTTTCTTCGCCTCCAGCAGCAGGCTATCCAGCTCTTTCTGACTTCGTACTTTTCCATGGAAGATATCAACTAAGCGAAATTGCTTTTTGGCTGTATCCTTTTCAATCATTTTGATCTGCGGAAGCGAGATCACATCGTTTACCCCGGGAATGGTTTTTACGGCTATGCAGAACTCGCGCAGCTTTTCAAAATTCTTAAAATTATAAACACTACTGTCTTTCAATCCGACAGCTACTATGCCGCCATCCTCCCCAAATTGTTCTTTAAACTGATCGAAGAATAGCTGTTCCGGATCGTTGGCGGGAACGGTTCCGCGAAAGTCGTAGCTCATTTCTACCGTACGGCCGTGGTAGCCCATAAAGACGGTAATCAGGGCTATGACTATAAAAAGGGGTAGTCGGTACGAAATAATAAAATGCGCCAGCGAAGTCCACATGGTAATTGCTTCGGATCAGGAAATTAGAACAGAGGCCAAAACTAATGAATTTGGGTTTTATATCCCGATAATTTACAGCAATGGGGCAGCCGGGTCCTGGTTGAGCAGTTGGGTAAGGAGGGAGTACAACTCGGGCATAGCTACTTTAAAGGCAACCGGTCGTTCAAAAAAGTTTTCAACCGCTACGGAAAAAAATTCATGCGGGTTTGTACAGGCATAGGGACGTAAAAATTCGGGTGGAGATTCTGTTTGGCAGATGTTTCCGGCTATCGCATCGAAGCGTGCTACCAATTCGTCATCAAAAAAATCGTGCTCATCGTTGTGAATTATATTTTCCAGCCGCAGGGCATGCGCCATTTCATGCAAGCCAAGATTTACAGAGTCGGTAGGATGAATATAACCGTCAACAAAACTCTTCCAGGAAAGCACGATTGCGCCAAAGGCCGGGTTTACTTCGCCTTTATGAAACTGTTTGGTGATGGAGGAATAATAATCATCCGGATAAATCAAAATCTTATCAAAATGCTGGAGGTAAACACGGGGTAATCCAAACGTTAGCTGTACGGCACACGCACCTATCATGGCTTTCATCTCATACGTTACCGGACGAAACTGACGCGGAATAAATTTCTTCGACAGAATGAAATACATCAGCTTTTGTTCAAAAACATGCTGGTTGTGATGATCCAGGTTGTTGTAATAAGGAAAGTATTTCACCAGGGTTTCCTTATACTTATCCGGAAAGGGGAGAATGGCTGAACGCAGTGGAGCGGTTGCCCTTCCGGTAGCTTCAGCTGCGGATTCGATTGTTGTGCGGTAGTGGAAGGCCAGGATGATTACACCAATCGTAATGATGAGCGCAGTCATCCGGTATCAGATTTTTTGCAGGATCGTATTGATGGAACAGGATTGTACCAGCGTTTCTTTTAACGATGCGATGGGCACGCGATCTTGCTCCATGGTATCGCGGTGACGGATGGTAACCGTGTTGTCCTGGAGGGTTTGATGGTCAACGGTTACACAATATGGCGTTCCGATGGCGTCCTGCCTGCGGTATCGTTTGCCGATGGCATCTTTTTCTTCGTAGAAGCAACGCACATGGAATTTCAATTCGTTCATTATCTCCATGGCCTTTTCGGGCAAGCCGTCTTTCTTAACCAGCGGCAGAACGGCCACCTTGTGCGGGGCCAGCGGAGCCGGAATGCGCAGCACAACGCGCTCGCTGCCATCCGGCAATTTTTCTTCTTTATAAGCCGATGAGAGTACAGCCAGAAACATACGGTCCAAGCCAATGGAAGTTTCTACGACATACGGAATATAATTCTGGTTGGCTTCCGGATCGAAGTATTGTAGTTTTTTACCGGAGAATTTTTCATGGCTTTTCAAATCGAAATCGGTGCGTGAGTGAATGCCTTCGAGTTCGCGAAAGCCCATTGGGAAGTTGAATTGAATGTCGCACGCAGCATTTGCATAATGAGCAAGGTTCAGGTGGTCGTGGAACCGGTATTGGTCGGCACCGATGCCCAGCGCCAGGTGCCACTTCATCCGTTTTTCTTTCCAGAACTCGTACCACGTCATTTCATCGCCTGGTTTTACAAAGAACTGCATCTCCATTTGTTCAAACTCGCGCATGCGAAAGATGAACTGTCGCGCCACAATTTCATTTCGAAACGCTTTTCCGATTTGAGCAATCCCGAATGGGATTTTCATTCTTCCGGTTTTCTGCACGTTCAGGAAGTTCACAAAAATTCCCTGTGCGGTTTCGGGACGCAGGTAAATTTTGTTTGCGTCATCGGCAACTGAACCCATTTCGGTTGAGAACATCAGGTTGAATTGGCGTACGTCCGTCCAGTTGCGGGAGCCGGAAACCGGATCAGCAATTTCAAGATCAAGGATGATTTGTTTCAGGGCTTCCATATCGCCTTTCTCCAGCGCATCTTTCATGCGTGTGTTGATGTCATCAATTTTCTTTTGGTATTCGATAACCCGCGCATTGGTGCGCACAAACATTTCACGATCGAAGTTTTCAAAACGCTTAGCCGCTTTTTCAACCTCCTTTTCGATTTTTTCTTCCAGCTTTTCAATAAATCCCTCAATCAACTGATCGGCCCGGTAGCGTTTCTTGGAGTCCTTGTTATCGATCATCGGATCATTAAAGGCATCAACGTGCCCGGAGGCTTTCCAGGTGGTGGGGTGCATGAAGATGGCGGCATCAATGCCCACAATGTTATCGTGGAGCATGGTCATAAATTTCCACCAATATTCCTTGATGTTGTTTTTCAGTTCCGCCCCGTTCTGCCCGTAATCGTATACGGCACTCAGGCCATCGTAAATTTCACTGGAAGGAAAGATGAACCCATACTCTTTGGCATGAGCAATAATGTTTTTCAGCAGGTTGTCTTCATTGGCCATAAGCCGCAAATATAAGACAAGCAGAAGGATAAAAGGACGGCCGGGAAAGGACTAATCTTAACCTTTTGCAGGAAACGTAACCACAAACGTGCTTCCTTTGCGGGGTTGCGAAAAAAGCTGAATGGTGCCGGCCAGTTTGGTAAGGGTTTCTTTCACAATGTATAAACCAAGCCCCGATCCATCAGAGGATTCATTGCCGCGGTAAAACATCTCGAACACTCTTTTTTGCACATCAGCTGCGATGCCCTGCCCGTTATCTTCCAGGTGAATGGAGAAAGAAGTTTGTGTTGCACGATGGTAAAGCCGGATGTATTTATGGTCTTTGCGGTGATCGTGGTACCGGATGGCGTTGGAGATTAAATTCTGCATAACAATGCGCAGCCTGCCCCGATCGTTTTCAATCACCAGGTTTTCGGGAAGTTCATTCCTGAATTCAATTGTCCTGGCTTCAGGGCAAAACTCCAGATCGCCCCATACTTCACGGGCCAGTTCGTGTACGTTGATTTTTTCGCACGATACCTGTAACCGGTTGTTGCGCGAATAATCGGTAATACTTTTTATAAAAGTGTCCAGCGAATCAACACGTTGGTTCATCATGTCGAGGTAATTCAGGGTATCAACTCTGTTTTCAGTTTTGCTCAGCAGGTAGATGAGGCCTTTAACGGAAGTAAGCGGTGCCCGTAAATCGTGCGAGGTGCTGTATACAAACCGATCGAGCTCTTCATTTGATTTGGTAAGGAGCTTATTGTTTTTTACCAATTCAATGGCGTTACGATGGTTTAGGCGGATCAGCAGGTAAATGGTTAAGATAGATGCAGGCAGCGCCACCCCAAAATTGATCAGCAAGTTTGCTGATAGCTCCTCCTCACTATAAATCCTTCTGGGTAGAATTGAGTAGTCGCCCAAGTAGGCCGCCATAAAAAGCAAGTAGGCTAACGCAGCCATGACTATGGCATAAAGTTGTTGTTGGTAATTGAAAACAGCAAAGGCACCTATCGTGACTGGTATAAACAGTACATAAGCTCCAGTATAAGGCCCCTCACTGGAGACAAACAGGTATATAATAAAATTAAGGGTGGGAAAGAGGATAAGATTAGCCGCGTAATGATGGCCCTTGCGATGCAAATACACAGTAACTACACAACAAGCAATGCCTGCCAGGTAAACAGGAATTGTACTATACACCTGCCAGCGCGTGTCCAGTACAATGTAGAGCAAACAAACCAGGATGGCGATCAAGGCAAATTGCCCCGACAGAATTACCTTCCGGTACTCCGTCCAGGATTCGATGTAGTTATTTTTGCCTACAGTCAGGTTCCGAATGAATTTTTTCATGAAGTGGCTTTTGCAGGACAAAAGTAGGAGGTGCGCGTATCTGAATTCGATGGATTGAACTTATTAAACAAGCCCTGTAAGATTTGTAGGATTTTTACGATTTCCCGGTCCGAGATCAGGAAATTGTGGGTAGTTGCAGGAAAAAGGTGGTGCCCGCGCCATATGCTGACTCCACGGTAAGCTCCCCACCCATTTTTTTTACCGTTTCGCGGGCAATGTACAAGCCCAATCCCGAACCTTTGGCCGCTTCGGAAGCCCGGTAAAACATGTCGAATATCCGGGGAAGGCGGTCAGGGTGAATGCCCAGTCCGTTGTCTTCTACAACAATCTGTAGGTGGTCTGCCTCGCGGGCTGCACAAACAGAAACATAAGGTTGAGGCTTGGTTTTATCGTGATACTTAAGAGCATTGGATAAAAGGTTATTCAGAATAATCCGCAGGCGCACTTTGTCGGATGTGATTATAAACGACTGGGGAATATTCAATTGGATAAACACCAACTTGATTTCATCGGCAAATTTTAATCCGTCAATAATTTCCTGCACCACTTCGTTCAGGTCTACAGGTTCCTGCACGACATCAAGTCTTGAGTTTCGGGAGTAATCGATAATGTCGCGGATAAATTTTTCGAGCGCATCAATCCGCTCACGCATCATTTGCATGATGGATTTCAATTCTTGCGGATTTTCGGTTCGCTCGGCAATGGAGATTAAGCCAAGCACCGAGCTTAAGGGTGCCCGTAGGTCGTGCGAAACACTGTACACAAACTGGTCAAGCTCGGCATTGGCTTTGGCGAGCAGTTCGTTTTGCTCACGGATTTGTTCTTCAGCAAGCCTTCGTTCGTTTACGTCAATGATAGAACCCACAATGATCTCAATTTCACCCTGCTGGTTGCGCTTACTTACCCCGCTGTTATAGAACCACCGGTATTCACCGCTTTTGGTACGGAGCCTGAGTTCATAATTATAGGGTTTTCCGGTGGTTAATATCAGTTTAATGATGTTCCGGGATTTTTCACGGTCGTCAGGATGGGTCATTTCCACCAGTTTTTCAATGGTGGTAATGCTGGGTAGTTCTGCGGTTGAGTACCCCAGCATTTCTATCCACACCGGGCTAAGGAATACATATTTTTCCTTCAGGTACCATTCATACATGCCGGCTTTCGTTCCAACAATAGCCATTTCAAACCGCTCGCGACTGCGCTTAAGATCCTCCGAAGTTTTAATGAGCGCATTTTCATTTTCCTTCAGTGTTTTTTCTGCGTGGTGGTTCAGGTTTATCAGGAAGTATACAATAAAAACCGAGAGGGTAAGTGAAATTATAAAATTGATGACAAAATTGATTTGATGATATTCACCCGGATACGTTATGCGTGATAAAAAGGAGTAGTCGACAAAATACGCCAGCAGGAACAACACAAAACTGAAACTGATCAGAGCGAAGCCCCAGTACCAATCGGTATAACTGAACAAAGCAAGGGCGCTTAATGCTGCCGGGAAAAAGAAAAGGTAAACGCCACTATGGGCTGATTCTGCGGCTGCTAACAAGTAAATAATCAAGTTACCTGCAATTAAAATAAGCAGCGTGGAGGCACGGAAGTACCTTTTACGGTTCAGCCAAAAGGCAATCAGCCCAAGCGCCATCAATCCCGCATAAACCGGAATAGTTCGGGTAACCGAAAAAGTAAGATCAATAAAAATATAGATTGATCCAACGAGTATCGTTGCCAGGGCCAGTTCGCCCCGCAACATGGCTTGTTTATAAACTTTAAGCGAGGGAATGGTTTCTTTGCCTAAAAGAAAATCGCGCAACATTACCTCAAAGAAGTACAAGGAAGTTGCAAAATGCAATGCCAATTAACAAAAATGAATAACTTATGTGCTTTAACAATCTATGCAGTTTAAAAAACTAGGTCTGGCCATTGCCTTTTCTCCGCGCGCTGAAGCCCTGGTGGCCGAGACCGTGCGGCTAAAGAATTTATTCCAGGCCGAGCTGGTACTGATTCATGTGGGCCGTTATGGCAGGGAAGAAGAGGATTATATGCAATCGCTTTTGGAAAAGGCTGGTCTTTCAAAAGATGACGTTACCCTATGCTGGCGAGAAGGAAAGCCTGCGACAGAAATCTTAAAAGCCTGCACGGAACAAGGTGTGGATCTACTCATAGCCGGGGCGCTGAAGAAGGAGGGATTGGTTCAGCACTACATGGGTTCCATAGCCCGGAAAATACTTCGCCAATCCGAGTGTTCGGTGCTCACTCTGGTACGGCCAATGGTTCACCCGGTTCCTTTTAGCAATATTGTGGTAGATTCCGAAGATATTAAAAATGCGAATGAGGCTTTACGCACGGCATGTTGGATAGCACAGTTAGAGCAAGCCAAGTGGGTGCACGTTGTACGGGAATTAAAATTGTATGGCCTTACCCTGTCGGCTGCAGATCAGGCAACTGAAACAGAATATAACCAGCTCAAGCAAGACCTGATTGAGGCCGAGATAGACAACGTACAAAAGTCATTACGAAACATTTCACACGAAGGAATAAAAATCAACATTAAAGTCCTCTCCGGTAAAGCCGGGTTTGAAACTGCACAGTTCGCCAAACGCAAACAGGCCGATTTGTTGATCGTACATGCGCCACCCCGTAGGCTCTCCCTGCTGGATCGGGTTTTTCCACACGACCTGGAATATATCTTTGCCGACCTGCCGTGTAATGTATTGGTGGTTCATCCATCCTCAACAAAACAACCATCATGATCAAACTCAGTCAACAGGAGTTAATGAGTTTGCTCATCCAGTTGAGTGTAATGCTGGTAGCCGGAAGAATATTGGCTGAAGCGGCACGAAAACTAAAGCAACCTTCCGTGGTTGGTGAAATCCTGGCCGGCATTCTCCTGGGGCCAACTATCCTTGGTTTGCTTTCGCCCGAAAGTTTTGAAGCCCTTTTCCCACAAGGAACCTCATCGCTGGTGTTGGATGGCTTCGTCCAGGTGGCGGTGGTTATGCTTTTGTTTATTGCCGGGCTTGAAGTGGACCTTCACATCGTTTGGAAGCAAGGGCGGCAAGCCGTTATCACCAGCATGTTTGGCCTGGTAATACCGTTTGCCATTGGGTTTATTTTTCCGTACAGCTTTCCCGATTTCTTTGGCTATGCCGATGATGGGAAGCGTTTGGCCTTCGCGTTGTTTATGGGCACGTCCATGGCCATTACGGCACTCCCGGTTATTGCCCGCATACTGATGGACTTAAACATTTTTAAGTCGCGGCTGAGCATGCTCATCATTTCATCCGCTATGGTTAACGACCTGATTGGCTGGCTGATTTTTTCCATTATCCTCGGTATGATTGGTAAAGGTCATCAAAATGTATCGCTGCCGAACACCATCATCCTTACCATCGGCTTTACGATTATAATGCTCACCCTTGGGCGTGGCGTATTGAACCGGATCTTGCCCTGGATTAACACCAAGCTGGCTTGGCCGGGGGGTCTGCTTTCTATTTCGCTGGCCTTGTGTTTTTTTGCCGCGGCCTTTACCGAGTACATTGGCATTCACGCCATTTTTGGTGCGTTTATTCTGGGGGTAGCCCTGGGCGATTCGGAGCACATGAGCGAGCGAGCCAAAGAGATTATCCATCAGTTCATCAACAATATTTTTGCCCCGCTGTTTTTTGTTTCCATCGGATTGAAAGTAAACTTCATTGCCAACTTTGACCTTTGGCTTACGCTGATTATTCTGGTGATTGCCTTTATCGGCAAAATTCTGGGCAGCGGCTTTGGTGCCCGATTGAGTGGCTTTAAATGGAATGAGTCCCTTGCAGTTGGCTTCGGCATGAACGCCCGTGGGGCCATGGAAATTATCCTCGGCTTAATTGCGCTTGAAGTGGGATTGATCAATGAAAAGGTATTTGTGTCGTTGGTGATCATGGCGCTGATCACCTCCATGACCAGCGGCCCGCTGATGAAGTGGAGCTTGAGTAGAAAGTGGAAGAATTAAACAGAAAAAAATTTTTGTTGCAAGGCGAAAAGTCGGTAAGGTCACACCATCTTTTTGGCCTTTTCCCAATATTTGTCCATTTCGGCCAGCGTCATTTCGCTTAACTTTTTTCCGGCTTTGGCCGATTCACTTTCAAGGTATTGAAACCGTTTGATGAATTTTTTATTGGTGCGCTCCAAAGCTTCTTCCGGATCAATGTTTATAAATCGCGCAAAGTTCACCAGGGAAAAGAGCAGGTCGCCAAATTCGGCAGTAGCTTTTACCCGATCTATTTTATCCGGCTCTAGCGCATTGAATTCTTCCCTGAACTCGCGCATCTCTTCTTCAACCTTTTCCCACACCTGTTCTTTTTTCTCCCAATCGAAACCCACTCCACGTGCTTTATCCTGAATGCGGATGGCTTTCACCATGGCTGGTAGTGAGGTGGGTACGCCCTCCAACACCGACTTGCTTCCGGTGTTAAGTTTAATCTTTTCCCAATTTTCTTTTACCGTTTTTTCATCGGTGGCCACCACATCACCGTATACATGCGGATGGCGTTCAACCAGTTTATCACAAATGGCGTTCAACACATCGGCCACATCAAACAAGCCCAGTTCGGAAGCAATACGTGCGTAGAAAACATTGTGCAGCAGTAAATCGCCCAGTTCCCTTTTCACGTCTGGCAGGTTGCCTTCAAGAATAGCATCAGAAAGCTCGTACGTTTCTTCGATGGTCAGGTGGCGCAGGCTTTCCATCGTTTGCTTTTTATCCCACGGGCAGTTTTCGCGAAGCTCGTCCATAATGGTGAGCAGCCGGTCGAAGGCTTTCAATTTGTTCTCCCGGTTCGTATCCGGTTTGGAAAGTGGCTTTTTCATAAATAAAACAAACTTATCCGATGGGCTCCATGTTGTATCTTTGCGCAAGGTAAAAATGATGATGTTAAATTCGTCATGCCACATTCTTAATTCATAATTATCGTATGACTGTCTTTCTGTTAACCATTGGTGTTTTAGCCCTGTTCTTCATCCTGATGTCGGTTCGGCTGATCTTTTTAAAGAATGGGGAATTTAAGGGAACTTGCGCTTCGCAAAGTCCTTTTTTGAATAAAGAAGGTGCAACCTGCGGGTATTGCGGCAAAACCATGACTGCGGCCGATCAGGCCTGTGGCGATGCGGAGACTGGCAGCGATTTACCGGAAATTAATAAGAAACAAACGGTTTAAATTTCTGTTTTGTCTAAAGAGGATTTCAATCGAAGTGGAATTCGTATCTTTGGAATCCCAACCCTCTTAAAATCGGTGAACTGTGGCTTTAATTAAATCTATTTCCGGAATACGCGGCACGATAGGCGGTCATTCTGGTGACAACCTTACGCCTTTGGATGTTGTAAAATTTGCAGCTGCGTTTGGTACCTGGCTGAAGAAAAAAAACAAATCCTCCAAAGTAGTTATCGGGCGTGATGCCCGACCTTCCGGTGAAATGATCAGCACCCTCGTTTCCTCCACGTTGCAAGGCCTGGGCATTCACGTGGTTGACCTAGGATTATCTACTACTCCAACCGTGGAAATTGCCGTTCCGCTTGAAAAGGCCGCAGGCGGGATTATCATTACCGCCAGCCACAACCCTGTACAGTGGAATGCCCTGAAATTGGTTAACGAAAAAGGTGAATTTATTTCAGCCGAAGACGGGGCCGAAGTGTTGCGCCTGGCCGAACAGGAGTCGTTTGATTTTGCTCTGGTATCGAAACTGGGCCGCTATGAAAAAAATGACACCTACCTGAAGAAACACATAGACATGATTCTGGCGCTGCCACTGGTTAATATAGAGGCCATTAAAAGTAAAAGTTATAAAGTTGTGGTTGATGCTGTGAACAGTACGGGTGGTCTGGCCATACCGATGCTGTTAAAGGAGTTGGGTGTTTCGGTTAAAGAAATGTTTTGCGAACCCACTGGTCAGTTTCCGCACAACCCCGAACCACTGCCCGAACACCTCGGAGATATCTGTCGCGAGATTGAAAAAGGAAAATACGATTTGGGTATTGTGGTCGATCCGGATGTTGACCGCCTTGCCTTGATTTGTGAAGAGGGCACCCCATTTGGCGAAGAGTATACATTGGTGGCTGTTGCCGATTATATACTGAACAATCGCAAGCGCAAAGGGGCAAGTACGGTTTCCAATTTATCCTCTACGCGCGCTTTACGCGATGTAACCGAAAAGGCAGGCGGAAAATATTTTGCTTCGGCAGTAGGCGAAGTAAACGTAGTACAAGCCATGAAAGAACATAAAGCCATCATCGGGGGGGAAGGAAATGGCGGCATTATTTACCCGGAATTGCATTACGGACGCGATGCCTTGGTGGGCATTGCTTTATTCCTTTCACACCTGGCCACCACCGGGCATACCGCCTCACGCCTTCGGGCTAAATACCCACGCTACTATATCTCCAAAAACAAGATTGAATTGACAGAAGGCCTTAACGTAGACGCGGTTTTGGAGGCTGTAAAGGAGAAGTACAAGAAACAACCCGTGAATTCAATAGATGGTGTAAAAATAGAGTTCGACCAGGAATGGGTGCATTTGCGTAAGTCCAACACCGAGCCCATCATCCGCATTTATGCTGAATCGGATATGGAAGTGAAGGCCGAACACCTGGCCCGTAAAATCATCTCCGACATCAGGGAGATTGTTTCGGAAAAATCGGAAGCCTGATCCGATCTCATAAATTTTAGAAAAGAGCCGTACCTTTGGGCTGTAATTTCTGCTTATGCGTATTTACCTGGATAATGCGGCCACCACCCCACTTGATCCTGAAGTATTCGAGGCCATGAAGCCTTTTATGCTGGAGGATTATGGAAATCCGTCATCTACCCATGCCCATGGCCGAAAAGTCAGGGCTGCTGTTGAATCAGCCCGAAAAAAAATTGCCGAACTCATTCAATGTACACCCGGTGAAATCATTTTCACTTCAGGAGGCACCGAAGCGAACAACGCCATTCTTACGGGTGCCATCCGTACGTATTCCATCCGGCATGTAATTACTTCCGCTATCGAACATCACGCGGTTTTGCATACCCTGGAAGAGTTGCAGAAAGCAGGCATAGTTGAGGTACACCTGGTGCTGTTGGATGAGCAAGGGCATGTTGATCTGGCCGATCTTGAGAGATTGCTTCAGCAACACCCCGGCTCGGTTGTTTCACTGATGCAGGCCAATAATGAAATCGGAAACCTGTTGGATATGAATTTGGTGGCTGAAGTTTGTGCTGCACACCAGGCATTTTTTCATTCCGATACGGTGCAGGCCATCGGGCATTATCGTCACGATATGCGTGCGTTGAACATCAGTGCAATGACGTGTGGGGCACATAAGTTTCACGGCCCGAAAGGAGTAGGATTTATGTACATCCGTAAAGACAAAAAAATTCACCCCTTCATTCACGGTGGTCCGCAAGAGCGAAGCATGCGTGGGGGCACCGAAAACGTTTATGGTATTATTGGGCTGGCCAAGGCGGTGGAAATTGCCTACCGCGATATGGATGAGCATACTGCCTACATTACTAACCTGAAAGACTATATGATCAAGCAACTTCAGGAAGCTATTCCCGGAATTTCATTCCATGGCGATTCGGCTAACCTCGACCGAAGTCTTTACACGGTGTTGAATGTTAGCCTCCCTGAAAATGAAGGCAACGATATGTTGCTGTTTAATCTTGATCTTCAGGGCATCTCGGCTTCCGGTGGAAGCGCTTGTTCCAGTGGTGCCACTAAGGGTTCGCATGTATTGGAAGCGATTTATCCCGGATCGAAACGCACTGCCATACGCTTTTCCTTCTGCAAGTTTAATACCCGCGATGAAATTGACACCGCTGTTAGGAAGTTGACCGAATTGGTTCAGGTTACAGCCTGATCAACTCAGGGCAAATACGTTGCTGCCAAAGCGCTTGATGATTTCCTGCTCCAGGGCTTCACGATTATCCGGATGCGCGATACGCATTAACTCGTAGGCCCGCTGACGCAGATTTTTTCCATACAAATAGGCTACGCCATATTCGGTTACCACGTAATGAACGTGTGCACGCGTAGTTACCACGCCCGCACCTTGTTTTAGATAGGGAACAATTTTGGAAGCACCCTTTTTCGTGGCCGATCCCATAGCAATAATGGGTTTTCCGCCCTCGGATAATGAGGCCCCTCGGATAAAATCCATTTGTCCGCCAACCCCTGAATACTGATACGTGCCGATTGAATCAGCACAAACCTGGCCGGTTAAATCAATTTCAATAGCGCTGTTGATGGCCACAACTTTAGGGTTCGTACGAATGATGCGACCATCATTGACATACTCCGCTTCCAGAAAAGCAAATTGAGGATTATCATCTATAAACGAGTACATGTCGCGGGTGCCGATGGCAAAGGAAGTAACCGTTTTACCCCGGTGTTTCTTTTTATACTTGTTGGTTACCACGCCTTTTTTAATAAGGTCGATCACGCCATTGGAAAACATCTCGGTATGAATGCCAAGGTCTTTGCAGTGCCCCAAACTTTCCAGCACGGCATCCGGAATAGCGCCAAGGCCCATTTGCAGCGTGCTGCGATCTTCAATCAATTCGGCACAATAGCGGCCGATGGTACGGTCGCATTCGGTAATCGTTTTGCCGTAGTCAACTTCGGGCAATGAATCATCCGCCTCCACGAGCGCATGGATTTGATGGATGTGAATAAACCCATCGCCATGGGTACGCGGCATTTTGGGGTTAACCTGGGCAATGATGTATTTGGCATGCTTGGCGGCCGAACGGGCCACATCAACAGAAACCCCCAACGAACACACTCCGTGCTTGTCGGGTGGCGATACGTGCAACAATGCAACGTCCAGCGGAAGAATGTTCTTTTCAAAGAGTTTTGAAATTTCGCTTAGGAAAATGGGAATGTAATTACCGCGGCCTTCATTAATGGCCCCCCGGATGTTCTGCGATACGAAAAGCGAGTTGATGTAGAAACTTTCGGAGTATTCAGGCTTGGCTAATTCCAGTTCTCCCAGTGTGCTCACCGCCACCAGTTCGACTTGGCGTAACTCTGCAGCGCGTTTGGCCAACGCCCGCAGCAACAATTGGGGCGTGGCGCCACTTCCATGAACAAAAACACGGTTTCCGGATTCAATTATTTTTACGGCCTCATCAGCCGACATATATTTAGGGTACATGGCTTACTTTTTTTGTTTGCAATTTCCACCTTAAGTTAGGCTGGATCACTGATTTAAGTCAGGTAAATCTCTAATTTTAAACATCATGGGCGTTTTGGTATCGTTTGCGGGCGCAGGAAATTTAGCGTGGCATCTTGCACCGGCTTTGGATAATGCCGGCTATCCGGTTCGTGAGGTATATAGCCGCAATCCGGCTCATGCCGCTAAGCTGGTAGAACGCCTGTATGAGGCCGAAGTAAAAGCCACACTTGATTTTTCTACCAGCGATTCCGGCATCTTCATTCTGGCGGTTTCAGATGATGCCATAGAAGCGGTTGCCCGTGAAATAATTTTGCCGGATAACGCCATCCTGCTGCACACCTCCGGCAGTCGTTCATTGAGTAAGTTGGGGTATGCGGCCACTTCTTCAACCGGCATTTTCTATCCATTACAACTATTCAGTAAAAGCCGGAAGATAGATTTTAAAGAGGTTCCTGTTTTTATTGAAACTGAACAAGTTGAAGTTGAGGAAGCACTAATCAAAATGGGCAGGGCCATCAGCAAACAGGTTTATCCAGTCGATGCCCGGCAACGTAAAGCGCTTCATGTTGCTTCTGCGTTTGCCTCCGGTTTTGTGCACCATATGCTTTCGGTTTCACAGGAGATTGTGGAAGAAAATAAACTGGATTTCACCATGCTTTCAGCACTAATTGCCGAAACCGTAAACAGAAATTTATCCGGTGTGGATAAGGACGTAAAAGGACCTGCTCAAACTGAAGACTTTGAGACGCTGGATAACCACATGGAATTTCTTCAACATGACCCACGGTTGGCTGAACTCTACCGGGTAATCAGTCAGCATATTTTAGACCGGTAAGGTGAACGGTATCAATTCATCCGGCACGACTTTTTTATTACTTTCCTTACATCTGCGAAAGCGGTACGCCAGGTTGCTGTATTTTTAGCCCATGAAGATTTTTTTTGTAGCGCTGGTCTTCATGATTTTTTGCCAGCAACCAACCCTTCACGCTCAGGAGCACCCTGATCAGACCTTGATAGCCCAGGCCATGGAGCGGGTTAATCAATTTAAAATCAATAATCAAAATGACAGTGCGCTGTACGAATTGATTACGCTGAATCGCACACTGAAAGAACGTGGACTGGAATCGGGTTATGTGTTCATTGACATTGGCAATATTTATTTCCAGCTAAAGCTGGATAATATGGCGCGTACCTTTTACAGAAAGGCGTTGCAAATCTTTCGGGCGTCACAGGACTTGATTGGCGAATCCATTGTTCTGGAAAATGTCGGAAACCTGCACGCCCGAAAATCCGGTTCAGATTCTTCATTTTATTATTTCAGCCGGGCGTTGCAACTCCAACAACAGGAAAACGATGTGATCTATGCAGCCCATAGTCAGCAAGCACTGGCGTTGTATTATATGCGGCAAGGACAACCGTTGGAGGCGCATAGGTACCTGTCGGCAGCAATTGACGCACTACAGGATGAAGCGATTAAAAACCATCCGCGTTACGCGTGGGACGTTCAGTTTATTCCTCAACAGGTACACCTGGCAGCATACGAAATTTACAGGCATGAGAATAAACCTGACAGCGCTATTTATCATTTAAAGAAAGCTATCGCCATGACCCAAGCCTACGGTATAGATGCTCACCGGGTGCGGTATCTTACGTTTCTGGGATTATTTTATCTGCAGCAAAAACAATGGCCAGTGGCGTATGCCACCATTCAACAATCGCTGACGTTAGCTGAACGCACGGGTTATGTGTGGGGAAAAGTAGGCGCGCTTCAAGCGCTCAGGAATTATTATCATCAAACGAAAGATCCGGTAAAAGAAGCGGAAGCCGCATACGATTACCTTGTCTTCAAAGACAAGATGTACAACGAACGAAATACTGATGAGCTGATCATAATGAGTAACCTGGTCTTGCAATATGAAAACGAATTGGAGATTGCACGGCAGCAAAATCTGCTGCGTGAAAAAGAACGGATTAACGAATACCAGCGAAAACAAAATTACCTGTTGCTGATTATTCTTCTTATTCTGGCAGCCGGACTTTTCAGCACCATACTCTTGTACCGGTCGCTGACCAGGAAAAATAAACTCGTTGAAAAATATTCTGCTGAACTGGCTGCTTCCAATGAAACCATGCGAACCTTGCTGTCGGTTATCAGCCACGATGTACGTTCGCCCTTCAATAGCCTGTTGGGGTTAACCAAAGTTACCCTGATGGAAAAGAATTTAACACAGGAAGACTACACCCAACGCGTTACCATGATGCACGATACCGCCAGTAAGGGACTGATTTTGCTGGATAACTTGCTACAATGGGTGGCTCTGCAACGGGATAAGGTGCTGATGGTAAAAGAAAAATTCAACGTGCCTGCCCTGGTTGAGGAAACCGTGCACGAGTTGTCCAGTATTGCACTTACGCAACACGTAACACTTGAGCAAAACATTGGCGTAGCAGAATTTGTGACCGATCGGAATTCCACCAAAGTGATTGTACGAAACCTGCTCACCAATGCCATTAAGTACAGTTCGGGTAAAAAAGTACGACTGGAGATAATGCAGGAAGCAAATGAAATGATGATTCGTGTAACCGATCAGGGACCGGGTATTCCGGAAGAAATATTGGTGAATTTGTTTCAGAAAGCTGATATGAAAAATGTGGCAGCAAAAGGTGGCGGCCTGGGCATGCAAATTGTAAAGGGGCTGGTTATCGATTTGGGCGGAACGATTGAAGCGCGAAACGTACCGGAAGGCGGTGCAGTGTTTGAAGTTAGTTTGCCCTCGGGTGACTAATCGCAATTGGCTATAAACAAGTCAAAACCTTATCCTGTATTCTACTGTGGCAATGAAACTCCGGGTTAAGCCGTCCGGTCTGGTGTCGCGCACAACGGTCGGAAATCCAACGTTAAGTTGCAATGCACTTTTTTCACTCAGTTGGTAATCAAGAAAAGCGTTGAAGTTAAGCGTCAGCCCTTCCGAGCCTTCAATTTCGGTTTCTATCCCCTGTTCATTGATAAACGTATCGTTAGCCAGGTGATAAATCGGGAGGAGACTTGTGGTAAACTGAACCTTATCGGAAAGCCGGAACGGATACGATACCCGTACCAACACATCTCCACTTCGTTTGAACTGATTGGTAGAGGGAAACCGGCTTAATGCCGAAGTGGAGGGGTAATCGTCTGCAAGAAAGGTATTCTGGTTTTGAGTAAGGGGCTGCTGCCAGGCAAAAACCAATTGCACTTTCTGTACCGAAAACCCAACACCGGCCAACAAATCAACAGTGCCCAGGCTTGATTGGTAATCCATTGGAAGGGGCAGGTTGTTTTCTTTTCGGTTGGCGTTATTAAGCGGGATTTTTGCGCCCAAAGTAAACCGGATATTTGTTGATGTACGATAGTTGGTGTTAAGATAAACATCAGAAGGGTTAAAAGCCGAAATCGAATTGCCGCTTTGCGCAAGACTGGTGAGTTTTAAATCGGCACTGAACTTTTCAGAAAATTGTCGGCTGTACTCGACATAAAACGACAGGACGGTTATCGAAAAATCTGCCTGACCATATGAAATTCCGGTTTTCAACTGGTTGTTGTAGCTTCACCAGCCTTATGAGGTTTAAAACTATTCAACGTGCAAAAGCCGGCATCGCTGCACCCCTGGCTGTAACCTGTGCCCCAAAGAATTGACGCGAGAATCAGCGGGAAGTAAGTTTTCGTATGCACAAGATTTTGGTTAACCGACACCATTCTTCATTTCAACGCTCTGATTCCATTCGTATACCTTATCTGCAATTTCAATCAGTAGATTAGGATCTTTCTCTAACGCATTTCCAATCACAATCATATCGGCCCCGGCCTCCAGTGCAGTCAGGGCCTTTTGGGGTGTGTTAATGCCACCGCCTACAATAAGCGGGGTGCGTATGGCTTTGCGCACGGTATTGATCATGCGTGCGTTGATTTCTTTTTCGGCCCCGCTGCCCGCATCCAGGTACATCACTTGTAGTCCGAGCATTTCACCAGCCATTGCGGTACACGCTGCTAACGAATACTTATCTTCCGGTATCGGGGTGGTGTTGCTGATGTAGGCTACAGAAGTGGTGCGTCCTGAGCTGATCAGTAAATACCCTGTAGGGATCACTTCAAGCCGCGTGTTGCGAATGATGGGGGCGGCTACCACATGTTGCCCGATCAGCAATTCGGGATTTCGGCCCGAGATGAGCGATAAAAACAAAAGTCCATCAGCCGAAGGTTCAATTTGAATGGAGTTGCCCGGAAAAAGAATAACCGGAAGGTTAACACTTTCTTTAATGTGTTTTACAATTTCAGAAAGATTGGTGGTCGTTACCAGGCTTCCGCCTACAAAAAAGTAATCCACACAGTTCTCGCTTGCCAGGTTGATCAGTTGATGCAGTTGCGGGTGATCAACTACCTTGTCGGGATCAATTAAAACGGCAATTGATTTTTTGCCAAGCTGCTGCTTTTCTTTTAATGCATTAAGAAGGGTCATCTGCTTTTTTTTGGGCCTGTGCCTGAAGGTATGCTGCTAATTTTCCTTTGGCCAAATCGAGCAGCAGTACCGTTGCCTGTGTGGCTATGGCTGAGCCCACTTGCGACAAAAGCGTTGAAGCAACAGACGGTTCCTGTTCAAACCCGGATTCGGCTTCCTGCCCTGGATTTACTTGCTTAACTACTTTTTTAACCTTGCGCTTTGATTTCTTCGATCCGCTAAATCCCCGCACCACCAGATAGGTAAGGGCAAGAGCTCCGCCAATAATCAAGGCATTGGTAAGTACTTTTTCAGTGCGTTCAGTTATTTCTTGAACTTCTTGTTTCAATTCGTCCTGCTGTTGGCTGGCTTTACGCAACAACCGGCTCTTGATGGGATCATCCGTTTCCTGCACGTTCATCGTCTTTGTGTAATATTTTTTTAATTTCTTTTTCCAGTTTGTTTGCGAGTGGTTTTCTGAGCACAATCAACAGTATAATAATCAAAAAGTAAAAGCTGGCTACAATGGCATACCCTCCCTGGATGCTTACGTGTTGAGATAAGGTGTACGCCAGTGAAATACTGATCAGAAAAATAAAAAGTGTAAAGAACAGAATGATAATCAACCCCAGGGCAATGCGCGATGTGGCACGGGCAAAATCATCCTTTAATTCGTACTTAACTAAGTCAACACGGGTTTCAATATATTCCGAAAGGTTATTGAACAGCCCCTCCAGCTTAAAAAATTTCAACAGCGCTTCTTTAATCATGTGTGCTAAGTCAGATGTACAATATAGGCAAAGATCGTAAATGCCTGGGTATTGAAAAAGGCGCTTATTTTCGCGTAAATCCGGTTATTTCACGGGTTTCAACCAGCTTTGCATGTTCTTCACGTTCAGTCTTCAGCACAACCGGATACCGCGCACTCACGTACACCCGGCTCGTCACTGAATCGGGGTGATCGTAATACCGCTGCGAATAAATATAAACCGAATCGAAAGCCAGCTCCTGATTAAAGATAAGCCTGGAATGGATTTCTTCTACACAGAGTTGATACTTGCCTTCTTTGTTTTCGCCATCCCAGCAAAAGCCCGGCTCGTTAAAGGGAATCATCTCTTTATTAATGAACAATACGTTGTTCTTTTTGTATACTGGAAATATTTCATCCGGATCGATGGTGTTTCTTCTAAATACCAGCCATTCCCCGCTTTGGCTGCTTACCTGTTGCTTGGAGATGATCCGATAGGTTGATATTTCTCCCGTTCGGTGATTCACCTGTTTATACGTAAGTTCAAGTACTTCTGTCGAATCGCGGTTCAGGTAAATAAGCGAAAAGGGAATGAAAAAAAAGATGACAAGAATGTGCACAACTCCAACCAACCTGTACCGTATGGTTAGTTTTCCCAATCCATTGGCTAACGCCATGGGAATGTTGCGCAGAAATGGAATCGGGTAGAAAATCATTACCCCGATAAAGTTGAATAGGAAGTGTGCAATGGCTATGGTAATCGCACTGGAAGAACTCGCATTAAGCGCGGCTGCGATAAAAGCCGTAATGGTGGTGCCCATATTGGCCCCCAGGATAAAAGGTGCCGCCTTACGTAACGTAATGATTTTTTGTGCTACAATGGGCACCACCACCGAGGTAGTAATGGTGCTGGATCGAATGGCTGCCGTTGTTACGAGGCCCCAGAAGAATGATTTGGCATTATTCTTAAAAAAGAATCGGCTGAACTTCTGTGGCGAGCTGGCCATCAGCAATCTGGAAATTAATCTTCTGAACAGGAGGATAGAACTAAACAGCAAGCCGAAAGAAAACAGCGCCAGCAAAAATCCACTGGGAATCAGGTTTACCAAAAAATCGATTACCGGTGTGAAACCAGTCCATAAGGGCGTGTAAACACCGGGATCGGTTGCCCTGCCGATGGTAAAGAAATTAGAAGTGATGTAGCCGGAGAGATTGGAAAGAAAACCATAATAATACTCCAGCGGAAACAGGATTAGGGCAGTAAGAATGTTAAAAAAGTCGTGGTATGTACCGGCACTTACGGCTCTTCTAAATTCCTTCTTTTTATTGATGAAGCCCTGCGATACGATGGTACTGGTAATGGTGGTGCCGATGTTGGCGCCCATCAAAATCGGAATAGCGCTGTCGATGGTGATGGAACCCGAAGCTACGAGTGCAACCACAAGGCTGGTGGCGGTTGAACTGCTTTGGATCATGGCGGTAATAAGCAATCCGATAAACAGTCCGGTAAACGGGTTGGAGGTTGCCAGCAAAATAGTTTCCGCTGCGGTTTTACCCAGGTGTTGCAGCGATGAAATCATTAAGTCCAGTGCAAACACAAACAATATCAGCGTGCCCAGAATGTACAACGTTTGTTGTATCCGGGGCCACCAGGTCGATGTGTGGGGTAAGGGAGATGTCGGTTGATTTTCCAACGCGCGGATTTTTACAGCAAAAAGTTCGTAACATTAAAAGTCGGCAATCGGCAGGCGTAAATCAACGGATTGATGTGAAGAAATGATTAAACGCCATTCAACTCATTCACCGCTATCCAAGCCATTAACCCGGGTCCGATTTTCAGGGCATCTTCATCAATATCGAAGGTGGGCGTGTGCACATACGAAGTAATTCCCTTGGCATCATTTCGGGTGCCCAACCGGTAAAATGATGCGGGGATTACCTGTGAGTAGTAGGCAAAGTCTTCTGAGCCCAATGTAATATCAAGGTCTACCACATTCTCCTTGCCTACATATTCTTCTGCAGCCTGCCGGATGCGCTTTGTTACCTCTGGATTGTTTTGCAGAAACGGATAACCCTTTGAAATTTCAACCACACATTTTCCGCCCATGCCTTCGGCTATGCTTTCAGCCATTTTGCGGATTTTGATTAGCGCTTCCGCCCGCCAGGCTTCATTCATCGCACGAAAAGTTCCGGCCAGGGTTACTTCGTTGGGGATGATGTTGGTGGCACCTTCCGCCTGGATTTTTCCAAAGGTTAGTACAGTAGGCTGTTTGGGGGATGCATTTCGACTCACAATTTGCTGCAAGGCGATAATGATGTGCGCGGCAATCACCACCGGGTCGATGGCAAGTTCGGGCGCAGCGCCATGCCCGCCCTTTCCGATTACTCTCAGGTAAAGCTCATCGCTGCTGGCCATGTACATGCCCTCCCGGAAGCCGATTTTTCCAACCGGTAAAAGCGGAAATACATGCTGGCCAATAATGGCGGTCGGTTGCGGATTTTCCAATACGCCTTCCTGAATCATATACGATGCGCCTCCCGGATTTTTTTCTTCACCCGGCTGGAAGATCAGGCGCACGGTTCCTTCAAAATGGTCTTTAACCTCAAGCAGAATTTTTGCAGTGCCCAGTAACGATGCCGTATGCACATCATGTCCACAGGCATGCATCACCCCCACGTGAGTGGATTTGTAAGGAACGTCATTGGCTTCGGTAATGGGCAGGGCATCCATATCGGCACGGAGCGCAATTGTTTTCTTAGCCGGATTTTTTCCTTTTATCTCCGCGGTTACACCGGTGTTGGCTACACCTTCAGTGGGGGTGATGCCAAACGACTTTAATTGTTGCGCAACGTATTTTGCGGTATGGTGTTCCTGATACGATAATTCAGGGTGGGCATGCAAATGCCTGCGCATGCGGATTGCTTCGTCAACATATTTTTCGGAACAAACTTTGATTTCTTCCAGGAGATTCATGTATCAAAAATACGATACAGATGGTCATCACCGGTAAGCCGCACGGCATTATTTCCGTTAGCCGGATTCAATTAACCGGAATCTTATCCGGAACAATGATGGCGTTTGGGAAATAAACTTTAATCTGACTAAAATCTTTTTGAGCTTCCAGCGGGCTGAAGTAACGCCCGGTTTTTACCCGGAAGTTGGGTTGATTATAAAATACATCCGCTTCAAGTTTGGGCAGGTACATCGAGAGATTCTTTTTGGCGGTAAGTGCTTCCTCCCGATTCAATCCGGAATACACCTGGATCACATACCCGTCAATGAATTTGCGTTTCAGGTTAATCCGGTCGATGCTGTCGAGTACCGCATCAAGTTGTTTGTTTACCGTAAACCGTGCTTCAACATAAGCTTTCGGGTCTCTTTTTATAACCGGTTCATCTTCTGTGCCGGGCTGTGGCGCCTCATCAATTCTTGGCCTTACGGCCGATAAATCCTCGTAATACCGGCCTCCCTGCTGACTCGCAGAAGTTTTTTGGGCAGGTTTACACCCCTCAAGCGCCAACATCAGGACAAGTAAACTATACAGCGCGTTACGCATATCAGTCAATCAAGATACACCGATTGTTTAAAATATCATCTTCTACTTTTTTATACTTCACGTCACGTAAAATTCGTCCATCCGGATATTGCACCGAAACCTTGTCGTTGCGATTGGCCACCTTCTGCGATTTGACAGGCATTACTTTTTCCTGTGGCGGTCTTCCGGTAGGGTGAGCCTGGTCGTTGCTGCCACTCAGCAGTGAGCGTGACTCATCCTTTTGCTCACGAAAACGCTGGCGGCTTCGCGCCCGGGCTTCTTCCACCTGGTCGGCTTGCTGAGCCGGGATATCGGCCTTCAGCAGGAAAGAAATGGTTTCTTCGTTCACTTTGCCAATGAATCGCTTAAACAACTCAAAGCCCTCGAATTTATAAATCAGCAACGGATCTTTCTGTTCGTACACAGCGGTTTGAACGGATTGTTTGAGGTCGTCCATGTCGCGCAGGTGTTCTTTCCATAACTGGTCGATGATGGCCAGGGTGATCATTTTCTCCATGGCTTTGATCAACTCTGCATTGCCAGTATCCACACATTTTTTCAGGTTGGCAGCGATGCCAATGTTTTTCGATCCATCGGTAAACGGAACGAGGATATTTTCTACCGTAGCACCCCGCGTTTTATAAATTTCCTTGATAACGGGTAACGCTTTGTCCGCTACGATTTTATTTTTTTTGCGGTAATGCTCAAGCGCCCCGTTGAATAGATCATTTGATAATTTTCCTTCATCCAGTTTTTCAAAGTCTTCTTTTGGTAGATCATAGTCCAGACCGAGAATGCTGAGTATATTTAATCGGAAACTTTCGTAATCGTTCGCGCCTTTTGCGTTTCCAACAATGTCTTCGCAGGTGTCGTTGAGCATGTTGAGAATGTCAAGCTCAAGGCGTTCGCCATACAAGGCATTTCTTCTGCGCTTGTAAATTACCTCACGTTGTGAATTCATCACGTTGTCATATTCCAACAGGCGCTTGCGGATGCCGAAGTTGTTTTCCTCCACTTTTTTTTGTGCACGTTCAATCGAACTGGTCACCATGGAGTGTTGGATAACTTCGCCCTCTTTCAAGCCCAACCTATCCATTACCCTGGCGATACGCTCAGGCATGAACAAGCGCATAAGGTTATCTTCCAGCGACACATAAAATTGAGAAGTACCCGGATCGCCCTGACGACCTGAACGGCCGCGCAACTGGCGGTCAACCCTGCGCGATTCGTGGCGCTCTGTACCAATAATGGCCAATCCGCCTGCGGCCCGCGATTCCGGGGTAAGCTTAATATCCGTTCCGCGGCCGGCCATGTTGGTGGCAATGGTAACCGTGCCGGGCTTTCCGGCTTCGGCTACAATTTCCGCTTCGCGTTGGTGCTGCTTGGCGTTCAGCACGTTGTGTTTTATTTTCCGAATCTGTAGCATGCGGCTTACTAACTCAGAAATTTCTACCGATGTAGTACCCACTAAAACGGGGCGCCCTTGCTCGGTTAATGCCACAATTTCTTCCGCTACCGCATTGAACTTTTCACGCACGGTTTTATACACCTTGTCGTCATCGTCTTTTCGGGTTACGGGTTTGTTGGTGGGGATCGTTACGACATCGAGTTTATAAATATCCCAAAATTCTCCGGCTTCCGTTTCGGCTGTACCCGTCATGCCAGCCAGCTTGTGATACATGCGGAAGTAATTCTGCAGTGTGATGGTGGCGTACGTTTGTGTAGCATCTTCCACCTTCACATTTTCTTTAGCTTCAATGGCCTGGTGCAATCCATCGGAATAACGTCTGCCATCCAACACCCGGCCGGTTTGCTCGTCTACGATTTTTACTTTTCCATCAACAATAATGTATTCGGTATCCTTTTCGAAGAGGGCATAAGCCTTCAGTAACTGGTTAATGCTGTGAATGCGTTGCGATTTAACCTGGTATTCACGAATAAGTTCTTCTTTCTTTTGAAAACGATCTACTTCACTTAACGCAGTGTCCTTCTCAATTTTATTTAATTCCGTTCCGATTTCAGGTAAGATGAAAAACTTCGGGTCTTCGCCTTCACCGGTTATCAGGTCAATTCCTTTTTCGGTCAGGTCAACGCTGTTGTCTTTTTCATCGATGATAAAGTAAAGCGGTTTGTCTGCTTCCGGCATATTGCGTTTGTTGTCCTGCAAGTAGAAGTTTTCTGTTTTCTGCAGAACAGACTTCATCCCGGTTTCACTCAGGTATTTAATGAGGGGTTTATTTTTGGGTAAACCGCGGAAAGCCCGGAACAATGCGAGGCCGCCTTCTTTTTCGTTTCCTTCGGCAATTAATTTTTTCGCTTGGATGAGGTAATCTCCCACAAGTTTTTTCTGGGCCTCCACCAGTTTAAAAATGCGGGGTTTTAAATCGTAAAACTCATGCTGATCGCCTTTAGGCACGGGCCCCGAAATAATTAACGGAGTTCGTGCTTCGTCAATTAACACGCTATCTACTTCATCGACCATAGCATAGTGATGCCCACGTTGGACCAGTTCATGTGGATCGCGCGCCATGTTATCGCGGAGGTAATCAAAACCAAATTCATTGTTGGTACCGTAGGTGATGTCGGCCAGGTAAGCATTTCTGCGTGCAATGGAATTGGGTTCGTGTTTATCCACACAATCTACCCGTAAGCCATGAAACTGAAATAACGGAGCCATCCATTCGCTGTCGCGAACCGAGAGATAATTGTTTACGGTAACGATATGCACCCCGCGCCTGGCCAGGGCGTTTAGAAATGCAGGGAAAGTGGCCACAAGCGTTTTCCCTTCACCGGTAGCCATTTCGGCAATCTTTCCTTCGTGCAACACAACACCACCAATAATCTGTACATCGTAATGCACCATATCCCAGGTAATCAGGTTGCCGGCAGCCATCCATTGGTTGTGCCAGCGGGCCTTATCCCCTTCAATTTTGATGTGTTCTTGCCGGGCGGCAAACTCACGGTCTGTTTCACTGGCCGTAACTTCAATGAATTCATTTTCCTTGAACCGCCTTGCCGTTTCACGAATGATGGCGAAGGCAATGGGCAATACCTGGAGTAATACTTTTTCAAGTTCCTTATTGCGCTCTTTCTCCAGGGCATCGATCTGGTTAAAGATGGCTTCCTTTTCGGAGATGTCGAGTTCGGGATTTTCGTCTATTTGTTTATGAAACGCTGCGAGCTGGTCGTCAATAGGCTTGAGAAACTGGTTAATTTGTTCCTGTACCGTTTGGGTTTGAATCCTGAGTTCATCATGCGAAAGGGAGACAAGGCGTTCACCTTCCTTGATGGTTTGCGCCACCAGGGGCATGATGCGCTTAATATCCTTTTCTGATTTGGTACCGAAAATTTTGGCAATGAATTTTAACATAGAAAATCAATAGTCCTTAGAATGTGAGCCGGGGCAAAAGGCCACCTGCAAAACGGGGTCAAAGTTAATTTGTTTTTTGTGATCAGCCTACCGGCAGTCGGGTTTGCGGGGTGCAATTATAGCTCCAATTGCCCCTCAAACACCAATTTGGCAGGCCCCACCAGATAAATGTCAGTAAATGCACCACCTGACAAACTTTTTTTGAATTCAACTGTCAGATCGCCACCCAACGTGCTGATAGAAACTGGTGATGTAAACCCTTTATTGGTGGCTGCAAGTGCAGCTGCGGTTACACCTGTGCCGCAGGATAGGGTTTCATTTTCTACGCCCCGTTCGTACGTGCGCACAAACAGTGTGTTGTCGGCCAGCGGCTCAACAAAATTTACGTTTGTTCCACCTTGTGCTGCAAACGATTCGCTATACCGGATTTTCCGGCCTTCTTCCACTACCGGAAAATCTTTCACCCGTTCCACGAGCCGGATATAGTGCGGTGATCCGGTATGGATGTAGAAATCGTTACCATATTCACGAATACGGGAGACATCCTTCATCTTCAATCGCACAATTCCGGAGGGTAGCAACTCGGCATCGTGGGCACCGTCATATGCCTGGAACGAAGCGTTTCCATTCAACAAGCCTAAAGCATCGGCAAACTGAACGGCTGCACGGCTGCCATTACCACACAAACTTTGGGTTCCATCGCTGTTAAAGTAGACCAGGTTAAAGGCCAGAGTTGGGTGATTTTCGAGGAGCATTAATCCATCGGCACCAATGCCAAACCTGCGGTCGCATAATTTTTTTACCTGATCGATGGTGAGTGAAATTTCACCCGAACGATTATCGATCAAGATGAAATCGTTGCCGGTAGCCTGGTATTTGCTGAAGCGTAAGGTCAAGGTTCCTTTATTTCTTCGTAATCAACGTATTCGCCCCCTTTCACAACGGGCTTGGTCTTTTCTTTGGGCGGGGCCACGTCTACGTTTACGTTGCTTCCCGGTGGCTTTTGCCTGAACGTTCGCGGCTCCTTGTATCCTTGCTTCACGCTGGCTGTAAATACCCTGAACAGGCCCAGTTTATACAAGGCGTAGAAGATGAGGATAAATATTAAAAGAATACGAAGCATATAATTATTTCAAATCCCTGGCTTTAATCCGGATAACCTTACCATTTTTAGAGATGACCAATTCACCATCTTCTTGCTTTGTGCGATCAATGAGTCGTTGAACCGCAAGATTTATTCCCCGGGTTATTTTTTCACTTAATTGATTAAATTCCTGCTGACTTATCCGATTAGTTTTTTCCATAGGATTTGATTATAAACTTGTACATCTACCGATGTGCCTTCTGCAATCAACGCAGGGGCCTCACCCGAGTTGTTATAAAAGAACCAACCATCAACACAACGTGAATAGAGGGTAAAAAAGTTTTTTAACCCCCTGTGATACCGTCTGATTATTACATCATGCGGAATATTATGGCCACCCTTCTCAACCCGCATATGTACCCTGTCAATAGCTAGTTCCGGTGAATCAAGCCACAGATAAACTAAAGATACGAAGTATCCATTAGATTTAGCGGCCATAATCAAGCTTTGGTAACTTTTTGTTGAAAGGGTGGTCTCAAATGCGAAATCCACCTTCTCCTCGATCAGTTCTTTAATTCTTTTCAGCATTATTCTGCCAGCTTTAAATGAAACTGATTCAGGCTGAAAAGGTGATAGGCCTCTTGCTATTTCATCGGCATTTACAAATTCTTTGCAATTCAATATTTCTGGCAAAACCGTAAACGATGCCGTAGTTTTTCCGGCTCCATTGCATCCGCCAATTATGTATAGATTTGGCATGTAGATTCAGCATTAATTGAAGTCGGTCTGGTCACTGGCCAGGCTTCAGTTTTTACCTGCTCAAATACAGATTCCGTTCACTATAAATCTTCATGAAGTAATCATCCATTAAATCATCAATGAAGTAAATCGACTCTCCGGTTGATTTCATCTCCGGGCCAAGTTCTTTGTTAACTTCCGGGAATTTGCTGAAGGAAAACACGGGCTCTTTAATGGCGTATCCCTTTTTGGTGGGCCGGAAATCAAAGTCTTTTACTTTCTTTTCGCCCAGCATAATTTTGGTGGCGTAATTCACGTACGGTTCATCATAGGCCTTGCAAATAAACGGTACAGTGCGTGAAGCGCGCGGATTGGCCTCAATCACGTATACCTTGTCGTGTTTGATGGCGAACTGAATATTGATCAGTCCTTTTACTTCCAGTGCTTTGGCAATCTTTTCGGTGTAATATTCCATCTGTTTCACTACAAAATCGCCCAGGTTGTAGGGGGGCAACACGGCATACGAATCGCCCGAATGAATGCCGGCCGGCTCAATGTGTTGCATAATGCCGATAATATAAACCTCTTTCCCATCGCAAATGGCATCCGCTTCGGCTTCGATGGCGCCATCCAGAAAATGATCGAGCAGCACCTTATTGTCGGGCAGGTGTTTCCAGATATCAATGATGTGCGACTCCAGTTCCTTTTCATTGATCACAATCTTCATGCTTTGTCCGCCCAGCACATACGATGGTCGAACCAACAAGGGAAATCCAATTTGTTTGGATGTTTCCAGCGCTTCATCCGGATCGGTGGCCACACCAAATTCCGGATACGGAATGCCAAGTTCTTTCAACAGTGTTGAAAATCTTCCACGGTCTTCGGCCAGGTCGAGCGAGTTAAATGAGGTACCGATAATTTTGATGCCGTATTTGTGCAGCTTCTCGGCCAGTTTCAAGGCCGTTTGTCCGCCAAGTTGAACAATTACACCTTCGGGCTTTTCGTGTTCGATTAAATCATATAAATGTTCCCAGAATACCGGCTCGAAATAAAGTTTGTCAGCAATGTCAAAATCTGTGGAAACCGTTTCCGGGTTGCAGTTGATCATGATGGTTTCGTAGCCGCATTCTTTGGCCGCCAATACGCCATGCACGCAGGAGTAGTCGAACTCAATTCCCTGGCCAATTCGGTTAGGTCCGGAGCCCAGCACTACAATTTTTTTCCGGTTAGAACTCACCGATTCGTTTTCGGTGTCAAATGTAGAATAGTAATACGGTGTTTTGGCTTCAAACTCAGCAGCGCACGTATCTACCAGTTTGTATGAACGTTTTATTCCCAGTTCAATTCGTTTGTTGCGCACTTCGCTTTCCAGGCAGTGCAATAAGTGAGCAATCTGCCGGTCGCCAAATCCCTTTTCTTTGGTTGTGCGCAGAAGATCGGGCGGCACCGAATTCAGGTCGTATTCCTGCAGTTGTTTTTCCAGCTCAACGAGCTCTTCAATTTGTTTTAAGAACCAGCGGTCTATTTTGGTGATTTTCTGAATGGTCTTTAGCGGGATGCCGATTTTAATGGCATCGTGAATGTGGAAGAGGCGGTTCCAGCTCGGGCGCTCCAGACTGTGCAGGAGTTCGTCCTGGTTGCGCAATTCTTTTCCATCTGCTCCGATTCCGTTCCGTCTGATCTCCAGCGATTGCGCTGCTTTTTGCAGGGCTTCCTGAAAATTGCGGCCAATGCCCATCACTTCGCCCACTGATTTCATCTGCAAGCCCAGTCTGCGATCGGCTCCTTGAAACTTGTCAAAATTCCACCGTGGAATTTTTACGATGACATAATCCAATGCAGGTTCGAAGTAAGCCGTGGTGGTGCCGGTAATGGCGTTTTGTAATTCATCAAGATTATAGCCAATGGCCAGCTTGGCGGCAACTTTGGCAATCGGGTAACCGGTTGCTTTTGAAGCCAACGCTGACGAGCGTGACACCCGGGGATTAATTTCAATCCCAATAATGGCATCGTTTTCAGGATTGACTGCAAACTGTACATTGCATCCTCCGGCAAACTGCCCAATACCATTCATCATTTTGATGGCCAGGTCGCGCATGTGTTGGTATACCGTGTCGGGCAGCGTCATGGCAGGAGCCACCGTAATAGAATCGCCCGTGTGTATGCCCATTGGGTCGAAGTTTTCGATGGAGCAAATAATGATGATGTTGCCGTTGCCATCGCGGAGCAGTTCCAGTTCATATTCTTTCCAACCCATGATGCTTTGCTCTACCAGCACTTCATGGATGGGGGAGGCATGCAAACCCCGGTTCAGGGCTTCATCAAAGTCTTCCGGTTTTTCAACGAAGCCACCACCGGTTCCGCCCAACGTGTAAGAAGGTCGGATAACCAAAGGAAATCCAATCTCCTGAGCGATTTCTTTGCCTTGCAAAAAGGAAGTGGCCGTTGATCCCCGGCATACCCCTACCCCCAGTTCATTCATTTTCAACCGGAATTTTTCACGGTCTTCCGTAGTTTCAATGGCATGAATGTCTACACCTATAATGCGCACGCCATAATGTTGCCAAAGACCGGCCTTTTCGCATTCAATGCATAAGTTCAGTGCGGTTTGTCCGCCCATGGTTGGGAGCACCGCATCGATATGGTGTTTTTCAAGTATTTCGCGAATCGACTTTTTTGTAAGAGGTTTCAGGTAAACGTGGTCTGCGGTTACCTTATCCGTCATAATGGTAGCCGGGTTAGAGTTGATTAGCACCACTTCAATTCCCTCTTCCCGTAACGACCGAGAGGCCTGGGAACCTGCATAATCAAATTCACACGCCTGACCAATGATTATCGGCCCGCTGCCGATGATTAAAATTGAACGAATACTTCTGTCTCTGGGCATTTATATAGGTGGGTAAGGATAAATTG
>CAZOYJ010000008.1:0-5965 GCA_964583905.1 uncultured Roseivirgaceae bacterium
GAATTGGCTGAACTTACCGGTAATGAGTTGGTATACGATTTATACACCGGCACCGGTACCATCGCCAACTTTATTGCAGGTCATGCCAAAAGAGTTATCGGACTGGAATATGTAGCCGATGCTATTGACGATGCAAGAGTGAATTCACAAATCAACACGATCAACAATACTGATTTTTATGCCGGTGATATAAAGAACCTGCTGGATGAAGAATTTCTCCGGCAACACGGCAAGCCGGATGTAGTGATTACCGATCCGCCCCGTGCCGGCATGCACGAAGAGGTTTGCAAGATGTTACTGAATGCCGGGGCCCGGAAAATAGTATACGTAAGCTGCAACCCGGCAACACAGGCCCGCGACTTAAAAATTCTGGCTGAGAAATATACCATTACCGCGGTACAACCGGTCGACATGTTTCCGCACACGATGCACGTGGAGAATGTGGTGAGCCTGGCGCTGCGTTAATCAACCGGAGCAAGTCGGCAAGTGAAGTGCCGGAGCAGGGGTGTTTCAAATAAAATCCTGTAGCCTTTAGTTTTTTGCTTATCGCGGATGAGTTCATCAAACAACTCAATCACAAAATCAATATGACTTTGTGTGTACACCCTGCGGGGTATGGCCAATCGGACAAGATCAATAGACGAAGGAATGAGTTTTCCCTGATCATCGTATTTACCAAACATGAGTGAACCGATCTCAACCGCGCGGATTCCACCAACCTTATATAACTCGCACACCAATGACTGGCCGGGATATTGATCAACGGGAATGTGTGGATAAAAAGACCGCGCATCTATGTACACGGCATGCCCACCAATGGGCTGCATTACCGGCACACCTTTCGCCATCAGCTTTTCACCCAAATAGGCCGTGCTCCTGATCCGGTAGGTGAGGTAACCGTGAACAAATACTTCCTTCAAGCCAACCGCCATCGCTTCCATATCGCGACCAGACAACCCACCATAGGTTGTGTAACCTTCTGTAATGATTAACAGGTTGGTGCATTGCTGCGCAAGTTTTTCATCGGTGAGCGCCAGAAAGCCACCCATGTTCACCAGCGCATCTTTCTTGGCGCTCATAATGGCGGCATCGGCCAGCCGGAACATTTCTTGCGCAATCTGAAAATCGGTTTTTTTCGCATAGTCTGCTTCCCGGTGCCGGATGAAGTAAGCGTTCTCCGCAATGCGGCAGCAATCGAGTACAAAAAGTACCTGATATTTTTTGCACATGCTGCTCACCGCTTTTGCATTGGCCATGCTTACCGGTTGCCCGCCACCGGAATTGTTGGTAACGGTTAAAATAACCGCACCGATATTTTCAGGACCATGTTTTACAATCTGCTGTTCCAGTTGTTCGGTGTCCATGTTCCCCTTGAAGGGATGAATCAGAAAGGGATCCAAGCCCTCCTGTATCGGAATATCAATCGCCTCAGCGCCCGTATACTCAATGTTGGCCCGCGTAGTATCAAAATGCGTGTTGCTTAAAAAAACTTTTCCTTTACCGCCCACCACGCCATATAAAATCCGTTCGGCTGCACGGCCCTGGTGCGTTGGGAGGATGTGTGGATACCCGGTTAACTCGTGCACTACTTTATATAAATGCTCCCAACTGCGTGCCCCGGCATACGATTCGTCCGCATCCATCATGGCCGCCCATTGGGCGCTGCTCATTGCGGAAGTTCCGGAGTCGGTGAGGAAATCGAAGGTTACCTGGCTGGAGTGAAGCAGAAAGGGGTTGTAATGTGCATCGGCCAGAAATTTTTCGCGCGCCTCGCGGGTGCTCATGGGCAACGGCTCAACCGATTTTATTTTGAATGGCTCAATGATCACCTTGTTGGGCATACCTGAAAATTCGTTCATAACCATTCAAATAAGGCGTAAGAAAATCAGGTTGAGATTCTTAAACCATGACCTACGTCAGTTTAAAAGCGTAAGCAGTCGCTTAATTTTCGCGCAATCAATAAAACCGGTATGAAGCAGCGCAAATCGTGGGCGGAGCCCTTTAAAATCAAAATGGTGGAACTGATAAAAATGACCACCCCGAAACACCGGCTGAAGGCCATTCAGGAAGCCGGGTACAATACGTTTTTGCTGAAATCGGAAGATGTGTACATCGACTTGCTAACCGATTCGGGCACCTCGGCCATGAGCGACCAGCAATGGGCCGGCATGATGCTGGGCGATGAAGCTTATGCCGGTAGTCGGAATTTTTACAACCTTGAAAAATCGGTACAGGAAATTTATGGGTACAAGTACCTCGTGCCCACCCACCAGGGGCGCGGAGCAGAGCATATCATTTCTCAGATCCTGATTAAAAAAGGCGATATTATTCCCGGCAACATGTACTTTACCACCACACGGCTACACCAGGAATTGGCGGGAGGTACGTTTGTGGATGTTATCATCGATGAAGCACACAATCCGAAAAATGAATTCCCATTTAAAGGAAATATTGATCTGCAAAAGCTCGAAGATGTTATTAAAAAATATGGTGCCAAAAGAATTCCGTATGTGTGCGTGGCTACTACGGTAAACATGGCGGGTGGTCAACCCATCTCCATGGAAAATCTAAAAGCCGTACGCAAGCTGACGCAGAAACACAACATCCGCGTAATTCACGATATGACCCGGGTGGCCGAAAATGCATATTTCATCAAGGAAAAAGAAAGGGGATATAAAACGCGAAGTATTGCTTCCCTTGTAAAAGAAATTTGTTCGTACACCGATGGTGCAACCATGAGCGCCAAGAAAGATGCATTGGTAAATATTGGCGGCTTTCTCGCGCTTAACGATTACGATGTATTTGAAGAAGCCCGCAACATGGTGGTGATTTATGAGGGATTACACACGTATGGCGGGTTGGCGGGCCGCGATATGGAAGCGATGGCGATTGGTATACGCGAGTCGGTTGATTACGACCATATACGCGCACGCATTGGCCAGGTGCTGTATCTGGGTAACAGATTGATTGAAGCCGGGATTCCCATTGTTCATCCGGTGGGTTCGCATGGTGTATTCCTGGATGCGAGCTCAATCCTGGATAATTTGACACAAGATCAATACCCCGCACAAATGCTGGCTGCTACTTTGTATGTAAATTCGGGTGTGCGCAGCATGGAACGTGGGGTGGTCTCGGCAGGACGAAATCAAAAAACGGGTAAGAACCATTACCCGAAACTTGAACTGGTAAGGCTCACCATTCCCCGAAGGGTGTACACCCAGGCGCACATGGATGTAGTGGCGGAGTCGGTTATGGAAGTTTATGATTACCGGAAAAAATTGAAGGGCTTGAAGATGATCTACGAGCCCAAATACCTGCGTTTCTTTCAGGCGCGTTTCGAGCCGTTATAAATTTTTTTTGTTACTAACATTCAATAGATGAGTCTCAAACAACTACCTAACATTCGTTATTGAAGAATTTTTTTTGAATATTTTCTTGAATGAAAGAATTTTATTGCTGACACTTGTACAAACACAACGCAGAAAAATGAAAGCAAGCTCAACAATATTCAAGCCGGTAAGCAATCGCAACCGATTGTATTCAGGCCTTGTTGTGCTATTCATTATTATTCTCATTAACCGAACATCGGGGCAATGGTGAATAGATAATGTTTTCCATATATAAAAACCGCCCCGATGAAATTCATCGGGGCGGTTTTGTTTTAAACGGGTAAACACGAACTAACAGTTGTTATATGTACTATTCTAAAAATACGGTCCTCTATCTCAACGGCAAGTTTATGAAAGCTGTTGACGCCACGACTGACTTATACAGTCAGACGTTACACTACGGGTATGGTGCCTTTGAAGGTATTCGCGCCTACAACACCACGCAGGGAACAAAAATCTTTAAAGCGTTGGAGCACTACGAGCGACTCCGGCACAGTTGCGTATCGGTAGGCATACCGTTCGCGTACGATACCGAAGAACTCATCCAGGTAACGTACAGGCTGTTGAAGAAAAATAATCTTAAGGATGCCTACATCCGCCCGCTGGTGTATTGCAGTCCGAATATGTCGCTTACCGCTCCCAAAGAAGTTTTTATGATGATAGCGGTGTGGGAGTGGGGCCGGTATCTGGGTGATAACCTGTTGAAGCTTTGCATTTCTACTTATCAACGACCCAATCCGCAATCGGTAAAAGTGGAGGCTAAAATCACCGGCCATTATGTAAACTCCATTCTCGCCACCAGCGAAGCCAAAGTGCGCGGCTATGACGAAGCGCTCATGCTCGATATGAACGGAAATGTTGCCGAAGCGCCCGGTGCCAACTTCTTCTTTGAAAAGGACGGTGTGTTGTACACGCCACCACTCGGGCACATTCTTCCCGGCATTACCCGGTCAACTGTCATCAACATCTGCAAAGAACTCGACATCCCCGTGCGGGAAAAATATTTCAAGCCTGAAGAACTGGCCGATGCCGACAGCGCCTTCCTCTGCGGCACAGCCGCTGAAGTGGCGGGTATCGAATCCATTGATGCAAAGTCCTTTACCAAATCCTGGCAGGAAAGCTTAGGGTGTATTATCCAGGAGGCGTACAAAGCGCAGGTGTTGGATAAATCATTTAGTCATGTCATTATTTGATTGGTGAATAACAAAACGAATTGGAAACCGGTCTGGAATCTGGAATCTGAAATTATTACCCTCAATGTCCTTAAACCGATACAGCAAAACCATCACTCAGGATCCTACCTTACCCGCATCGCAAGCCATGCTGTATGGTATCGGGTTAACGGAACACGATCTCACCAAAGCGCAAGTGGGTATCGTCAGTACGGGCTTTGACGGCAACACCTGCAACATGCACTTGAACAAACTTGCACAGGAGGTGAAAACGGCTGTATGGGATAATGAATTGGTGGGATTGATCTTCAATACCATTGGCGTAAGCGATGGAATCAGCAACGGTACGGAAGGGATGCGCTACTCGCTGGTGAGTCGCGAGATCATAGCCGACTCGATTGAAGCCGTATGCGGTGCACACTATTACGATGCGTTGATTGCCGTTGTGGGGTGTGATAAAAACATGCCCGGTTCGCTTATCGCGATGGGCAGGCTGAACCGCCCGGCTATTATGGTGTATGGCGGCACCATTGCCGGTGGAAACTGGAAAGGAAAAGAGTTGAACATCGTTTCCGCTTTTGAAGCACTCGGTGAAAAACTCGCCAATAAAATTTCCGATGAAGATTACAAAGGCATCATCCAGCATGCTTGTCCGGGTGCCGGTGCATGCGGAGGAATGTACACAGCTAACACAATGGCTTCCGCGATTGAAGCGTTGGGAATGTCGTTACCCTACTCTTCCTCCAACCCTGCACTAAGCACAGAGAAATCAAAAGAATGCAGCGAAGCCGGAAGCGCCATTCAAAACCTGCTCAAGATTGATTTGAAGCCACGCGACATCATGACACGCCAGGCTTTTGAGAACGCCATTACCGTGGTGATGGCATTAGGCGGATCGACCAATGCCGTACTGCATCTGATTGCGATGGCCAAAACGGTAGAAATAAAAATCACGCAAGAAGATTTCCAACGTATCTCCGACAAAACGCCCGTGCTTGCCGATTTGAAACCCAGCGGTAAATACCTGATGGGTGATGTGCATAAAATTGGCGGAGTACCGGCCGTGATGCGTTACCTGTTGGATACCGGGTTCCTGCATGGCGATTGCATCACCGTAACCGGCAAGACGGTACGCGAAAATTTACAAGATGTTCCCCGGCTTGATTTTGATCAGCAGGATGTAATCCGCCCGCTGGAAAATCCGATCAAAGCTACCGGCCACATTCAGATACTCTATGGTAATCTGGCGGAACAAGGTTCAGTTGCAAAAATCAGTGGTAAGGAAGGAAATACTTTTAAAGGAAAGGCGCGCGTGTTCAACGCAGAAGCTGAATTGATCGATGGTATACAAAACGGTAAAGTAATAGCTGGCGATGTGGTGGTGATCCGGTACGTAGGACCAAA
>CAZOYJ010000008.1:6065-33159 GCA_964583905.1 uncultured Roseivirgaceae bacterium
TGCTTCAGCAACGCAAAGCAGCTTGGAAACAGCCGGCCTTGCGGGTGAAAAACGGAGTGTTATTGAAATATGCAAAACAAGTAAAAACTGCAGCCGATGGATGCGTTACTGACGAAGCGTAAGCCTTCAACCGAACACGCTACTGAATCGAAGAAAAAAATCTCCGGATCGGAAGCGTTGTTGCGTTGCCTGGTGGCCGAGGGCGTCAACACGCTGTTCGGCTATCCGGGCGGTGCCATCATGCCGGTGTATGATGCATTGTATGCTTATCACGATCGACTAAAGCATGTGCTGGTGCGGCATGAGCAAGGCGCTATACATGCTGCACAAGGGTATGCACGGGTTTCCGGGAAAACCGGAGTAGCCTTAGCAACCTCTGGTCCGGGTGCGGCCAACTTAGTTACAGGCCTTGCAGATGCGATGATCGATTCTACTCCTGTCGTTTGTATTACTGGTCAGGTGGCTGAACACCTTTTGGGTACGGATGCTTTCCAGGAATTGGATGTGATCAATACCACGTTGCCCGTAACGAAGTGGAATGTTCAGATTACCGAAGCAGCACACATTCCGGCACAGGTAGCCAAAGCGTTTTACATTGCGCGCACCGGTCGGCCCGGTCCGGTGCTGATCGACATCACCAAGAATGCCCAGTTTGAACTGATGGAGGAGTTTGAATACCAACCGTGTGCGGAAGTTCGAACCTATTCACCCAAACCGCAGCTTGATCATTCTCAACTGGAAGAGGCTGCCGACTTGATCAACCAGTCCAAACGACCGTACATTCTTTGTGGCCAGGGGGTTTTGTTGAGCAACGCCTCGCAGGAGCTTATCGCGTTAGCAGAAAAGGCAAACATCCCGGTGGCGGCTACCTTACTCGGACTTTCAGCCGTACCAACCGATCATCCGCTTTATGTAGGCTTCCTGGGCATGCACGGAAATTATGGCCCAAATATTTTGACGAATGAGTGCGATGTGCTGATTGCCATCGGCATGCGCTTTGATGACCGCGTTACCGGAAACGTAAGCAAGTATGCCCGTCAGGCGAAAGTGATTCATATCGAACTCGACAAAGCAGAAATCAATAAGATCATCAAGGCCGATGTGGGCATTCATGCCGATGCGAAGGAAGCGTTGCAGGCACTGATCCCCTTAATCAAAAAGAATGATCATCGCGACTGGTTTGAAAAGTTCAGCGAAACAGAGCGTGAAGAATACGAAAAGGTAATTCGGTTCGATTTCTATCCCCAGTCAACTGCATTGAAGATGGGTGAAATCATCCATGAACTTTCGGAACAAACCAACGGTGAGGCAATCCTGGTGACTGATGTAGGCCAGCATCAGATGGTGGCCTCGCGTTATTATCCGTTTAAAAGTCCGCGAACCAATGTCACATCCGGAGGAGCCGGCACCATGGGCTTCGCATTGCCTGCGGCTATCGGTGCAAAAGTAGCGCGACCGGAGAAGCAGGTCGTGGCTGTTATTGGCGATGGTGGGTTCCAGATGACCGTTCAGGAACTCGGCACGATCATGCAATACAAGATTCCGGTGAAGATTCTGATATTGAACAACAACTTTCTTGGCATGGTACGCCAGTGGCAGCAGTTGTTCTTTGAAGGGCGCTATTCCTTCACCGAGATGAAGAACCCGGATTTTGTGGCGCTTGCCAACGCGTATGAAATCCCGGCAAGGAAACTAACCGACCGGAATGATCTTCCGCAAGCCATCCGCGACATGCTTCACCATGACGGCCCATACCTGTTGGATGCCCTTGTTGAAAAGGAAGAAAATGTTTTTCCCATGGTACCCACCGGTGCCGGGGTAGGCGAGATTTTATTGGAAGCCGCTAAACCCAAAACACCATGAAGAAAGATTTCACCATTGAAGTGTTGGCCGATAATAATTTCTCGGTGCTCAACCGCATCATCAATGTGTTGAACCGAAGACGTGTGCGCATCAAGCGGTTGGTTGCCCACGAAGATGAGAACGACTTCCGCAGAGGTGGCGCCACCATGTTGCTGCACACCACTCCGGAAATGATTGAAAAAGTGAAGCACCAATTAGAGAAGCTGATTGAAGTAGAAAGCGCCAGTTACTATGAAGGCAGCGAAGCTTTCACGGAACTCAGCATCAAAAACACGAAACAAGTAGCATAAGTAAAGCCGGATCATTATCCGTCTGAAGAGACTAAGAACACGAAACCCAACAACTATGGCACAAATAAACTTTGGAGGAACCCTTGAAGAAATAGTAACCCGCGAAGAATTCCCAATGGAAAAAGCATTGGATGTGCTTCGCCACGAAACCATTGCCATACTGGGGTATGGCGTGCAGGGTCCGGCACAGGCACTCAATCTGCGCGACAACGGATTCAACGTCATCGTAGGACAGCGCAAAGGAAGTAAATCCTGGAACAAGGCCGTTGAACACGGATGGGTTCCGGGCGAAACGCTTTTTGAAATTGAAGCCGCAGCACAACAGGGTACCATTCTGCAATTCCTGCTTTCCGATGCGGGACAAATCGCTTCATGGCCCACCATCAAGCCACAGCTTACAAAAGGTAAAACCCTGTACTTCTCGCATGGCTTTGGGATAACGTTCAACGATCAAACCGGAATTGTTCCGCCTGATGATGTGGATGTAATCCTCGTGGCCCCGAAAGGTTCCGGTACTTCGGTGCGCAGGTTGTTTTTGCAAGGCAAGGGCATTAATTCAAGCTTTGCCATCTACCAGGATGCTACCGGAAAGGCAAAGGAGAAAGCCATTGCTTTGGGCATTGGTGTAGGCTCGGGCTACTTGTTTGAAACCGACTTTAAAAAAGAAGTGTATTCCGATCTTACCGGTGAACGCGGTACGTTGATGGGCGCCATTGCCGGAATTTTTGAAGCGCAGTATGAAGTGCTCCGCTCAAAAGGTCATTCGCCATCAGAAGCCTTTAATGAAACCGTAGAAGAGTTAACCCAAAGTTTAATGCCGTTGGTTGCTGAAAACGGGATGGATTGGATGTACGCCAATTGTTCCACCACTGCACAACGTGGCGCACTCGATTGGAAAAAGCGATTCAAGGAAGCCACACTGCCCGTCTTTAACGAACTCTACGAAAGTGTTGCCAGCGGAAAAGAGGCCAAACGCACCATCGACACGTGCAGTACACCTGACTATCGCGAAAAGTTAGGAGAAGAATTGAAAGAACTCCGCGAAAGCGAGCTCTGGCAAGCTGGTGCTGCCGTACGCAACCTGCGGCCGGAAAAAGCAACGGTTGAGGCCAGCATGATCAATGAATAGCTAAGAATAATTTCAAAAATAAGTATGAGCCAACCAAAAACGTTGTTCGATAAAATCTGGGATGCCCATGTGGTGAAACAAAAGGAAGGCTATCCCGATGCACTCTTTATCGACCGGCATTTCATTCATGAAGTCACCAGTCCGCAGGCATTTGACGGACTGCGCAAGCGTGGAATAAAAGTTTTTAATCCCGATCGCACAACGGCTACGGCTGATCATAATGTGCCTACGAAAGATCAGCATCTTCCCATCCGCGAAGCATTGTCGCGACACCAGGTCGAAACCCTGCGGAAGAATTGCGCTGATTTTGGCATTGAACTTTACAATTTGGGCCATCCCTTTCAGGGCATTGTGCACATCATCGGTCCCGAATTAGGACTAACCCTTCCGGGGATGACGATTGTATGTGGGGATAGTCACACGTCTACACACGGTGCCTTTGGAAACATTGCGTTTGGCATTGGCACCAGTGAAGTGGAACAGGTACTGGCCACGCAGTGCGTGCTGCAGCACAAACCGAAAACCATGCGCATTGAGGTCAACGGAACGCTGGGCGCTGGCGTGGTGGCCAAAGACATCATCCTGTACATCATTTCAAAAATTTCGGCCAGCGGTGCCACCGGCTGTTTTGTTGAATATGCCGGAAGCGCCATTGAAAACCTGTCGATGGAGGCACGCATGACCATCTGCAACATGAGCATTGAAATGGGCGCGCGTGGCGGATTGATTGCACCGGATGAGACTACCTACAACTATATCAGTGGAAGAAGATTTGCACCGCAGGGTGAAGCCTTTGAGAAACTCGTGAAGCAATGGCGTGAGCTCAAAGCCGATGCTGGCGCTGCATACGATCAAGTGCTTACGTACGATGCGGCCGACATCGCCCCAATGATTACGTACGGCACCAATCCGGGGATGGGCATTCGCATTACCGACCGGATTCCTACTGTGGAGGAATTAAATGAACTTAATGAAAAAAATTCTTTCAGCAAGTCGCTTGAGTACATGGGGCTTGAGCCCGGATCGCAGTTGCTCGGCAAGCCGGTTGATTATGTATTCATCGGAAGTTGTACCAATGCCCGGATTGAAGATCTGCGTTTGGTGGCCTCCATTGTAAAGGGGAAAAAGAAATCGCCCAACGTGGAGGTGTGGGTAGTGCCCGGCTCCAAACAAGTGCAGGAGCAGGCCAAACGCGAAGGACTGGACAAAGTTTTTGCAGACGCAGGATTTGAGCTTCGCGAGCCCGGTTGTTCGGCCTGTCTCGGCATGAACGAGGATAAGATTCCTGCAGGCAAATATTGCATCAGCACCTCCAACAGAAATTTTGAAGGGCGCCAAGGTCCGAAATCCCGAACTTTTTTAGCCAGTCCGTTGAGTGCCGCGGCTGCGGCCATCACCGGCAAAGTAACCGATGTGCGAGAACTTGTGAATGACTGAGCCATGAAAGAAAATTTTATAACATTAACCTCTGCTGTAGTTCCCTTACCGGTCGAGAACATCGACACCGACCAGATTATCCCAGCGCGTTTTCTGAAGGCTACCACGCGCGAAGGGTTTGGCGAAAATTTATTTCGCGACTGGCGGTATGATCATGATGGGAATGTCAAAGCGGATTTCGTACTGAACGATCCGAAATACAGCGGGAAGATTCTGGTGGCCGGGAAAAATTTCGGGTGTGGAAGCAGTCGCGAACACGCAGCCTGGGCTTTGTTTGATTATGGATTTCGCGTAGTCATCTCCAGCTTTTTTGCCGACATCTTTAAGAATAATGCCCTCAACAACGCCTTGCTGCCCGCACAGGTAAGCGATCCGTTTCTTCAAAAGATATTTTCAACCGTTGAACAGGATCCAAACACGAAAGTGGAAGTCGACCTGGAAGCGCAAACTGTAACGCTGCCGGATGGAACGCGTGAAGCATTCGACATTAATCCCTACAAGAAAGCCTGCCTGATAAACGGGTATGATGACATTGATTACCTGTTGAGTTTACAGGATGAGATTAAAGCATTTGATGAAGCCCATTGAATACCCGACATGAAGAAAAAAATAACCATACTCCCCGGAGACGGCATCGGCAAGGAAGTGACGACCGAGGGAAAAAAAGTGCTGCAGCATATTGCGGAACATTTTGGCCATACGTTTTCCTTTGAGGAAGCGCTGATCGGGCACGATGCGATTGAACAAACCGGCACGGCCCTGCCGGATGAAACACTGGCACAGCTGAAACAATCCGATGCTATTTTGTTTGGCGCGGTAGGGCATCCCAAATACGACAACGATCCGACTTTAAACGTTCGCCCCGAACAAGGCCTGCTGAAAATGCGTAAGGAGCTTGGCTTGTATGCCAATCTTCGCCCGATTAAATTGTTTGACGAACTCTTGCATGCCTCCAGCATCAAGCCGGAAATTCTAAAAGGTTCCGACATCCTGTTTTTTCGTGAACTAACCGGTGATGTGTATTTCGGTGAGAAGGGAAGAAAGGATGAAGGCCATACCGCGTACGATGTGATGATCTACCATCGCTATGAGATTGAGCGTATCGCCCATAAAGCTTTTCAGGCTGCACGCACCCGAAAAAAGAAAGTTACTTCCGTAGATAAAGCTAACGTGTTGGAAAGTTCAAGGCTTTGGCGTGAAATAGTGCAACAAGTTGGAAAGCAATATCCCGATGTAACATTGGAGCATCAGTTTATTGATGCTGCCGCGATGAAACTCATTCAAAATCCGCGGAGCTTTGATGTGGTGCTTACCGGAAACCTGTTTGGAGATATTCTCACAGACGAAGCTTCGCAGATTGCCGGTTCCATGGGCATGCTGGCTTCCGCTTCGGTGGGGGATACGATTGGCCTGTATGAGCCTATTCACGGCAGCGCCCACGATATCACCGGAAAGGGCATTGCCAATCCGTTAGCCTCCATACTTTCTGCGGCTTTGCTGTTGGAGATTTCGTTCGGATTGAAACAAGAAGCAGACGCGATCATTCAAGCCGTAGAGTGCACCCTTCGGTCCGGTTACCGGACGGTGGACATCGCTGATTCTTCTACGGATAAAGATAAAATCCTGAACACGTCAGCGATGGGTAAATGCGTGCTGAAAAATCTTGAGACTGTAATTGTTCAACCTGCCTAAACCAAGTATGATGAGTCAGAAAATACAAATCTTTGATACCACGCTGCGCGATGGCGAGCAAGTGCCCGGCTGCCAGTTGGCCACCGAAGAAAAGATAACGATAGCTCGCGAGCTCGAAGCGCTCGGGGTTGATGTGATCGAAGCCGGCTTCCCGATTTCCAGCCCGGGTGATTTCCTTTCGGTGATTGGCATTTCGCGTGCCGTGAAAGAACCGGTCGTCTGCGGTCTCACCCGTGCCCGGCAGGAAGATATTGATGTAGCGGCAGAAGCGTTGCGTTATGCGAGGCGGGGAAGAATTCATACCGGAATCGGCTCAAGCGATGTGCACATTAAACACAAATTCAAAAGCACCCGTGAACAGGTGCTGGAACAAGGTGTGTGGGCTGTAAAATACGCTAAGTCAAAAGGCTATGAGGTTGAGTTTTATGCCGAAGATGCCGGCCGTGCTGAGCTTGCTTTCCTGGCACAGATGATTGAAGCCGTGATTGCAGCCGGTGCAGACGTGGTGAACATTCCTGACACGACCGGGTATTGCCTGCCACATCTTTACGGAAAACGCATTCACTATTTATTTGAACACGTAAGCAATATTGATAAAGCCATTGTCTCTGTTCATTGTCATAATGATTTGGGTATGGCAACCGCGAACACCATTGAAGGGCTTATCCATGGCGCGCGACAGGCGGAAGTGACGATTAACGGGATAGGTGAGCGTGCCGGCAACACTTCGCTGGAAGAAGTGGCTATGACGTTAAAGACACACGCGGATTTAGGGTTCCACACCGACATCAAGTCCGAAAGAATTTACGGCATCAGCAAACTGGTCAGCAAGATGATGCGGATGCCTGTTCAACCGAACAAGGCCATTGTAGGGTCGAATGCGTTTGCGCATTCTTCGGGTATTCACCAGGATGGGTTTTTAAAACATGCCGAGAATTATGAAATCATCAATCCGGCTGATGTTGGGGTTCCTTCATCCTCCCTAATATTAACTGCTCGCAGCGGACGGGCAGCCTTAAAGCATAGGCTGGAAGTGCTGGGGCATAAAATTGAAGGACAGGAATTGGATATCGTATATGAAAACTTCCTGATCCTAGCGGATGAAAAAAAACAGGTAAATGATCAGGATCTGGAAGTACTGGCGGTGAATATTCCGGTGCTGGCGCGATAGCCTTACTTTGGTTTTATGGCTTTCAGAACAATTTCAGGCACGGCAGCCATTTTCCGTTTCTCATAATCGAAGCAAATAATTCCGGTTTTGCCGCGGGCTGTTTCCTTGCCGGTACCTTTGTTGGTAATCCGGTAAAGGATGTCGAATCCGTATTTGTGGAAGTTCTGAACAGCTAATTCCACAACCAGCACATCGCCAAAAAATGATTCGGCTTTGTATACCAGGGCGGCATCGGCCACTACCTGTCCGATGGCACCGTCCAGCTTTACTTCGCTTTCAAACCCCAGGCTCCGGTAGAAAAGGGCCCGGGCTTCCTGCATGAGGGTAAGAATGGAATCATTGCCCACATGATTGCCGTAATTCAAATCGGAAACACGGACTGGGAGTTCAGTTGAAAAAACAAATGTATCCGGAAGCTGAATGTTAATGCGAGACATGGTGATTACAAATTTGAAATTTCAGATTTCGTATTCTTCGTGCCGGCATACAACTCGTATTCCAACAACCGGCAATCCAGCTTGGCGCTGTAAAATTCAATTCTACGTTTTGCTTTCAACCCAATCTTCTTGGCGAGGTCAAGATTACCCGTGAAAATATAACCCGTATATCCCTGGCAATACTGCTTCATAAAATCACCGATGCGTTTGTAAATTACTTCCAACTCGGCTAATTCACCCATTCGTTCACCATATTCCGGGTTGAAGTAGATCACCCCGTCACCTTCGGGTATAGGTGTTTTCTCAAAATCGCAAACTGTAAAATTAATCAGCTCTTCAACGCCAGCGGTTCTTGCATTGATACGCGAAATGTTGATTGCATCTTCGCGGTTATCGGTAGCATGAACGATTAATCCCCGCACTTCCTTGATTTTGTGTTGAAGTTTCTGAAACTCATTTTTATACACCTCTTCTTCATACACCAACACGAGAATAAAAGAATAATTTTTCAGGAATAATCACGGTCTGCGGTTGGTGGCCAGCAACACGGCTTCGATGGCCAACGTGCCCGAGCCGCACATCGGGTTAACAAAAGGAGAGGTGCGGTCCCATTTCGAGGCCATCACCGTTCCGGCTGCCAACGCTTCCAGCATGGGCGCACGTCCAGGAATTTTGCGATAGCCGTGTTTGGAAAGTGTTTCGCCTGATGTATCGAGAAAGATTTCAGCATCGTTGTCTTTCCAGTACAGGTGAATGACGGCCTTATCCAGTTCGGGCCCGGAGTTCGGACGCTTGCCGGTTTGTTTTCGCATACGGTCAACGATGGCATCCTTAACTTTCACATTTACAAACAACTCGTTGTTGATGCTGGGGTTGTTGACGTTGCTGGTTACGGAGAAATATCCATCCGGGTCAAGGATGTTTTCCCAGGGATAGTTGACCAGGTTTTCGTACAGACGTTCGGCATGGGAGGCCTTAAAGGTTTTAAGAGAAAACAACACCTGGCTGCCGCAGCGGAGGTTCAGACTCAGTTTGATACAATCCTTAATGGTGCCCTGGAGTTCAACGCCTGTTTGAAAGGTGCGCTCCGGAAAAAAGCCAAGGTCTTCCACTTCCTGTTGCAGGTAGGGTGCTAACCGCTTGTTGCAGGTGATGATGATGCGGGACGACTGATTAAACGAAAACATCGGTGGCTAACTTAGATAAAAAATCAGTGCATCCATCAACAATTTAAAACAACTATATTCAGGGCCTCTCTAAAAACTCTCCTATTGTTCCCCTCCGGAGGGGATAAGGGGAGGAAAATGAAAAAATATGAGTTTTTAGAGATGCCCTTCATTTATCAATGCCAGATTTGGAATAATCATATGCAATTTCAACTCTTCAAACCCCCTTATTAGAATTCACACAATAGATTTACCTTTGCTAAATGAATTTATCATCAATAGATAAACTTTTACTCCAACAATTCTTTGCAGAGCGACCTGTGAAAAAGGCTTACCTGTTCGGCTCCTATGCGCGAAACGAAGCCGGTGAAAACAGTGATATTGATATATTAGTAGAGTTGGATCATTCTAAACCTATTGGCATGAAATTCTTTACCTATCGGGACGAGTTGGAAGAACTCCTACATAGAAAAGTGGATATGGTAAGCAGCGAAGGCCTATCGCGGCATGTGAAGCCCTTTATTGATAAGGATAAACTGCTTATCTATGAAAGAACCCATGAATGACAAAGTAAGGGTCACCCATATTCTGGAAGCAATCGGTGAAATCGAGAAATACCTTGCAGGAATTTCTTATGATGACTTTCTGGCCAATTCTGAAAAGAGGTATGCCACTATTAAACAAATAGAAATAATTGGCGAAGCCTGTAATGGGATTTCTGCCGGGTTCAAAGAATTACACCCGGAGATAGAATGGAAATCCATCCGGGGTTTTCGGAATATTTCCATACATGAATATTTTGGTGTTAATTTTAAAATAGTTTGGGAGATAGCACAACACGATTTACCGGTACTCAAGCAACAATTTAATGAAGTTATCGCAAGCCTTTAAAAAGCTAATTCATTACGATCACTCGTTTTCGCCTTCCCAATTTATAATTCCCGGTTTTTACGAATTGCAGCGCAACCCCACTTACTACCAGCCCACCTGCAACGGAGAGCACGCCTGTATTAGCTGAATAGGATTCTTTATTAATCACCGTTTCGTTAAACAGATCGCCCAGAAATAGCACCGCTCCGGCCACTATAAAGGTGGCGCCAATGGTTTTGGCATTGAGCCCCGTAGCAACTTTTTCGCTGATGTCGATTTTCTCTAGCTGATACAGGTACGTGGTGTCTTCACCCAAGCGAAAGTAATCTTTGGTGAGTCCGCCAATCAACCCTGCCGTATAATGTTCGCGGTCTTTGCGCTTAAAGCGGATGTAATCGCCTTCATAGTATGCGGTAATCACCCAATTTTTTCTAATCAATGTTAAGGCAGGCTGGGCAACACTTAGTTTTGTAAGTGAGAAAAGGAGTAGTGCGAAAATTACATTTTTACCAGCCATCCAAACGGATCGGGTTTAAGGCCCCGCTTAATGCCTTCCAGTTCGTGGAGTACCTTGTTTGAAAACGTGCGGGTTTCAATTGCTGGAAGATAATAATCCTTTCCGTTGTAACCAATCAGTTCAATGTGGGCAATGGTAGCCGCTGTGCCCGCCCCGAAAACTTCTTTCACGTGGCCGCTTTCAATACCGTCAATCAGCTCGGTTACCGAAACTTTTCGTTCTTCCACCTTCATACCCCAACTACGCGCTAATTGCAAAACGCTGTCGCGGGTAATACCGGCTAAAATGGAATCGTTTAATGCCGGGGTAACAAGGGTGTCGTCAAATACAAACATCACATTCATCGTACCCGATTCTTCAATGTATTCATGGGTTTTGCCATCGGTCCAGAGTAATTGATGGTAGCCCTCATTCTGCGCAAGTTTGGCCGGATAAATAGCTCCGCCATAGTTGCCACCGGCTTTCGCGTAGCCCGTTCCACCCTGGGCGGCCCGGGTGTAGTGGGTTTCAATGCGAACTTTTACCGGAGTGGAATAATACGATCCTACCGGGCAAAGAATAATCATGAAGGTGAAATCATCGGAAGGTTTGATGCCGATGTATTCATCAGCCGAAAATAAAAACGGACGAAGGTACAACGATGCTCCGGGAGTACCGGGTATCCAAGCGCGATCCAGATCAATCAACGTGGTAAGACTTTCCATAAATAATTCTTCCGGAACATAGGGCATGCAAATGCGCTCACCGGAAATGTTCATTCGTTTCCAGTTATCCAGCGGCCGAAAGACCAGGGCTTCACCTTCCGGGCCCCGATAAGCCTTCATGCCTTCAAAGATAGCCTGGCCATAATGCAGGGCCGGTGTAGCCGGACTGATGGGCATCATACCATACGGCACGATGCGAAAGTTTTTCCACTCCCCCAGGCGATAATCAGCCATGAACATATGATCGGTATAAATCTTACCGAAAGGGATATTTGAAAAATCCACTTCACTGATCCTGGATTTTTTTACCCGTTCAATTGTAATTTTCATCGTATCAACCATGGTGAGTTACGTTATGCCGGCAAGTTAAAATTAATTTCCAAAGAGGGCTAACGTATGTTAGGGTAAATTGTTCCGAATTATTCACCACCTGCGATTACACGTGATAAATGAAGATATTTTTTAACTTTCATCATGCGATCACTACTATTTTTCTATGGAATCTTTGCAACGATCGGAGGTCTGGCCGGTTGTGCGATGCTGGTTACAACCTATTTCACGATGCAAAAGCTCAGCGCATGGGAAGAATCAACGGGAATCATTTCAGGTTTTTCGGGTAACCCGGTTATTCAGTTTGATTATTACGGGGAGCAACGCGAATTCACTTCCTCGTTTAGCAGTTCGGATATGCAACAGGGTGATGCGGTTACGGTTCATTTTCCGGTAGACAAACCGGAGGAAGTGGAAATAAAGAATTTTTTCACGTTGTGGTTTTTTCCGTTGTTCACTTCAGTGTTTGCTTTTGTTTTCGGAGGGATTGGGTTTTACGGAGTGGCCAAACAATTAAAACGGTTACGCGCCAAGCGCGATTTGTTCACATACGGAAGAGGCCGGAAAACCACGTTGCCGGTGACCAGCATTACCCTCGATTCGTCTTTTAAGGTGAATGGAAGAAGTCCGTATATGATCCTGTGTCAATACCACGATCCGGTTTCAAACAAAATGTATGAATTCAAAAGCGACCACATTTGGTATGATCCCTCGCCCTTGCTGAAAGATCGTAAGGTGATTGATATTTATGTTGATCCGAATAACCTGACGTATTATTACATGGACACTACCTTCTTGCCAACGAAAGCCTGATCAAAAGAATTACATCCTCGGCTTCCAGGGCGTTTCTTCGGCCTTCAGTTCGGCTGTCATTTTTCGTGAAAGCATAAACAGGTAATCGGAAAGACGGTTGAGGTATTGGATCACAAGCGGATCAACTTTTTCGGTTGTGTCGAGGGCAATCACCAAGCGCTCAGCCCTCCGGCAAACGGTGCGGGCAATATGGCAAAATGAAACAGCGGAATGACCACCCGGCAGAACAAACGAGCGCATGGGTGGAAGTTGTGCTTCCATCACATCAATTTCTTTTTCAAGACGTACACTATCCTCCTGATTCAGTGCGGGTATTTTAACTATTGTGTTCCCCGGTTCGGTGGCCAGCATCGAGCCAATGGTAAACAAACGATCCTGGATTTCAACCAGTATGTCCTTCCGCTTTTGATTAACTTCCTGATCGCGCAGCAAACCCATCCAGGCGTTGAGTTCATCAACTGTACCGTAGGTTTCAATTCGTAAATCAGCTTTAGATACGCGTTTACCACCGAATAGCGCGGTAGTTCCGGTATCCCCGGTTTTGGTGTAGATCTTCATAGGCTAAAATTCAGCATTCAGCATTCAATATTCAACAATAGTTGAATGTTAAACTGGGAAGACTGAATTATTGAGCAACTACCGGCTTTCCTCGGGTAATGTGGTCGTTCTTCTTATCCCACTCCACCAAACCATCGCGGAGGCGGATAATGCGGTGCGCATAATGGGCAATATCATCTTCGTGGGTTACCATAATAATGGTATGTCCTTTATCATGAAGTTCCTGGAACAGGTTCATGATATCGTATGAGGTTTTTGAATCAAGGTTCCCGGTAGGTTCATCGGCCAGCAGGATAGACGGGTTGTTCACCAATGCCCGGGCAATGGCTACGCGCTGACGCTGACCGCCTGAAAGTTCATTGGGTTTGTGGTGCCACCGATCGCCCAGACCGCAACTATCCAAAGCTGCAAGGGCCATTTCTTCACGTTCCGATTTCCCATACCCGGCATAAATTAACGGAAGGGCAACATTTTCCAATGCAGTAGCCCGGGGCAGCAGGTTGAAGGTTTGAAACACAAAACCAATTTCCTTATTACGAACTTCGGCCAATTCATTTTCGGTCATGTCGCTCACCAACTGATTATTTAACCGGTACGTGCCGCCTGAAGGTGTATCCAGGCACCCGACAATATTCATCAAAGTGGATTTTCCGGAGCCTGACGGCCCCATAAATGCAACATATTCACCTTTGTCGATGCTAATGGAAACAGATTGCAGGGCGCGAACCTCCGTAGAACCCATGATGTACACTTTGGAGATGTTATGTGTTTCGATGATTTTCATAGATCACTTCCAGATGGTTAAGGAGAAGGAAAAGTTCTTTTTGTGTTCAAAATTAACTATTTGGGTCGCAATCCCGGCAAAGGGTAATCTTAACGGCCTTGTTTTGCCATAAACGGCTAACGCCCGGATTAGTGTACATAATACCGTTGAAATTACAGTTTGGTTACGGGTTTTGCGCAGCAGACGCCCGGTGCTGAATAAATGTTACAATTTCGGTAATCACGCGGGCATCTTTCAAAATGCGGGTGTGCCCCAGGCCGGTGGTCCGGTACAGCGTAGCGCTGGGGTAAAGTTCAACCAGAGCCAGGGCGTGATTCATGCTTACTTCCTTATCGTCTTCATCATACACCAGCATCAGGTTAATGGGTTGGGAAAGGTGCCGGATGGCGTACAGCGCGGTAAATTCATCGAACGATTTGTTATAGCGTTTCAGCAGCATTTTTTTGAAGGCCACTTTGGTTTTTTCGCTGCCGCCTATTGCGCGCAGATAGGTGTTGATGATTTCATCGCCTATGGTTGGGCTGGCAATGTTCACCAGCGTTTTAACCGGCAGGCCGTTCATGGCTGCAAACAAGGCCACACCACCACCGAACGAGTGGGCAATGATGGCTTCGGGAGTGCCCACTTTTTCGTAAAGTTGCCTGAGCACCTGTTCAAACTCAAGGATGTTGGTTGATTTCCCTTCCGAATTGCCATGTGCCGGACCATCAAAGCCTACCACCTGAAATCCCGCTTCCATTAACGGCTTAATGAACCTCCTGAATTGCGTTGACCGTCCCGCCCAGCCATGAATCAACAGGACTGTTTTCGCGGCATTACCCCATTTGTAACATTGTACCGTTTTATTTTCAACCTGAACCGTGAACCGCTCACTAAAGCTTTCGGCTTTTAATTCTTTATCGGGAGTTCTATACCGGAGCGGAGTGAAAAATAATTTAAGGAAGAAACGATAGGCCAGTGGCGGTACCAACCACTCGGCTTTGGGGTAAGCCCACTGGATGACTTTCAATAAAAATGGAGTTTTGTCCTTCTTTTTGGTCATGCATTAAAGTCTGGTGAATGTACGGAATAGATAAACAAAAGTTTGGTGTACAAATCAGGGCTCAAGCTTGAATTCGAAGGTCTGGGTTGTGTAATTAAATGTTTGAAGATCGTAGACTCGTTCGGAGAAAAGAACATCATGATTACGGTCAACTAAAATTACGGTTGAGCAGCGCGAACCATAGCCTGGACTTTTAATAAAAATAGAGGACAAAGCCCGTTCGCGTTCCAGGTCCAGCCCGGTGTCGGGCAGTTCGTTGTCGGGGGCGCGTTGTTCATCGTACAGCACGTCAAAAAGTTTTTCCGGTTTAACTGTTTTCGATTGGATTACGTTCGCCACTTTATCCATGCCGCGCTTCACTTTGGGCCAGGGGGTGTTCAGCAAGTGGTTGCTGAGGCCATGTAGTCCTTCCGGGATTTTTTCCACACCATTTTTGTAGTTTGAGTAGTAATGCAATTCATCCGGAGTACCAACCACCAGGTTAAAGCCGTTGTATGCGTTGCTCTTTTCAGTTAGTGTGTTGAGGTAATCGTCAGGCTTATCGCCATTGAGTAAATAATCGGTTACCAGGTGTCCGCGTGAAGGGGCTACTGATTTAAGATTTCGCAGGTCGCGATAGTTCGTTACCATGCTTATTTTTCCCTGCTTCGATATGCCCATCCAGGTGCCGCCTGCTTCAAGGTCGCGGCCGGCCAGAATATGCGGATGATTCTCCCAGAAATTGGCCGGGGCGGTTTTCCTTTTGTAGAACTCATCGCGGTTGCCGGCCACGATGAGCTTATAGGTTGGGTGATTATTCAGTGCAATAAAAATGAGGCACATTTAAATACATTTTTTACATCAAACTCTATTCAGGTTGTATTGGTTCACCTCCAAGCATATTCAATAAAAAAGGCTGTCATTAAACCGACAGCCCTTAAGTATTTTTTAGTTTGTCTTACTCCTGTTCTTTCTTCAACTCCTCCAACTTCTTTTTAATAGTGCTTCGCTCGGTGGTGATATCTTTTTCGGTTTCACCTAATCGTTCTTTGGCTCTTTCGAGAATAGTTTTTTTCTCTTCATATTCTTTGTCGGTCACTTTCTTTTCTTCCCGTTCCTTACCGATTTTTTCCAGCGCTTCTTCAATTTTGGATTTATTGGTCTTTACCTCTTCTTCTTTCGCTTCAAGTTGCTTGTCGGAGTCCTCCAGTTCTTTCTGCATTTTGCTGCGGGCCTCCTGCGAACGCAACTGGCCAAATTCACGGCCACTTAAGTCACCTTTGTTTCGGCCATATGCATGCCCTTGGCCTCTGTTCTCTTTTGCTTCAGGTTTTCCTTTGTCAGCAGGTTTGCCTTTATCTTCCGGTTTCTGATCATCGGATGAACGGTCAGCCTTTCCTTTGTCTTCTGGTTTACCCTTGTCTCCCGGTTTCCCTTTATCCTCCGGTTTCCCTTGATCATCATCTGATTCTTTTTCCGCAAGCCTGCCTTTGTCCTCGGGTTTACCTTTGTCCTCCGGTTTTCCGGCAGCTTTTTCCGGTTTCTTTTCCTGGCCTTTGCCTTGTGCAATGGCCTGGCTGTTCATGATCGCAACAGCGAACAATCCTGCCAATATATAAGCAATAAATTTTTTCATGATCTCTCAGTTTTAGTTTACAGTGTATTCAATAAGGAATCGATGGCGTTATTCAGGCTATCGGCTTGTGCAGAAAGTTCATCAACACGCAGGTTGAGATCTTCGGTAGCATCGTCAACGAATTGATTTTCTTCTTCAGCAGTTAAGGTTTGTTCGTCAGTTTGTTTACCACCACAGGCATACAACGCAAAAGCAACAAAAAACGTCAGGATTAACTTTTTCATAGGTGTTAAATTTTAGTAGGACAACAAAGTTAACTTAACCCGGCTTAATTTGCACTGATTCCGAAAAAAGGAAAATTCAAAGACGGTAAATGGGCTTTTCAGGCTGTAAACGACCTGTTCGTTATACTCAGTCGCTGAATAATTCAAGCTGGCGGGGAAATAACTGAAACGATCGCCTGTGATAGGGGGTAAGTCCTAACCGGATAATGGCCTCGCGGTGTTCGGCTGTTGGATAGCCCACATTGGTTTCCCAGCCATAACCCGGGAATTCCAACGCTAAAACCTGCATTTTTTCATCCCGGTAGGTTTTGGCTAAAATACTGGCTGCTGCAATAGATAAATAGGTTGCATCGCCTTTAACAATACATTCATGACGAATTTCACCGTAAGGTTTAAACCGGTTTCCATCGATGAGCAACATGGAAGGTGTAACGGGAAGCTTGCGCAGAGCCCGGTGCATGGCTTCGAATGAAGCGTTTAGTATGTTGATCCGGTCGATTTCCTCATGATCAACTTCCGCAACGGCCCAGGCTATGGCATCGCGTAAAATGTCTTCACGGATGGCGAGGCGTTCATCACGGGTAAGTTGCTTGGAGTCGTTCAATACCGGATGTTCATACTGTTGGGGAAGGATAACCGCAGCGGCAGTAACCGGCCCGGCAAGGCACCCCCGTCCGGCTTCATCGCAGCCGGCTTCAATAAAACCCGATGTAAAGGAGGAATACAGCATGGATAATTCGCCATCAAGATTCAGGAATTATCGGCAGAAATTCAACGATGTCTGCAGGTTCTTTACAGATGTGGTCTGCTTTGTTCGTGTTGCAATATTGTGTACGTTCGGTAAACAAATTTTTTACTATGACCATCGATCAGGCTCAACACCAGGTAGACCAATGGATTAAAACGGTTGGCGTACGGTATTTTAATGAACTAACCAACATGGCCATGCTTACTGAAGAGGTAGGCGAACTGGCGCGCATCATTGCCCGCAGGTATGGGGAACAATCGGAAAAGGAAAGCGACAAGGACAAAGACCTGGGCGATGAAATGGCCGATGTGTTGTGGGTACTTATATGCCTGGCTAACCAAACCGGTGTTAACCTTACCGAAGCTTTTGAAAAAAATCTTGAGAAAAAAAATCTTCGCGATAAAGACCGCCATCAACAAAATCCAAAATTGAAATGAAAAAAATAAGTATTGCGCTTTCGCTGATCACCTTGCTCATCTCGTGTAAGCAACATCCTGTTGCTGATCAGGTGGTGTTTGGAAAAATCTGGACCGGTCATGCTTCCCAACCCTGGGCCGAGGCCATGGCCATAACCGGGGATTCAATTGTAGCAGTTGGTGCGCGAAGTGAAATTGAAAAATGGATCGGGAGCCAAACGGTAAAAACGGAAACCTTACCCGAAAATCTTATTGTTCCCGGCTTTATCGACTGCCATACCCATTTTATGGATGGAGGGTTTGCCCTGGCATCGGTACAGTTGCGCGATGCCGCCACGCCCCGGGAATTTATTCAACGCATTAAAGATTTTGCAGCAACCCAGCCGGCAGGGGCCTGGATTTTAAATGGCGACTGGGATCATGAAAACTGGGGTGGTGAATTACCCACGCGCGATTGGATTGATTCGGTAACCCGCGATAACCCGGTATGGATTAACCGGCTTGACGGCCACATGGCCCTGGCCAACACAGCGGCACTTAACGCAGCAGGCCTTACCGACCTGGTGAAAGCTGTTTCCGGAGGAACTATTGTACGCGATAAGAAAGGAAAAATCACCGGAATCTTTAAAGATAATGCCATGGGCTTAGTGTACCGGGTTGTACCCGATGCCACCGATGAACAAAATGATACCGCGCTTCGTGCGGCCATGCAGTATGTGAACACACAAGGCGTTACATCTGTACACAACATGAGCGGTTACATGCGGGTGTTTGAACGCGCGCATCAAAACCATGCATTAACGGTGCGCTTATATGCCGGCATGATGTTGGCCGACTGGCGTGAACTGGCGCAAAAAGTTAAACAGCAGGGAAGAGGCGATAGCTGGCTCCGGATCGGAAGCCTGAAAGAATTTGTAGATGGTTCATTGGGTTCGCACACGGCAGCTTTCTTTAAGCCGTATGATGATGCACCTGAAGATTCGGGATTTTTTGTGCAGGAAGAAAACGTATTGTACCAACGAATAAAATCGGCCGATAGTGCAGGCCTGCACATTATGACCCATGCCATTGGCGACAGAGCCATTAACACCTTACTCAATATATATGAACAGGTGGGCAAAGAAAACGGAGCCCGCGACCGGAGATTCCGGATTGAGCATGCCCAGCATATTCATCCGGATGACATCAGCCGGTTTGCAGCGTTGAACGTAATTCCCAGTATGCAGCCCTACCATGCCATTGATGATGGCCGCTGGGCCGAAAAACTGATTGGCTATGAGCGATGCAAAACAACGTATGCGTTTAAATCGCTGTTCGATGCGGGAGCGAAAGTGGCCTTTGGCAGCGATTGGTTTGTGGCGCCACCCGTCCCGCTGGCGGGCATTTATGCGGCCGTTACTCGGCAAACCACGGATGATAAAAATCCGGATGGATGGATCCCGGAGCAAAAGATTTCTGTTGAGGAGGCATTAAAAGCGTATACGATTCATGCGGCTTATGCTTCGTTTGAAGAAAACCTGAAAGGCTCCCTTGAACCGGGTAAGCTGGCCGATTTTGTGGTCCTCGACAAAAATATTTTTGATATCGATCCGGATGCCATCCGCGAGATGCGGGTACTGAAAACCGTGGTTGGCGGGAAAAGCGTGTTTAGTCAACAGTAAGTTTATCCGCACCCGGAATTTTATTACCTTCATTGAATGAATGCCAGGGCTGTCGGATTTTTATTACCGCTCTTATTCTCCTGCTCACTATATGCGCAAACGGAAGTGGCGGCAGATGTACGGTACGAAGGAGGCACGCATTTATCGATTGCAGCCCTCGGACTTTCCTTTACACTTCCGTCCGGGTTTTATGGCGGTATTCCGCAGGGTTCATCGGTTATGATCCTTGCCGATAACACCAATGAAATCACTTTTATTATTACAGCCAATGAAATGGAAGCGAAAAATGTGTTTGGCGAGATGCAGAAACAAATTCCAATTGATGGCGGTGTGTACATTGCCCCGATCGGGATGATTAAAAACGAAGGCAACCGTTGGTGGGGAAATTATGCTGTACACGGCATGCCCCAGGAAACAAAAGGGTATGGCGAAATCAGACTGGGTGAGCATGGTATAGGCGTAGGTTGCATTGTATTGGCCTTTCCTGCTTCATTCGATCGGGCGAAGAAAGCTGCTGAAGAGTTTTTCGCAAGCCTGAAGTTTTCACCCCCCCAGCAAACCCAGGCGGCCAGTTCAGCGGGTATCAACCAACCGTGGGATCAATACCTGAAGGGTCAATCCTTAAAATTTTATTATACCCAGGGCGATTTCAGCGATACAGATTTCATTCACTTATGTTCCAACGGCACATTCACCCGAAACAAACGCACCAGTTCGGGTGGTGTTACCGGCACCGGCACGATGTGGGGCGGCAGCCACGGAACGTGGCAGGCCAGCGGGCAAGGCGACAGTGGCACCTTGATTTTACATAACCAGGATGGGACCCGGGCTGAGTTCCGGATCCAGTATGGTCAGGGAAATAAAGGAACTGGTCTTTACCTGAATGGTTCACGGTATTATGTTGAAAAGAGTACGCAGTGCTATTGAAAACATTAATCAACCCTTCAATTCGCCCTCAACCAATCGGGGTACAATAGTGTATTGATCGGGAGTTAAACAAAACTCAATGTCTTTATGAATATTCAGTCGGTTCAACCGCTTCACATGACTTGAATTTTTCAGGAAATCAACCAGGTTGTTTTTGGCCAGGTTATACAAGTGTTGCGCGGCAAGCGGAGCATCGCAATCCGGCTCAATATGATTTTTCAGGTTTTCAACCAGCGCCCCGGCAAAAAGGGTATCCTCCAGGTTTACCTTGCCTTTCCAGGCAGCACACACCACCAGAATGTTGTCGGTTCCTGTTCTCAGGTATTCTGTAACTGCGGTAAGATTAAGAAATGAACCGATGACAATTTCTTTTGCGCCTTGTGCACGGGCAATGGCTTGGGTGCCGTTGGTGGTGGTAAAAGCAATTCGCTCGCCTTTAAGCTTCACATCCATGTATTCAAACGGAGAGTTCCCAAAATCAAAACCTTCTACCTTCTCGCCATTTCGTTCTCCGGCAGTAAACCAGCCCGCTGCTTTCATGGCCTTGCAATCCTCCAGGTTTGCAAAAGGCCTGATGCTTTTAACGCCATGCGCCAGTGCCGTTACCATGCAGGAGGTTGCGCGCAGAATATCCACTACCACGACCACCCGGTCATCCACGTTGTACAGGTGCATCAGGTCTGGACTTAAACAAACATCTATTGTTTTCATCGGCTGTGAGGTGAATCCCGGATTTTTACCTGGCGATAAAGGGCAACTTGGTTACTTCTGCTTTTAAGGCTTTTCCGCGTACATCAATAAAAATTTCCTTGCTGGGTTCTGCATGATCAATGGTTACATAACCCAACCCAATCCCAATTCCAAGCATGGGCGACATTGTACCGGAAGTAACCTGGCCGATGGCGCTACCTGTTGCATCTTTGATCAGGTAGTTATGCCGGGGAATGCCCTTGTCGATCATTTTAAAGCCAACCAATTTGCGGGTAACACCTGCTTCTTTTTGTTTTTTGATGTTGGATGCGTTGGTGAATTCCTTGGTGAATTTGGTGATCCATCCAAGCCCTGCTTCAAGCGGTGATGTGGTGTCATCAATGTCGTTGCCGTATAAGCAAAAGCCCATTTCCAACCGTAACGTATCGCGTGCCCCCAACCCGATGGGTTTGATGTTGAATTCTTTACCCGCTTCAAAAATGGCATGCCATACTTTTTCAGCGTAAGATTTGTGCATATAGATTTCAAATCCACCAGCGCCTGTATAGCCCATGTTGGCAAGCATGACATCCGGCACACCGGCAAATTCACCTTTGGCAAAGTGATAATACTTGATGGCACGTAAATCAATAGTCGTCAGTTTCTGAAGAGTAGCCGTAGCCTTTGGTCCCTGAACGGCAAACAGGCAAATGTCGTCCGAAATGTTTTTCAGGTCTGCGCCAACGGTATTGTGATCGCTGATCCAGTTCCAGTCTTTTTCAATATTGCCTGCGTTAACCACCAGCAGGTAATCTTCGTCTGCGATTTTGTATACCGTCAGGTCATCAACAATACCGCCCTGATCATTAGGCAGACAGGAATATTGGGCTTGTCCATCTGTAAGTTTGGCAGCATCGTTGCTGGTAACCTGCTGAATCAGAACAAGTGCCTTAGGACCTTTCACCGTAAACTCACCCATGTGCGAAACATCAAAAACACCAACACCGTTGCGCACGGTCATGTGCTCTTCAATATCGGAGGAGTAGCGCACCGGCATATTAAAGCCGGCAAAGGGAACCATTTTAGCGCCCAGTTTTACGTGGAGGTGGTTAAGAGGAATTTGCTTGATGTCCATGGTGATTTTGAAAATGCCAAAGGTATTGAAATCTGGCAAAAAAAGGATTTTAAAAATGGCAGCACTTAGTGAAAAATAAAACAGGGTGATTAATTTTGCCTTCCTCTAATTATCGGGGCGTAGCGCAGCCCGGTAGCGCGCCCCGACCGTGTCGGGGAGGTGGCTGGTTATGAAGGATAAATTATACTATGCCTACATATTAGAGTCAGTGACGAGTGGCAGATGGTATTATGGTCATACTGATGATTTATTGAGAAGAGAGAACGATCATAATTCTGGTCAGACCCGGTCAACGAGAAACAGAGGGCCCTGGAGAATAATTTTTAAAAGGGCATTTGGAAGTAAAGTGGAGGCCCTTAGATTTGAAATGAAGCTAAAGAGACTGAAGAATAAGGAATACATTAAGAGAGAGTACAAAGATTTTTTTATCGGGGCGTAGCGCAGCCCGGTAGCGCGCTTCGTTCGGGACGAAGAGGTCGCTGGTTCGAATCCAGTCGCCCCGACTTTTCAAAAACCATCCAAATCCAAAAGCCCTTAAATGCTATGATTGATGGGCTTTTAATTTTTCTAAAGCCAAAAAATCACAAACAATTTCAGAATTCCGGTGAACAGATCGGTGACCAATTCCGTTCATACTGGGTTTGGCTTTAATGTCCTTTTTCAGGATATTGACAAAAGAAATTTAAAATGTCTACAGCATTTTATTGAATGAGTAATTCTGAGCGACAATCTTCCCAACATATCCTGTCCATTGACATTGGAGGATCCAGTATAAAGGGCGTTGTGCTAAACCAGAATGGTGATGTTCTGCAAGCGTTTAAGAAAGTTAAAACACCAGTATCGGCTACTCCCGAAAATGTATTGAAAGCAATAAAAGCACTGGTATTAAACTTTGAAGACTTTGACAGGATATCGGTAGGATTTCCCGGGTATATAAAAAAAGGTATTGTGCATACTGCGCCTAACCTAGACACATCGGTTTGGAAGGGGGTAAACATTAACCGCCTGATCAGTGACGCACTGGATAAACCCGTGCGTATTGCCAATGACGCAGATTTGCACGGCATTGGAGTAGTACGTGGAAAAGGTTTGGAAATGGTAATCACACTCGGTACCGGATTTGGCACTGCATTGTTGATGGATGGAAACCTGTTACCGCACCTGGAGATGGCCCACCATGCCATTACTAAAAAGAATACCTATGATACCTATGTTGGCGATAGTGCTTTGGAACGAATAGGAGTGGAAAAGTGGAACAAACGAATGAAAAAGATTATAGAAATGTTGAAAGTGGTTTTTAACTATGATCACCTTTATATTGGTGGTGGAAATGCTAACAAGCTTACCTTTAAACTGGATGAAAACATTACCCGTATCACAAATAAGGATGGGATTAAAGGAGGAGCAAGGTTATGGGAGTTGGATGAAAATCTTTTTATGAAATCCCACAAGAAATTTTTATAAAGTACATGCGCTCAGTTTTCCAAAAATATTAAAAAGCCTGTGTGGAGCTGGGTGAGTTGAAGGATTCAATTACCCAATGCAGACAATTCAACCATTACAATTCAATCTCGGCTACCTGCCTTGTTTTAACATGCCGCATCTTCTCAGGGATATTCTTCAGAATTTCTTCCCGCAGTGCTTCAATTAACCGGGTTTTAATAAAGTGATGGTACGTCACCAGGCTGATTTGCCGCACCGGTGCCGGTGGTTTGAAATAATGAATTTGCGAATGCTGTGCTTTAGACAATTCTTGTACGGCTAATTCAGGCAGAATGGTAATGCCCTTGCTGATGTCGACAATTTTTTTCAGGGTTTCAATGGAGGCTGCTTCATAGTCGAGGTTGTGGGCCTCCGTTTCGCGCCTTTTCAATTCACATAAGTTGATCACCTGCGATCGCAAGCAGTGCCCTTCTTCGAGTAACCAAAGCCGGTCGATGTCAATATCTTCGGCCAGCAGGTACTTCTTTTTCAAACCCGATTCCTGTTTGGAGGTGTATACCACAAACTCTTCATAAAAAAGCGGGTCTTCTGCCAGTGTCGACAGATTAAGGGGCGTGGCCAGGATTCCGGCATCCAGTAATTGCGTGGTGAGCTTATCCACAATTTGCCGGGTGGTGAGTTCCATGATCTTAACTTTTACCTGCGGATACTTCTTCATGAAGTTGTTGAGAAACAACGGAAGCAGGTAAGGCGACAGGGTGGGAATAATACCGATGCGCAGCTCTCCCTTCACTTCACCTTTGTAGTTGTGAGCAATTTCCTGGATGCGTCCGACTTCGTCCAGAATTTTTCGGGCCTGAAGAATAATATCCTTTCCAACATCGGTGGTTACTACAGGTTGTTTACTCCTGTCGAAGAGTTGTATGCCCAGTTCATGCTCCAGTTTTTGAATCATCATGCTCAGGGTCGGCTGGGTAACAAAACATTTCCGGGCGGCTGTGGCAAAATGCCGGTGCGTGTCAACGGCAACAATGTATTCCAGTTGGTGGAGGTTCATAATAGATGGTATCTATGTAAAGGTATTAAATATCAGTTTGAATTATAGGAAATCCGTAGTGCAGGTGAGCGTACAGTAGTTTTGTAACTGGTTATCCGCCCTCCCGCGCGCCCTCTGACTCCCTTAAGGGAGAACCTCCTGCGCGCGGGTCCCATCCCTTCGGGAGGCAAGCCTTCAGGGAATTAAAGGGCGAGCGATTGCGAAAGTGTCGTACATCTGTGCCGGCTTTGCCTACGCTTTTATTATTGTTCAAAAATCCGTAAATCCAGTTGTAACCATTTGCCGGTTACCCGGTAACTAACACGAAACTTGACAAAAAGCACTGACCTGATGACGGATGAGCGTATTATGGAGGCCGTGAAAAACGGTGATCTTCAGCAAGTTTCTGTGCTTTTTGACCGCTATCATAAGCGGATTTTCAACTTCCTGGCCCGCATGACCATGGATCGTGACCTGGCCGAAGACCTGACCCAGAATGTATTTCTGCGGATCATCAAGTACCGGGGAAGTTACCGCGAGGGGATGCGGTTTCAGTCGTGGATTTACCAGGTAGCCCGGAATATATTTTCCGATCACTACCAGGCCGCCAAAAATAAAACTTCGGGGTTTGTGGCGGTTGACCAGATAGAAGACCAACTGATGGATGTGCAGGAAAGTATGGAACAAGACGAACGCGAAAACCTGTTGCATCAGTCGTTGGCCCGCTTAAGCGATGAGCAACGCGAGTTACTGGTGCTCACCCGGTTTCAGCACCTGAAGTATGAAGAGGTTGCAGTAATGATGGACACTACGGTGGCCAACGTTAAAGTGAGGGTACACCGGGCAATTCAAAAATTAAGGGAACATTATTTTCAACTGGAACGAATATGAGCATGGAACGCGAGAAACTGGAAAGCATGATTATCGATTACATCGATGAAAAACTCAACACAATCGACCGGCACCTGCTCGAAAAGGAATTGGTGCAAAATGCGGAAGCCTATAAACTGTACGAGCAGCTTCGGACGGTGATGCAGGCTATGGATAAAACAGAAAGTTTGGTTCCTTCTGCTGCGTTGAAGGCGAAGTTTGATGAGGCGTTGGCCAAAGCAATAGCCGGTGAGCGTAAAACCAAAACATTGTTTTTCACGCCAGCATTCTACCGGGTTGCTGCAACTGTGGCCTTGCTTGTAGTGAGCGGTAGTGTAGGTTATTTTATCAGCGAACAAAATCGCGACCGGAATGAATTAATTGCTTTGAAAGAAGAAATGGCACTCACCCGCCAATTGGTATTTGATAAACTCAACGATGATCAATCGGCCAGCCAGCGGATGCTGGGGGTAAAGGCCGCTTATGAATCGGTAACCACCAGCCGGCCCGATGACGAAATTGTGGAGGCGCTTGTAACCCTGCTCAACCACGACAGTAACAGCAATGTACGACTGACAGCACTGGACGCCCTAAGCCGTTTTGCTACCGAACAAAATGTGCGTACGGCCCTGGTGCAGTCGCTGGGCAAACAAACGGATCCGGTGGTGCAGATTGCCTTGATTCATTTGCTGGTGCAACTGAAGGAAAAAGACGCCATGAAATCGCTGCAGCAGATCATTGATGATGAGCAATCGCTGCCGGCCGTTAAAGATGAAGCACATGTTGGCATTTTTAAACTAACCTGAGCTTAACAGAAAGAACATTCGCGATGTATATAAACTTAGATTTTGATTATTAAACAACTACAAAAATGAAAAAGCAAGTATTAACTATACTCATGATAATGATGTTTGCCGGGGTGTTTGCCCAGGAGTTCAAACTCCAGAAAACGTCCGGTAAATTGTTGATCAGTGAAGTAAACAATGTTACCGTTGAGGGGTATGATGGGAAAGAAATAATATTCTCTTCCCTCGATGGCCCCAGAGAGAAAGACAAGCGTGCGGATGGACTGCGGGCTATCAGCAGCATGGGACTTGAAGACAACACCGGCATCGGGTTATCGGTTGTCGATAAAGGAAATACGGTTGAAGTATATCAACTTAAAAAAATGTCGGGCCCGAAAGTTAAAATTATGGTGCCGAAAGGTGTTACCGTTTCCTATTCGCACACTTCACCTTACGGCAGCAGCATTAAAATCAACAATGTGGAGAGCGAGATCGAAATCTCAACGGTACACAATGGTGTTCGCCTCGATAATGTTACCGGCCCCATGGCGGTTAAAACCGTACACGGAAGCATTGATGTAATTTTCGGCAACACGGTTAAAAACCCGGTTTCGATTGTATCGGTGCATGGCCCGGTTGATGTGACCCTCCCCATCGCCACAAAGGCTAATCTGTCGATGGCGACCAGTTACGGTGAGATGTTTGTTGACCCTGCCATTAAGATTGAATTTGAAGATCAGG
>CAZOYJ010000009.1:0-22593 GCA_964583905.1 uncultured Roseivirgaceae bacterium
TATAACCGGAACCATCGTTGTACTCAATTATGCCCTTATAACCCTTTACTTTTGTTTGCTTCCAGTTTTGCTGTCCACCCGAAGAGGCATAGTTGGAGTTACTCAAATACATATTTACAGCCGACATCCACGCAGCATTGTTTGCGATGGTGGTATTCAGTTGCTTGTCTCCGCTCGCGTATTCACGGTAAATGGTAAGGCCCACCCAACCATACCCGGTGCTGGTTACCTGGTCGGCATCGGCATTTTGTTTTAGTCCTGAAACGGATTCGGGCAGGGATTTCAATACCGTATTCCCAATTTCCATTTCAACGCCCAACATGGCCTGACGGAGCGCATACCGTGCGTCAGCGTAATTGCCCGACTTAAAGGAGGTTTCGGCATCGTTCATGTTGGCCTTAACATCCGGAGGAGTTACCACCAACCCGCCACCGGCTGTATGGGCAGGGGTATTTCCGGGGCCGGTAGGGTTGCTTACCGGCCGATTTGTTCCCGGTTGATTCATGCCGGTTTTCTCATTGATTTTTCGGTCAACGGCCTGTTCCCCAACCTGTGAGGCTTTCTGCTTAAGCTTACCTACAACGCCCTGCGAAAAGGCAGAAGCGCTAATGATCATCAGTGTTACCACCGATAGGTAGAGTTTAGTTTTCATGGTATTGTGTTTATTCGGATTGCCCTTTTGGATACCAGTTCAGAAGGATGTTACCTTCGAAAGGTAAAGATACGTGAAAAGCTTTCGGGAAGTTATTCTAATCTTCATCAAAAATGTTAAAGCGAAAAAAATCCATAGCCTTCAGTTTTGTGTTGGATGAGTTAGATTCCTTGCGCCCGATAGTAAAACCCATGTTTGGATGCCATGCCCTTTACGTGGGTGAAAAAATTGTGCTAATTACCCGTGAAAAGCCAGATCATCCGGAAGATAATGGTATTTGGCTTGCCACAACCACGGAACACCATACCAGCCTGCGAAAGGAGTTTCCATCGATGCGCAGAATTTTCCTGCTGGGCAATGGCGAAACAAGTTGGCAAAACCTTCCGGTAGAAGCCGATGATTTTGAAGAAAGCGCACTGAAAGCCTGTGTTCTGATCCGGAAAGGTGATCCGCGCATCGGGAAAGTACCGAAGCCCCGAAAAAGAAAGAAGCGCTCGTAAGTCGAAAAACTAATTCACCTGGTTAAAGAGGATGTCTACCCCGGTATAATACAGGGTGGTAGTTCCTTCAAATCCGCTATCCGTGCCAACAATTACCCAAACTTCGCCCTGGTTGTTGGTGGTTAAGCTGAAAGGACTAAGTGTGGAGTTATTACGGAACACTTCAGCATATTGCGTGGTGGTTGCTGCTACCCCAATATGACCGATTACCTGCATATCGGTTCCGCCCTGTGCCTGGTTGCCTTTATCGATATTCATCTCGTAATATCCATCGGTCAGAACTTTGACCGGTTCTATTCGTGAAGCGCCAACTTTAACGTATACACTTTCTCCGGGGGCACCACCGATTCCTGGAGTACCGGTCGGAACATTGGAGGCAAACCGAACGCTGAATAATACTTTGTAGGTTGTATTCGGGCGAAGGCCTGACACTTTCCTTTTAATGAACATAAACAGGTCATCGCTGTGATTGATGCCGGTAACTTTAATTCCTTTACGGGTTTTGCTGATGTTCTCGGGCAACAATTCATGGTTGATCTCCAACCCATACAGAATGGAATCGCCTTCTGGATAATCGGCAAAATCGCCTGTCCAGCCCTCTTTAGCATTTGAAAACTCAAACGAGTACGAATAAACCCGAATATCCTCACTGCCCAAATCACATCCCGCCACCGGCAAGAGTGTAACCAAGCCAAACCAGGAAATAAACCGCTTCATAACACAAAAATACTTTCTTTGGTGGTATAGACACGCACATCCGGACTCTGGTTGTAGTCTTTCAAGGGAATTCATTTACAACACCTTAATAGTTCATTCTTGCGGCATTATGTGTATCTTCCCTACATGAAAAGGCTGACCGTGCTCCTCCTTTTTGGCCTGTTGTGTACCGCCTGCACCGAAATCTCCTATAAGGAATCGCAACCCAAAGGGGTTAAGCCCCTTTACCAGGTGCCGGTAAAACTGCATGGACAATACCTGGTTGAAGAAAATAGCGAGCCCACCGACACACTTATTATAACCACATCAGGGTATACGTTGGGTCCGGATGATCAGGCTGTTTTAAGCGACAGTCTTGTGTTGAAATACTATAAAGGATACTACTTTCTGAACAGCCGTAATGATCTGGCCTGGTATCTACGTATTATCCGGTTGAATAAAAATAATGACCTGATTTATTTCGAAATGGAGAGTATTCCCGAACAGGAAGACGAACGAAAAAAATTCCTGGCCAAACTTTCAGCCGAGTTACCTGTAGTGGAAACCACAGTGGAAGGGAAAACCTATTATGTAATTGACCCTACACCGAAAGAACTGATCGGGTTGATCAAGAAGGGGCATTTTAAAGAACGAACCTTCAGGCGGATGCCATAAACTTATTTTTTATCCATGGCCAGTACCAGGTGTTTTCGGGCCATTCGCACATTCCAGGTGCCTTTTACTTCAACGGAGCCATCGGGTAATTCAACCACTAAAGGTTTTGTATACAACAACGAATCGTTTCCTAGGCGCTGAACATTATCTTTCAATTCCTCACCCAACATCATACTGTTGAGGTAGGCCTCGATAAGTTGTTGCTCAATTTCAGAAGCACCAGCTGATCCCGGCTCAAGCCATCGCAACTCAAATCGGTTTGTTTCGGCCAGGGAGTCGGCTGAAAGGGGATTTTTATCTGCCAAGGCAATAATCGCTCTTCCTTTTGTGAAGGCCGCTTCCATCAATTCAGCTTCACTTACCTTTTTGATGGATTGTTGCTCGCGCGCCTCCCGCATTTGTTTGCGTTGTTCATCACTAAGTGAACCTCCGCAACCTGCCAAAAACCCGACAAGTAAGAGTAACCCCAATCGCATACGTCAAAGGTAACAGGCCTTGTTCAATCTTGCGAATGCAATGATTTGTTAACTTTGGGCCGTTTTTACTTATGATCGGGAAATTAGAAGAAATCAAGCATCGTTTCGAAGAGATTGGGCAACTGCTGGTGCAGCCAGACACGGTCAGCAATCCAAAAAAATACATACAGCTCAGCAAAGAGTATGGCGACCTGGAGAAGGTGGTGCGCAAATACAATGACTTCTTACTGGCTAACAGTCATTACAAGCATGCCAAAGATGTATTGGTAAAGGAGAAGGATGCTGAAATGCGCGAGTTGGCCAAAATGGAAATTGAAGAACTGGAGCCAAAGATTGAATTACTGGAAAGTGAATTGAAGGAATTGCTGATCCCGAAAGATCCAAACGATGATAAAGATTGCATTCTTGAAATTCGGGCTGGTACGGGTGGTGATGAGGCTTCGCTCTTTGCCGGGGATTTGTGGCGTATGTATCAGCGCTTCTGCGACCGCGTGGGTTTGAAGATGCGCGAAATGGATTTTACCGAAGGCACTGCCGGTGGGTACAAGGAAATTATTTGCAGCGTTAGCGGTGAGGGGGCTTACGGATTATTAAAATTTGAATCGGGTGTCCATCGTGTTCAGCGCGTACCGGCAACGGAACAACAAGGACGCGTTCACACGTCAGCCGCATCGGTAGTGGTGTTGCCTGAAGTGGAGGATGTAAACATTGAAATCAACCCGGCTGATCTTGAAGTACAAACCGCACGTTCAAGCGGTGCAGGCGGACAAAACGTAAACAAAGTTGAAACAAAAGTTCAGCTTACACACAAACCTTCCGGGATTGTAATTACCTGCCAGGTAGAACGCTCGCAACACGGCAATCGCGAACGTGCCTTGCAGATGTTGAAGGCTAAGCTGTACGAGCTGGAAGTAACGAAACAACAAAATGAAATTGGCGCAGCACGGAAATCGTTGGTGCGCAGTGGCGACCGATCGGAAAAAATCAGAACCTACAACTATCCGCAAAGCCGCGTAACCGATCACCGCATTGGGTATACCAAACACAACCTGCCGGCCATCATGAATGGTGAGATTGACGACTTTATTGAGCAACTGCGTATAGCCGACAGTGCCGAAAAAATGGCCGAGGGAGCAGCTTCATAAAGAAATTGTACCGGCTGTACCATTACCACAACGGTTCTGCAGTATCTTCGTTAGGCTTATTATAACTAACCACAATCCTTATGAAAGCCGGAATAATGTCTATTCTTGCCTTTACCATCATCGCACTGAATTTTTCGCTGGCTCAGCGTACCGATGAAGAATCCATCAAGAAGGTTATTGCCGATGCCTACATTGAGGGCATTCAAAATAACGGCAGCCTTGAAAATATCCGCAAGGGGTTTCATCCCTCTTTTAACATGTTACGTTTGGTGGACAACGACATAAACCCTTTACCGATAGGCGAATGGGTTGCCTCAATTGAAAAAAGAAGAGCTGAGGGTTCTGCGTCATCGGTTCGCACAGAGGGAAAATTTATTTCCGTTGACCTGACCGGAAACGCGGCCATCGTTAAGCTTGAATTATACCGTGAGGGTAAAAAGACGTTTACCGATTACCTGGTGCTGTACAAGTTTGCTGATGGCTGGAAGATTGTCAGTAAAACATACTTCCGGCATTAATCCCTACAAGCCGCTAATGCAGCGTCATAGTTTGGTTCCTGGCCGATAGCCGGAACTAGTTCGGTATATTTTATCTTTCCGGCTTTGTCAATCACCACAACTGCGCGTGCTGTAAGTCCGGCAAATGCGCCATCTACAAATTCAACTCCATAAGGCCTGGCGAATCGACCCCTGAAATCGGATGCGGTAATTACTTTGTCAATACCTTCCGCCCCGCAAAACCTGCGCATGGCAAACGGAAGATCTTTTGAAATACAAAGCACCACATTTCCGGTTAATGCAGTTGCACGTTTATTAAACTCACGCACGGAAGTTGCGCAAGTACTGGTATCCAGACTTGGGAAGATGTTCAGGATGATGTTTGATCCGGCAAATTGCGTCAACGATAAATCTTTCAAGTCGTTTCCGGTCAACACAAATTCCGGTGCGGTTGTTCCGACCGCTGGCAACTCAGCATTGGTATAAGCGGTGTGTTCACCAAATTTTACATGCGCCATAACAGGTGTTTAAAAATTTAAAGGTTCAGATTTCCGTGTAATCCGAACCTTTAAAAGTCAAAATAGTTTCCGCAAAAATCAATAACCCTGGAGAATTCCCTTCTCAATAGCCGGCACACCCCGCTTCATCCAAACGGGCATTGGAGCGTCTTTCAGATAGTGATCGAAGAACTGCATCATGCGAATGGCAAAATCGGTACGGTGATGACGTTGCGTCAGTCCATGTCCCTGCCCGTTATAATTCAACATCCAAACCGGTTTACCCAACCTGCGCAGTGCCATATAATATTCAATGCCCTGGTACCAAGGCACCGCGCCATCGGCATCGTTGTGCATCATCAATAGGGGCGTTCTTACTTTATCGGCAAAGAAGATGGGTGAATTTTCAATGTATAACATCGGCTTCTCCCAAAGGGAACCGCCTAACCGGGTTTGGGATTGTTCGTATTGAAACATCCGGCTTAAACCACTTTCCCAGCGTATACCGCCATAGGCACTGATCATGTTCACCACCGGTGCCCCCGCTTCTGCTGCCGCAAAAAGGTTGGTACGGGTTACCATATAGGCAATCTGATATCCGCCCCAGCTGTGACCTTGAATGCCAATCCGCTTTTCATCAACAAAACCCTTAGCAATGAGCGAGGTGACACCCGGCATAATGCAGTTCATGGCGCTTTCGCCCGGATAGCCGATCTTATACACCACATCCGGAACAAACACCAGGTAACCGTTGCTTGTATACATGGAATAATTTATTGATGACCGGATGGGTGCAGGCGCTATGTGCTGATGCAGGTTATGCGAATTCTTCTCATAGAAATACACCATCATCGGGTATTTCTTGTTCGGATCAAAACCTTCGGGTTTGTACAGCAATCCTTCCAGTGGAATGTTATCTGCTGAAATCCATTGAACGCGTTCAACCGTGCCCCAATGATAACGGCTCATTTGAGGATTGGCGTTGGATAATTTTTTAGGTGTCGCAAAGGTGAGATCGGAAGTCCACACATCCGGAAACTCACGGAACGTTTCGCGTGTAAATAATATGGTATTCGCGTTACGCGCTTTCACCACATTACCGTAGCGGTAGTCGCCCATCGTTAATTTGGTAAGTTTGCCGTCTTTGAGCGAAAGCTTATAATAACCCGACTGCCGGGTTACTTCATTGAATGCACTAAGCAACAATTCCTTTTCAGGATCGATAAACCGCTCTTCGGGATCGAGGCGTACGTACCGGAACCTTGTCTTTTCCTGTCTTCCCATCTTCGTCAGGTTAACCGGAGGTTTACGGTTTTCCGGATCAAACGCCCAGATGTCGTAGCGGTCGTACACCAGCAATAAGGCATCGTTTGCCGTAAAGCCTGCTGTTCCATAACTGGAAGGATAGTACGGATGATCGTCTTCTTCATCGGCAAATTGAACCTTTGTGCCTTCGGTTAGCTTCACGGTTTTTTTACCGGTAATGGAGTAACTGAACCAGGCCGTATCCGGGTTGCTGAACCACACCACGTAGTTTGACGCGGGTGAAAGTCGAGCGTTTCCTTTTACTTTTTTCTGAATGATTTGAGTTGAGCCATCTTGCAGGTTAATCAGAGTCAAATCTTTATACACATCCACATCCCACGTGCGCATAACCAGGTAAGGTGTTTCGTTTTCTGAAAGCGCCACTACTGAATTTCCTTCGTTACCGGTTTGAATGGAGGGCAAGTGTTCATTGGCCAGTTGAACAATTTTGTTGTTATCATTTAAATGGATTACCGATACATACGATCGCTTTTTATCGGCTTCCAGCCTGCGGTTTTGCATGGGGTAGATGTAGTCATCCTGCCAGGTCCACACTTCAACGTTCACAATTTCATCGGCAAGCAAAGTGGTATCCTGTACAACCGGTTTTGGTGACGTCCCGAAGTACAATTTCGAACCGTCTTTCGAAAATGATGGTGTGTAATGCTCACTCACAATCCAGCCGGTTGGAACCCCGGATGATTTTTCATCCGCCATTAGGCGCGCTGAAGCCTCTCCCTTCTTCCAATGATAGAGTTGATGATACCGCACAAGTGCTTTTGTGGTATCGGTGTCTACCAGGAAGGAGGTTTGTGTTCCATCCTCGCTGATGGCCAATCCTTTTACCTTGTATTTACTCTTTGTTTCAATCAATTGCTGAAGCTGGGAAGTACCCAAATCGAACCAATACACACCGGGTTTCATGGTGCCTGCCTGTCCGGTAGGCAGGCTGTCGTTACCTGTGGTATGGAAAAACAATCCCTGACCATGCGTGGCGAAAGAATAATCTTTTACAAAGCCAAATTGTGTTACGGATTGGGTGCCTAAGTTTTTCAGCACCAGCGTATACCCGTTATCATCGGTGTTACGCTTCATCCGTTTGGGCTTCTCGGCTTTTTTAGCGGTGTCGGGTTTTGCGGGTGAAGCCTTTGCTTCTTTGGCGGCTTCAAGTTGATACGCCAGCCAATTCCCATTCTTTTCAGGAATTTTAAATGATTTTACTTCCGGAATTTTTTCAGTTTTGCGGGTGGTGAAGGAATAAATGCCAAGTGAATCTTTCGGCAGATCTTCTTTCTTCTTTTTCTGTCTGCGCAGATCTTTTACTAAGTCTTTCTGGGGATTGATTTTAAACACAGCATAACGGCCATCCCAGGTAATGGAAATGTTGGAAGCACGTTTCACAGAATCCTGCGTTGAGGATTTAAGATTATGAAAGACCACCTTTCCATCACCATCCTGGGGGTTGATGGTGTATACTGCGTACGCGCCATCAGGCGTCATAGACCGGTAGGTAATCTCCTTCCAGTTGTCGTACACATCGTGGGTTAGGGGTTTTTTTTGTACGGGAGCCTGAACTTTTGATTTTTGTCCACACACAAGCGTGGACACAAACAAGAATAACATTAAGGTTGTAGAATACTTCATACCATAAGGTGTTAAGGTGCCAAACATAAGCAAAGGGTCATTTCCACCCTATGCTTTTTTTATGACCGGAGTTGGATGTATTTGGGAAAAATTTTATCTAACTTAACTGAAGGTTTAGATGAAAAATCAGCGCCCATCTACACGCTCTGTACCCAATCATTAAATTAAACCAAAAGCCCTATGAAAACGATTAAACCCATCAGCTTGCTTGCTGTACTCGCAGCAGCAACACTTGTCATCCTGTCCTTTAACACGCGGGATAATGCAGCCAACCACAAACGCGATCAAATGATTGCCGACTGGGAACGCGCCAAGGCGTACACCAAGGAATACCTTGATGCCTCAACCGATGATGTAATCAATTTCAAGCCCACACCAGAGATTCGCACTTTTGGCCAACAGATGCTCCATCTGGCAGAAGCTAATTTTGGATTAGGGGCGGCTGCGGCAGGTAAGCAAAGCCCTGTTGCCTTTGGTTCACTTGAAAAATCAGATCAGCACAAAACCAAAGAGGCCGTAACCAGATCGGTGATGGAAAGCTATGATTTTGTGATTGCCGCCATCAAAGAAATGGATGATCAGAAAATGAACGGAATGGTAAAAATCTTCAACTTTGAAATGAGCGGTGCAGTAGCGCTGGCCAAAACCTTCGAACACCAGACGCACCATCGTGGACAAACTACAGTATATCTTCGTTTAAAAGGCATTACCCCGCCTCAGGAAAAATTATTCTAAGCGTCCAGGGGCAGCTTTTCTCCTCCATAGAATACCCCATGAAAAATGCTCCCGAAGGAGCATTTTTCGTTACCTGTAATTCACTTTCAATTTAAAACCTGGCATGCACATTTAGATACCCACCCGATCTTCTCCGTTCAATGTAATAAGGCAAGTCATCATCAAAATAATCAAGCTCTACATACACCATGCGCTCGAAAGGTACGCTTCGCATCTGTACCGGTACACGCTGGCTGTACACCCAATTTCTTCCCGACAAGGTTATGTACATCCCGCGGTAGCAATCGTAGTACACGTTATAGTCGCGGTAGTACACATACCGAACCTGGTTGCGGTAACCGTGTGCAGGCGCCCAATGCGGAGGGCCGTGGTATACGTAGCGCTTACCATGACGATCATGTGTTGGGCCGCGCCAGTAACGATCGGAATACGGATGATGCGAGCGATGATCGCGATCGTATTTTTGTTTATGGGGATGATTCCCGTGTCCTCTCCCATTTTCTCTTCCCTGGTTCCCTCTTCCCTGGGCATGGACATCAACCGATCCGAGCAACAATCCGGTCACCAACATAGCCCCGAGCAATTTCATGTTCGTTTTCATAACACTCCTGTTTAAAATTGTTACAGAAAATGCAACCCCCGTGCCAAAGCATAAATATGTACTTTCTGAGGCTAAAAACGGGGTTTTTCTCCGCTCAATAGCCGTTATTCCAGGTACAATGCTCTTCCATACCAATGGGCTGACCGGGCGGTGGGGCTAATAAATTCTCTGCTTCGAATTTCTCAGGATTATCGCGAAAAACATTGATCAGGTTCAACATATACGCATAGTGGGCTTTCCAATTTTCAGCATTTGTTGTTCTTACCTTTTCGTTTAACCAGGTTTTAAGCTGATCGATTTTCAAAGCCGCAACAGCTCTCGCTTGCGCAGAAGCCTGGTTGTTTCTATTCAGTTTTACCAGGTTATTCAACACGGCATGATTAACCGTCATTTGGATTAACCCATCGTAACCGGACTGGTTCGGGCGCTTGAATGTAGCATTCACAACTTTATCGATTACACTTTCCAGTGAGGGCTGTTGGTTGTTCAGGGCATGGTGTTGAACCAACCGGGTGGCACGTGCCGGATGAAACACCAATGCAAACACCAGATCCGATGCGCTCTCGGCATACGCCAATGGATCAAATGTCAGGTCGGTTCTTGTGCGCATCACTTCACGTGTGCGCTGATAGCCGATTGGATGCGGTGGAATGTTTTTAATTAATTCAGCAGGCAATGCAAGTGCTTGTGGCGACACGGTGTTGAGCAATGCGTCCAATGCTTTTTGTTGTTGCTGGGCAGAAATCATTTCCGTTACCGGTTGACCATCGCCTCGTAACACATACCGGTAATTTAACCCTCCAATAATTTTTGAAGCCGCTTCGGCTTGATAGCGATGAAAAAAGTAAATGGGCACCAAAGCTTCTTCCAGTAACGCCACAGGTGTTCCTTCGCGAATATTGTTCGCTCCGAAATTTTTCAGCGCCAGCGATCGCACCTGCATCACCCGTTTCAATTCATCGGTAGCATCGGCACCATTATCCCACAGGTGTGCAAAGGGATGTGCGCCTCCGGTTGGCCGTGCATCCTGATCGGATAAAAAGGTTAGCCCTTGCTTCAACCCATCCTGTAAGATTTTTTCCAGTGCTGCCGCTTCATCGGTGCCTTCCGGGAAATGCTGGTAGCCATACATCACTGCCACTTTATCCCACGCACCAATCTTATCATCATACGCTTTGCTCAAATCAATTTTGCCATCCTTGACGGTAGCAATGGGATGCGGATAGTCCATAACCGAGGCAAGGTTTTCAGTACTGGATGCATAACTGTGCGCAAGCCCAATGGTATGTCCGACTTCATGTGCTGAAAGCTGACGCAACCGGGCCAAAGACATCTCCAGCATTTGTGGCGGTATCGTCTTACCATCTTCATACGGTGCGAGTAATCCTTCGGCAATTAGAAAATCCTGGCGTACCCGAAGTGAGCCCAGCGACACATGCCCTTTAATGATTTCACCGGTGCGCGGATCGCTCACCGAAGCGCCATACGACCATCCGCGTGTTGAACGGTGTACCCATTGAATCACGTTGTAGCGCACATCCATCGGGTCGGCATCTTCCGGCATGATTTCCACACGGAAGGCATCTTTGTATCCGGCTGCTTCGAAGGCTTGGTTCCACCAGCGGGCGCCATCCAACAGTGCTGAACGGACCGGTTCTGGGGTTCCGCGATCGAGGTAATAAATAATGGGTTTTACCGGTTCGCTGATGGCTGCGGTTGGATCTTTCTTTTCGAGGCGATGCCGGTTGATGTATCGTTTTTCAATCGGTTCATGAATCGGGGTGGCATAATCGTAAAAGGATGTGCCGAAGTACCCTGACCGGGGATCAAATTTTCGGGGCTTGTAATTACCATCCGGCAACTGAACAAACGAGTGGTGCTGCCGAACCGTAATGCTGTTGGGTGTAGGCGTTACACTGCGGATGAATCCGCCTGTAGCCTGACCGGTAAAAGTTAAGGTTACTTCCACTTCCGTGTTTTGAGGAAAATTTTTTGTGCGGGGCAGGTAAAAGGCGCTGCGTGATTTATCGAGGGTGTACGTTCCTTGTTGCTGACTGCGCAGGGTGCCTATCACATCGCGGGCATCCTGCATGTAAAAGTCGGTGGCATCCACCAATACGCTGCCCGATTCTTCAGCCGCGATGGTAAATCCCCATAAAATGGACTGGGCAAAAGCCTGCTCTACAGCTTTTTGTTCATCCGCATTATCCGTAATCGCGCGGAACCGGTAGTTGGGTTGTACCATCAATACTTTGGGCCCAACGCGCTGAAACTTTACGATGCGGGTTCCGCCCAATTGCCCCCGATCCAACCCAATATCATTAGAGCCGATACCGGCCGGTAAAGAATTGACATAGAGAAATTCAGTGTCAAGCTTATCAATCGCTAAAAAGATTTTATCCTGCTTTTCATCGTAATAAAAATCGAAATAGCCGGGATGGTGCTTCATGCCGGCAACCTTAGCGGCAATGCCGGTTGAGGGTTGTGCCGGTGTGGGCTGAACTGCAGGTTGCTTTTTCTGTGCAAACGCAAGGGTGGAGAGGAACAAAAAGAGGAGGAGTTGAGTTGTTTTCATGGTGATTCAATTATACGTCCAAACTACCAACAAAATCACCGAACCTAAAATGCGTTTACAGGAACGGAATTGAAAAGTGTTTGCTAACTTGTTCTTTCATTCATCATTATATCAGAATAAAACCCTAATACGATGCTTAGAAAAATTGCCTGGATATTCGCAGCACTCATTCTTGTGGTTGCCGGATATGTTGCCTATTTCATGATCTCCTCAAGGGGTCTGAGTCCCGAAGCCGTTGCTGAATACACCGATGCAACCCTCACGGCCACGGTAAACTACTGCCAGCCTTTTAAAAAAGAAAGGTTGATTTTTGGCGAAGCGGATGCCGGAGCCTTGGTGCCGTTTGGGAAAAAATGGCGCACCGGGGCCAATGCTGCCACCGAAATTGCAATCAGTTCCGATGTTCGGATAGGCGACAACCAACTCAAAGCCGGACGGTATTCACTCTACACCATACCGGGAGCCAGTCAATGGACAATTGTGTTTAACAGCAAGCTAAATTATTGGGGCGCAGGCATGGGTGATCCGTTTGATGAATCGCAGGACGTGCTTCGCGTACAGGCTGATGTTCAGGAGAACGATGCGGAGATTGAACAATTCACCATTTCCTTCACTCCGGCCGACAGCTTGGTAAACCTGAATTTTTATTGGGATAAGACACGCGTTATTTTACCGATGCAACCGGTTAAGTAACGTTTTAAAGGCGGCCTTCATAGGCTTCTATCTTTCTTCGGTGTTCCTCCGGAACGGCAATCGTTTTGTCCTCGTGATAATCATAGCACACCAATACGGCAATTCCCTGCGCAACGATTTCTTCGGCCTTTAGCTTTTCACGGACAATTACCCAGTCGAGGGTGATGCTCTTGGTACCGATGCGGGAGCAACGGGTATACACAAATAGGGTGTTGTGCAGAAACACCGGGGCTTTATAATCAATTTCAATACGCGCGAGAATGATGCCCACCTGCTGACTCCACTTTTTATCCGTACCCACTACATCTTCAAAATATTTTACCCGTGCCAGTTCAATGTAGGTTAAATAATTGGCGTTGTTCACGTGGCCCATTTTGTCGATGTCTTTAAACCGCAGTTGGATGGGGACTTTGTGTTTGAAGTTTTGCATGGACGAAGATACAAAGCAATTAGTTGCCGGTTTCAGTATAATCCACCACCTCTACCTTCAATGCCTTGCTTAAGGGTTCGGTTTTCAGGATCAGGTCCGGTTTGCTTTTGGTGCTGAGCAAATGCAATTTCTCCGTGTCAGAAAATTTAAGGTAAGCATGGTATACCACATTTTCAAAAGTGGAGGAATGAGTGGTGTGTGCCGTGTATAGTTGCTGGCTTTCTTTCCCTTGGGTAATGAAAATTCGTTCGGCCTCGGTAAAATTTTCAAAGTCGCCCGTCTTGATAAAAAACCATGCCGTGTACTCCCGGTATTTTTTGTGTACAGTATCTATTTCAGTGCCCTCATAAGAAGTGAGGCTGAAGGTTGCGCCAAAGATGAGCACGACTGCCAACCAGGGTTGATGTTGAATTATGGCGATGGCCAGTACACTTGCAAGGAGCGCGGCCAGTCTAAACTGCCAGGGTAATAAGTAGCCGGATTTAATGTCAATCATCTCTACCTAATGAGTAAACATCAAATCTATCGATAAACCCGTTATGCGAAACTACCTACACTAAATATAAAGTTTATGATTAGTTATTTGTTAATTAATGATCACTCACTCATCCTTCAACACATCCACCGGGTTGGTAAGCGCAGCTTTTACGGAATGATAGCCGGTGATCAGCATGGCGATCACTAGCGTACTTAAGCCGGTTACAAGAAATATCCAGGCAGAAGGCGTGGTCCGGTATGCAAAACCCTCCAGCCAGCGCTGCATCATCCAGTACGATAGGGGTGCGCCAATAATGAAAGCAATCACAATGAGCCTAGTGTACCCTTGCGAGATGAGTTTTAAAATATCCCACACGGATGCCCCGGAAACTTTACGAATGCCAATTTCTTTTGTGCGTTGCTCAAGCGCGTATATGATCATGCCCAACAGGCCAAGCCCGGCAATCAAAACCGCCAAGGTTGCCATTACCGTGAGCACTTTTCCGAATTGCTGTTGAGTACGGAATGTTTCCGCAAAGGCCTGGTCAACAAAATAATAATCAAAAGGCGTGTCACCGGCTTGTTCTTTCCAGAGGTTGGTTAATCCGGATAGCGTGGCTCTCCAGGCTTCATTGGATTGGGAATCCATTCGTAGTACCACGTAGTGCCGCGACTCAGGATATAATTTTTCTGTCTTGATGTGAAAAATAGCCATTGGCTCAATGGGGTTTGCCAACGACCAATAATTAAAATCGGCCACGACACCAACAATTTCGAATGTTGCATTTTCATAGGTGATTTTCTTTCCGAGCACCGACTCGTCCACATCCCACCCGATTTTCTTGATGGCGGCCTCGTTGACGATCACACGATCAATATCACTTAAATTATCAGCCGAGAAATTTCTGCCGGCCTTCAGGTTGATATTCAAGGTCGGAATATAGTGCTCATCTGCGGTAGTGAAGTTCAACGGAAACCTGAATTCACGCTTTTCTTCAATTCCGAAAGAATCTCCGCCCCAGAGGCGCGGTGGCACTGAACTACACCAGGAAGCGCTGATCACTCCCGGAATATTCAACGCTTCATTGGCCAGGCTCTCCCCGCTTTTCACTGCCTCAACATGGTTCAGCACCAGGAGATTTTCCCGGTTGAATCCAATGTCTTTATCCGAAACGTAGTTCAGTTGCTGGAAAACAACGCCTGTACAAATAATCAGAATAATAGAAACACAAAATTGAAAAACAACCAGTCCGTTCCGGAAAGATTTTCCTTTCCGCCCGACTTTTATTTTCCCTTTGATGGCTTCAACCGGATGGAATGTGCTGAGAAAAATAGCCGGATAGCTCCCGGAAACAATCGCCATCAGCAGAACAAGCCCAACAATTCCACTTATTAATTGGGGGTTTGAAAGCAGATTCAGTTGCAAGGATTTCTCCGTAATCAGGTTAAACCCGGGCAGGAGTATTTGTGTAAAGGCCAATGCTGCCATCAACGCGATCGCGCAAAACGATAGGGCCTCGATGAAATAGCCCAAACTCAATTCCTTCTTACCCAGTCCGAGTATTTTTCGTACACCAGCTTCCTTAAGTCTGCGGGTGAACTGAGCAGTTGAAAGGTTCATGAAATTCACACAGGATAAAAGCACAATAAAAATTGCAGCCCCGATAAAGGAATAAATGACCGTGATGTTTCCTGAGTCATTCAGCCGGTTGATTACCGTTTCAGGAGGAAGATGGATGCTCGTCATTGGCTGCAGGAAGAGTTCCCATTTTTTTCCGGACTTGATGTATTCATCCCAGGTGGTGTTGAAGGCCAGTTTCAGGGTTTGGCCTGCATGCTTCTCAGGAATGCGTGAAAGTTTAGCCTGAACATTCGCCACATCTGCATTCGGATCAAGTTTGATGTAGGTTTCGAGTTGTGTCCACACCCAACTCCAATAGAATCGCTCAATCGGAAACCCACGCATGGAAAGCAGCACATCAAATTCAATGTAGGAATTATCCGGTGTGTCTTCCACAACACCGGTAACTTCATAGGTTTTCTGATCTTCACCGCCAGGCCCGCCCAGCCGAACCAGTTTGCCTACCGGATTTTCGTCACCAAAATATTTTTTCGCAGTGGATTGTGTCATGACCAGGGTATTGGCCTGATCAAAGACCGATTCAGCACTCCCACTGATCATCGGAAAGTTGAACATCCTTAAAAAATTGGAGTCAGCGGCCAGTACGCGGCTCTCTTCAAAAGCAATTACCTCATTGGCCGGATTGGTGTAAGCAATAATAAAATTGCCGGGTGTATGGATGCTGGTCATTAATTCCACTTCGGGTAATTCTTCCTGAATAGCATAAGCCACTCCCGGACCCGTTGAAGCAAACTGGTTATTGTTGTTTTCGCCCCAGATAAACGTTTGGTTAACCCGGTAAATCCGGTTCACCTCATGATGAAACCGGTCGTAACTGAACTCGTGATCAACATACAGATAAATCACAAGGGTGGCGGCAATGCTTACTGTGAGCCCGAGCAGGTTAATGGTGGAGAATAATTTCTGGCGCTGGAGGTTGCGGATAAAGAGAAGGAAGGCATACTTAACCATGGCCTGGGGTTTGGTTTAACGCTCGGTGGCTAAAACTGTACCAACGCTTATTTCGGCAATTCTAATAGTTTTTGCAACCTCAGGATGTTCACTTACAATGCATCATGTGTGCGGTTATGGGATGCTAGTAACTAAAAATTCCATTAGGGGTTCTTAGAGTTACTTGCTTTTTATCAGTAGCCTCCACCCTTCCAATAACCTGCGCTTCCACACCAAATTTTTTCGAAATGTCAATGACACGTTGGGCATGCTTTTCATCAAGGTACACTTCAAATCGGTGGCCCATGTTAAAGACCTTGTACATTTCCTGCAAATCCGTACCACTTGCTTCGTGAATGAGTTTAAACAACGGTGGGATATCAAACAGGTTGTCTTTGATGATATGAAGCTGATCAATGAAATGCAGCACTTTCGTTTGCCCACCTCCACTGCAATGCACCAACCCGTGAATGTGCTGCCGTAATTCTTTGAACACTTCAATCATAACCGGTGCATAGGTACGGGTTGGCGAAAGCACAAGTTTCCCGATGTTCAAGGGTGCTTCAGGAAGTTCATCGGTGACGTTATACTTTCCGGTGTACACCAAATCGGCAGGAACATCTTTGTTGTATGACTCAGGATATTTTGTTGCATACTCTCTAGTAAAGACATCGTGGCGTGCTGAAGTGAGGCCGTTGCTCCCCATGCCGCTGTTGTATTCGTGTTCGTAGGTAGCTTTTCCGGATGACGCCAGACCCACAATCACATCACCCGCCTGGATGCGGCTGTTATCAATTACTGCTGTACGCTTCATGCGCGCAACTACCGTACTATCAACTAGGATCGTTCGCACCAAATCACCCACATCGGCTGTTTCGCCTCCTGTACTGCGAATGTTCAAGCCATACTGGCGCAGCATTTCCAACACTTCTTCCGTACCGTTGATAATTGTGGAGATGACTTCCCCCGGTATCAGGTTTTTATTTCTGCCGATGGTAGAGGACAATAAAATGTTTTCGGTAGCGCCTACACACAACAGGTCATCTACATTCATAATAATGGCATCCTGTGCAATGCCTTTCCACACCGACAGGTCTCCGGTTTCCTTCCAATAGATGTACGCAAGCGATGACTTTGTGCCAGCTCCATCGGCATGCATCACGGTGCAATACTCCGGATCACCGCCCAGGTGGTCTTCTACAATTTTGCAAAAAGCCCGGGGAAACAAGCCTTTATCCAGTTTGCTGATGGCCTCATGCACATCTTCTTTGCTGGCGGAAACCCCGCGTTGGGAATAACGATCGGTCATAGCACAAAGGTGTTAATTTTTTTGGTGAACGGATAACCTTACCGGTCTTCCCACAATGTATCCAGATAAAGATCTTCCACTCTTTTTCTTGCCCAGGGTGTTTTTCTGAAAAAGGTCAGACAGGATTTAATACTTGGATCGTGACGAAAACAATTGACCGGGATGCGTTCACTCAGTTCTTCCCATCCATACCGGTCGACCAGGAAAATTAGTATCGATTCCAAGGTTTTGCCGTGCAGTGGATTGTTGGGTTGTTGTTCTTTCATTTTACTTTAAAGCCGGAGTAGGTCAATCGCATTTGAGTAATCCGCCTGGTAGTCTTCCGGCAACTTACTTAATACATTGAAAATTATTTTCTGCTGTTGCTGATAAAGGTTATACAAGACCGTCCCTTTGATGAGTTGAATATTGGCAGCCCTTACTTTTTCGCAGAAATAAATGCGGAGATCCAGTTCGGTTTGCGATGAGCCTGAATACCGGATGTATTTATTGGTAACCCGCAAAATTTTACGAATCATCTTTTTAACGATGTAGAGATTCCGATCGGATAGTTCATTGAACATGGTATCCATTTCGGATTTTATGTTCCGTATATAGCTGGCTTCATCGCGGGCATCAAACAGCAGATAGGCGAGTAATTCCTTGTTGTCTTTTTTGTATTTCGCCAGGCGCAGGCATAGGGTTTGAAGCGTGGCCTCATCCTGCACCAGTAATTCTTTTTTTATTTCACTAAGCGAAGCCGAAGTCATGAATGTCTGAGTTTTTGATAAACATCCCAAACAACAATTCCCACACAAACCGAAATATTCAGTGAATGCTTGGTGCCGACTTGAGGAATTTCGATGGCCTGATCCGCCAATTCAATTACTTCCTCACTTACCCCGTTAATCTCATTGCCAAACACCAGGCAAAGTTTCTCTTCTCTAACCGGTGAGAAATGCTGAAGCGGTATACTCATATCAGTCTGCTCAACAACAATGATTTTATAACCCTGCGATTTTAATTGTTGAACAGCTTCCTGCTGTTTTTCAACGTGTTCCCACGCCACCGACTCGGTTGCCCCCAATGCTGTTTTATGAATTTCGCGATGAGGGGGCGTTCCGGTAATCCCGGTAAGAAAAATTTTCTCCATTCGGAATGCATCCGCAGTACGAAAGGCCGAGCCTACATTGTGTAGGCTCCTGACATTATCCAACACCAGGCATACCGGAAGTTTCTCAACTTCTTTAAACTGATCTACCGATAACCGGCCGAGCGCTTCAAGTGTAAGCTTCTTCATGGCGCCCGAAATTACTCTCTTATTAAGAGATAATCATGCATCTAACTTCTTAATTCTGACTTCAAATTTTAACTTGCCGGCATGGCCGGAAAAAGTGAAACCCCGCTGATGAAACAATACAACGCCATCAAGGTGAAGTACCCAGGTGCTTTATTGCTGTTTCGGGTGGGTGATTTTTATGAAACGTTCGGACAAGATGCCATTACTGCCGCCAATGTGCTGGATATTGTGCTCACCAAACGCGGCAACGGTTCGGCTTCTGAAATTGAGTTGGCCGGGTTTCCGCACCACGCCCTGGATACGTACCTGCCCAAGCTTGTCCGGGCCGGCCACCGGGTAGCCATTTGCGATCAGCTTGAAGATCCGCGATTTGTAAAGGGTATTGTGAAGCGGGGCGTTACCGAATTGGTCACGCCCGGAGTTTCCTTTAACGATAATGTGCTTGAGAAAAAACAAAATAATTTTCTCGCCTCCATCTTCAATAACCAAAAGGATTTTGGCGTTTCGTTTCTCGATATCAGCACTGGAGAATTTTATGCCGCACAGGGGAACGAAAGCGCAATCCTTAAACTTATCCAGAGCTTTGGTCCTGCCGAAATTATCTTTAGCAAGGCACAACGCACTGTTTTCGAAAAACAGTTTAGTGACGATTACTCGACCTTTGCCCTGGACGATTGGGTATATGCATTCGATTTTGCGCAAGAAAAATTACTGAACCAGTTTAAGACCGCCACGTTAAAAGGGTTTGGCATTGACAGCCACACGGAAGCGATCATCGCAGCGGGCGCCATACTTCATTACCTCGAAGCCACCGAGCATAAAGACACGCAGCACATTGCCTCCATTTCGCGTATTGATGAAGATAAATATGTTTGGCTCGATAAATTCACCATCCGAAACCTGGAGCTCGTGGCTTCTCCGTTTGAAGGTGGGGTTCCGCTGATTCAAATACTCGATCAAACCGTAACCCCTATGGGTTCGCGCCAGTTGCGCAAATGGATGGTACTCCCATTGAAAGAAAAAATCCAGATTGATGAGCGACTTGCCGTAGTGGATATCTTCTTCAGGCAAGTTGAATTGGCTGAAAAAATTACCGGGGAATTAAAACATATTGGCGACCTGGAACGATTGATTTCCAAGGTTGCCGTGGGGCGCATTAATCCACGCGAAATGCTCCACCTGAAAAAATCGTTGCAACGCACGGGCCCGGTTAAACAACTGTTGGAGCAACACACCTCATCCGAATTAAAAAAACTAGGCGACCAGTTAAACCGGTGTGAGTTTTTGCTGGAAAAAATTGAGCGAGAATTGAGGGATGATGCACCCATGCTGGCCCACCAGGGCGGGATCATCAAAGAGGGCATCCATGCCGAGCTGGATGAGTTGCGCAGCATTGCGTTTTCCGGAAAGGATTACTTGCTGCAAATTCAAAAGCGCGAGGTTGAACGAACGGGCATCAACTCGTTAAAAATTTCATTCAACAAAGTTTTCGGGTACTACCTTGAGGTAAGCAATGCCAACAAGGATAAGGTGCCTGCCGATTGGATCCGCAAGCAAACGCTGGTGAATGCCGAACGGTACATCACGGAAGAACTTAAGGTTTATGAAGAGAAGATTCTTCATGCAGAAGATAAACTGGTGGTGATTGAACAAAAGCTCTTCCAGGAACTGGTACAGCACGCTGCCGATTTTGTTGCACAGATTCAGCAAAATGCACGAACGCTGGCAGTGCTTGATGGCTTGCTTTCGTTTGCTTCCGTTGCCCGACTGAATAAATACACGCGGCCGGAGATCAATGAATCGACCATTCTCGACATCAAAGCGGGTCGTCATCCTGTTATTGAAAGGCAATTGCCGGCTGGTGAAAAGTATGTTCCCAACGATGTTTACCTCGATAACGACACGCAGCAAATTCTGATCATCACCGGTCCGAATATGGCGGGTAAATCGGCCCTGCTCCGGCAAACCGCATTGATTGTGCTGATGGCACAAACCGGAAGTTTTGTGCCAGCCGAAAATGCTTCCATAGGAGTGGTGGATAAGATTTTTACGCGCGTGGGCGCTTCCGACAACCTGTCGAAAGGCGAATCGACCTTTATGGTTGAAATGATTGAAACGGCCAGCATCCTGAATAACCTCAGCAACCGCAGTTTGATTTTGATGGATGAAATCGGGCGGGGCACTTCAACCTACGATGGCGTTTCCATTGCCTGGGCTATTGTAGAGTACCTTCATCAACATCCGGAATTCCAGCCAAAGACATTGTTCGCCACCCATTATCATGAACTCAACCAGTTAGCGGAAGATTTTGTGCGTGTAAAAAATTTCAACGTTAGTGTAAAAGAGGTGGGCGATAAAATCATCTTCATGCGCAAGCTGAAAGAAGGTGGGAGTGAACACAGTTTTGGTATTCATGTGGCGCAGTTGGCCGGAATTCCCAATAAGGTGGTGCTGCGTGCCAATGAGGTGTTACACTTTTTAGAAAAAGAAAAACATAAGAACGAGTCCAACTTGTCTGCCGGCAAGGCAGGCAAGAAATTGCAGGATTTACCGAAAGCAACGCATCAAATGAGTTTGTTTGAAATGGATCCTAAATACAAACACGTTCAAGAGATGCTGGAAACGATTGACATCAACACAATTAGTCCGGTAGAGGCTTTACTGAAGCTGAACGAGATTTTAACTACGCTGAAAAAATAAACACTTGCCATGAGAACTGTCTTCCTGTTGTGCTGCCTTTTACTTTCACTTCCCAACTTTGCTCAGCTTAACCAGAAGTTGTACAACCAGTACGATGTCTTCCGCGAAAGCGCCATCCAGACCAGGCGTTTCAAGCATGAAGATTTAATGTTGTTGGTGGATAAATTGAGCAATGACTTTTCAGTAACTCAGGCAGGCACATCCGTTGAAGGACGGGCAATAAAGCAGATAACCTTTGGCGTGGGCCCAACGAAAGTCTTGCTCTGGTCACAAATGCATGGCGATGAACCCACAGCTACACAAGCCTTATTGGATATTTTTAAATGGCTTTCAGCCGAGGGAGATGAGTTTGATGCCCTTCGTAAAAAAATAAAATCTTCGTTAACGCTACATGTCATTCCCATGCTTAACCCCGATGGAGCGGCACGCTTTACGCGAAGAAATGTTCACGACATCGACATTAACCGCGATGCCTTGCGGCTACAAACCCCGGAAGGCCGGATATTAAAGCGTGTGCGCGACAGCCTACAGGCCGATTGGGGATTTAACCTGCACGATCAGGGTCGTGGTACTTCCGTAGATGGAAAACCGGCCACCGTTTCGTTACTGGCCCCACCCTACAATGAAGCGCGTGAGGTAAATGCCACACGGGCCGATGCCATGAAGCTTGTACGGTTTATGTTCGATCAGCTTCAACCGTTTATTCCCGGGCAGATCGGAATCTATCCGGATGATTTTGAACCCCGTGCATTTGGCGACAACATTCAGAAGTGGGGAACCCGGACGATTCTGATTGAATCAGGCGGCTATCATGACGATTATGAAAAGCAGGAAATCCGAAAGTTGAATTTTGTGATGCTCATCTCCGCACTAGAGAGTATTGCAACACTGAGTTACAAAGAAATTCCGGTAAAGCGTTATCACCAGATTCCCGGAAACGGTTCGAGAAGAATACACGAACTAATCGTATTGAATATTCATGTTGAAGGGTTGGTCCGTGATGCAGCATTCGACCGGAGGGAAATTGATAACAGCGACTATCGTCAGTATTATGCCCGAAGTTATGTGAGCGATCTGGGCGACCTGCATACCGCCAACGCTTTTGTTGTATTTGATGCCAGTGGCCATACCGTGG
>CAZOYJ010000009.1:22693-32199 GCA_964583905.1 uncultured Roseivirgaceae bacterium
GACCTGCATACCGCCAACGCTTTTGTTGTATTTGATGCCAGTGGCCATACCGTGGAGTGGGGTAAACTCTATGACCGGATTTTTGAAACGATTGATGACTTAACATCAAATGACCTGAAGGGTTTACTGAAACAAGGCTATACGGATTTTGTGGTTCGCGAAAAAATTGATCCGTTTGGGTTGGCCTCGATGTTACCGGTTGTCAATGTTCACAACACACTACCCCCTGAAGTTAAAACGTTACGCCTGGGTGGAAATCCATCCCTGGTTTTCAAAAAAGATGGAGTTGTAGTGGCTGCGGTAATAAATGGAACCCTCGTTCGTTTGGATGAGTAGGTTTTAGCGCGCAAAGTTGCGGATGATCAGCATGGCCACTTCACGACTGTTACTGAGTTTAAGTAGGCCCTCATAGAGGTTTTCATCCACTAAAGTATAGCGGTCAGCCGGCAGGGCTTCGGTCCATCCGGCCTTTATCGATTCCAACGCATCGGGATTTTGTTCATGAAGTTGCAGCAAAGATTTTTGAAGCGCCTCGCGAACACTTCCCGGCAATGCTTTGCGATAGACAACGGGTCCCAGCGGAATTGCCGGGGATTCCCACAATTTTTTCAACCGTACGGTATCTGCGCCAAGCTTGTAATACTCATCACTCCCGAATGCACACAACGCAAATTCACCTTTTAAGGCACGTTCCGCTGCAGCCCGGTGGTTGTTGGTGTATTGAACCTCCAGAAAAAATCGTTCGGGATAACCGGACTGATGGGAGGCGAGTTTCAATCGCGGAACAAGATTCCCCGAAGTAGATCCTTCGCTAACCAACACCAGCAAAAAATCAGCAGCATTCTTCACTACATCTTCCAGAGAATTTTCCGGAACATTCCGGCCAACAGCCATTACACTTTTGTATGCATTCTCGCGGTGCCTGGGAATATTCAGCACAACCCCGGTTTCATAGGCAGTTGATTTTTCCTTAAGCATCAGGTAGCCGAACGTATTCATGAATACCACATCCACTTCCTGGCGCTCCATTGCCTGCAACAGGGCCTTTACATCCGGGTAACTTTTTACTTCTGCATAAATTCCGGTTAACGATGAAAAATATTGGGCAAACGGTTCAATATTTTTCAGGCGTGGATTGTCTGCGTATTGGTAGGTGGCGATAACCACGTGGTGCGCTGCCTGCTGTGAATTCTGCGAAAGCACAACAACCGAATTTAAAATACTTGTTAAAAGAATAAGCGTGCGGAAATTCATAGCCTAAAGAAACAAATTGTTTTACTATCGTTTAAATAAGTTGTCGCCCATAATCCGGTTGATTACCTCCTCTTTCAGGCTGCGGGAAACGGTCGGAAGGCAACTGACTTTCCATGCCGGTAAAGGTAAGGTAAGCAATCATCTTTCGGTTGGTGGTGTGAATGATGGTGTAGTTTTGCATGGCTTCTACGTATAACACCTCGCTGTAGTTCACTTTCTCAAACTTGTGATCGCACTTCACAAAGAAAAAATCAGGCGGTGCAGAGTTCGACTCAGCGCGTTGTTTCAACTCAAAAAAATCGTGGGCTTTCTGAACAGCCTTTAAGAAACGCTCAAAAGGAATGGGTTTCACCAGGTAATCGATGATGTCCAGCGCATAACCTTCCAACGCATAATCGGAATACGCAGTGGTAAAAATCACCATGGGCGGATTTTTCAGGGTCTTCAAAAATTCAATGCCCGAAAGTTTAGGCAATTGGATGTCGAGTAAAATCAAATCGATCCGGGATTCATTCAGAAAAGCGCCTGCCTTCAGTGCATTTTCGCACGAGCCTACCAGGTGAAGAAAATCAATTTCCTTCACGTATTCATCAAGGCCCTTTCGGGCTATGGGTTCATCATCAACGATCAGGCAATTTAGTTTCATGTTCCGGGCTAAAGTTTCAAGTCGAGCTGTACTTCAAAGCTTTCAGGCTTTTCAACCATGTCCAGCCTGTAACGGTCCTTGTACAACAGCTCCAATCTGCGCTTTACATTTTTCAATCCGATACCTCCATTTGTATTAGTCGATTTGGGGTCTTTGGTGTTAGAAACCCTCAACTGAAAATGATCACCGCTTCTGCGTACGTCAATTCTAATTTCATTTCGCTTGTCATTAAAGTGCGAAACATGTTTGAAAGCATTCTCCACAAAAGGAAGCAACAACAAGGGAGGGAGCGTAAAATTGACAAGCTCGTCCGAGCAGGAAAACTTTATGTCGTAGTTCTCATCTTTGCGCAGGCGCTGAAGTTCCACATAGTTTTTCAGGTAGCGGATTTCCTTTTCCACCGCAATTTCTTTTCCGTTGCACTCATAAAGTTGGTAGCGCAGCATATCCGAAAATTTCGAAAGCGTTTCGCGGGCCTGTGCATTTTGCTTATCAATCTGAAAGTAAACAGTATTCAATGAATTAAACAGGAAGTGTGGATTAATCTGGGCTTTCAGGTATTCAAGTTCGGTGTTCAGTTTTTCGAGTTCAATTTTTTGGATGAGTTCCTTCTGAAGATACCATTGCTTGGTGAAATGAAGCGTTGAGCTAAACACAAGATAGAACACTACGATTGATCCATTGTACAAAAATGCCCGATAGAAATTTGGAGCTACATCAATGCTGAAATTTCGAATCAGAACAACATCATGGTAGTTTTTTATTAAGCCATAGAAAGTAATCTCCAAGAGCACGAGGAATATGCAAACAAAGTATCTTTTCCTGTCAAAAAATATAGGGATAACAATAAGGAGATTGAAGTAGATAACTGCTGCCAGGAGCCCGTTTCGAATAGTAATCTCAAGAATAAATTGATCAAATCCTGCCAGTTCAACAAGTCCAGTTTTGGTGAACGCGTGAAACCCTACCGTGAGCAGCCAGAAAAGAATATGATCAATCTTGTACTTAAAGAGCCGTTCCATTATCGAAATTAATTCTTTAAACGTTGCTCCAAACACATAAGCCCTGCATTTCGTCAAGAATAAAATACAGATGGTCAGGTTGACCTGATCATAGCCCACTGCATTTCGTAAATTCAATGAAACCAATTCAGCAACGGCATGAAGAAATTCCTTTTCCTTTTCCTGGCGCTGACAAGCGCTGCCTTCTCGGGTTGTTCGCAATCTAAATCTAACGGAACCGCAGAAAAACAGGTTGGTGGGCGTTGTGAAGACTGCGAGTTGATGTTTGCCGGGATGCCGGAGAATCTTACCTGGAAAACTACGGTAGCCGATGCCGGAGAACCGGGAGAGCGCCTGATTATCAGCGGAACGATTTTTAAAAAAGATGGCAAAACCCCCGCACCCGGGGTAATACTTTACATTTATCACACCAATAACAGCGGAAAATATTCCCCCGCATTCAACCAAACCCAAGCCAGGCGTCACGGGCATTTGCGTGGATGGGTGAAAACCAATGAACGAGGCCGTTACGAATTTACAACGATCCGTCCGGCTGCCTATCCGAACAGAAAAGATCCGCAACACATTCACCCGATTATAAAAGAACCAGAAGTTTCGCTGTACTGGATCGATGAGTTTTTGTTTGACGATGACCCGCTTGTAACCGAGCAGGTGCGCGCAAAACAGGAAAAACGGGGCGGATCAGGAATTATCAAACTCACTAAGAATACACAGGGTGTATGGATCGGCAAACGTGATATCATTCTTGGTTTGAACATTCCTGGCTACTGAATCGGATGAAAACGCTGATCGCCTGCGCGCTGTACTGCTCTTATTCCTTGCTGTGGGCACATCCCGGTGTGGGCATTGTCATGGACAGCAACGGAAATAAGCTTATCGAGACACCTTCAACAGTTTAAACCCAAGCGAAACCTGGATCAGTTGATTCTTGGTCTCTGGTGAGCTTTCCGCACGCGCAATGTTTTGCAAGCCCATGTAATATCGGATGTCCACGGTTAAGCGCAAGGGCAAATCTACTCCGGCTCCAAAGACTACACCGAAATCAGCACTTTCGTACTCCGCTTTTACATCTTCAAAACCGCTTCGGCTTTGGGCTCCATCGCCATCAAATTCAATGTAGTTGGCTTCGGCTTTCTGCAAAAAAGCAAACTGCGGGCCGGCCTGAATATTCACATCAACCGCTCTTGATTTAACCAGGTAATATTTCAATACCACCGGAATGCTGAAGTACGTAAAATTTGATTCCCACTGTTCCGGATCGGAATTGTTGGGATCCAGGTAATCCATTTTAGTGCCTTGCACAGAATAAATAAATTCGGGCTGGATGGCAATTTTTTTAAACTGAACCGAAACAAATGCACCGCCATGGTAACTGATCAGGTTTTTATAGTCGGTGTTGTTTTCGCCATTCACATAACTCGTATTGAAGCTGGCCAGGTTAAGTCCGCCTTTGATGCCCATTGTAAATTGTGCGAAGGATGCGGTAATCAGCAATGCCAATGCATTGGTGAGGAGGAGTCTTTTTGTCATCATTATGGGTTTAGATTTATGAACAAAACTAATCACGCCCGGAAAATTACAGGAAAATTTTGGTGTAAAGGAAACTGTCCGGGGTATGAAATGTTGCCCCACAAAATCAAGATGACCGCTTCGGGTGGCGGTTTTTACGGAACTTGTTTTTGTGGTGCTTAAAATTTCCTTTTCGTTTCAACTGGGGTTCATACGTTGGGGCCTCCCCCAAAAAATCCGGTAACGGCAGCTTGGGAATGCTGGTCTCTATTAACCGTTCAATGCCGGAAAAACGTTTTTGGTCAGTCTCGTTTACAAATGTTATGGCAATGCCGGTTGTTTCTGCGCGGGCTGTCCGGCCGATGCGGTGCACGTAATCTTCGGGATCGGGGGGCACATCCCAGTTAATGATCATACTAATACCCTCCACGTCAATGCCACGTGAAAGCACATCGGTACCAATTAAAAAGTTTATTTGTTTGTTTTTAAATGCGCGCAATAATGTTTCGCGTTCGACCTGCTCAAGGTCGGAGTGGAATGCTTTTGCAGCGATCCCCAACCGCCTCAAGGTACTGTCTAATTTCTTGACGGTCTCTTTTCGGGAGGCAAAAAGAATAATGCTGTTCCACGTATACGTTTTAAGTATGTGTTCAAGCAGTTTCTCTTTTTGGGTGTCGTACACAACATAGGCCTGCTGATCAATACCGGCAGCCGGCTTGGCAATGGCGATGTTGATTTCTTCCGGTTGGTTTAAAATTTTATTGGCAAGCGTCCTGATTTTTGGCGGCATGGTTGCCGAAAAGAGTAGGGTTTGCCTTTCCTTTGGTAGGTAGTTTACAATTTTAACAATGTCATCGTAAAAGCCCATGTCCAGCATGCGGTCGGCTTCATCGAGAATCAGGTGTTCTAAGTGATCAAATACAGTAGTGCCTGCGGCAAGTAAAGCAATTAACCGACCGGGCGTTGCCACGATAATATCAGCACCTTGCTCGAGTGCCTTTTTTTGAACGTCCCAGGTGGCGCCATCCCCTCCGCCATAAATCGGAATGGAACTGATGCCCGTAAAGTAAGCGAAGCCTTCTATCTGCTGATCAATCTGCTGTGCCAGTTCACGGGTAGGCGCAATCACCAAGGTATTGAGGTGCCGATGATCCGTTTTCATCATCTTATGGATTACCGGTAAAATATAAGCGGCTGTTTTTCCGGTACCGGTTTGAGCACAGGCAATAACGTCTCTGTTTTGAAGTATAACCGGAATGGCCTGCACCTGGATGGGCGTTGGTTTTTCATAGCCCATTGACTCAAGGCCTTCGGTGAGTTTTGGCTCGAAATTAAAATCCTGAAAAGTCATAGAAGGGAAAATTGTGCGAAGATAAAAAAATTAAAGCCAGACGTTTGGCCTGGCTTTATCACGGTGTGCTTCAGAAAATTAATTATTGACTAACCGTACGTTAACGGCATTCAATCCTTTTTTTCCCTGCGTAACCTCAAAGGTGATTTCGTCATTCTCGCGAACCTGGTCTACTAAACCAGACACGTGTACGAAAAACTCTTCATTGGTTGCTGTTTCTTTTACAAAACCAAATCCTTTGGTTTCGTTGAAGAACTTTACTGTTCCTTCTTTCATTTTGTTAATTGTGTTAATGATTACAGCGTTACGCTGCAATCGGTGTTATAAATTATTAAGGGCGTAAAGTTACGGATAATAAATTACTTCACCAGAATATGACGCAAACAGGCTTTAAGCGGCCTTTTTAACAGCCTCCAGGCGCAATTCCCTTGTTTTATTGAGATGAATGATCCCAACCTTATCCAGTGCTTTAATCACCAAATAAGTAGGATCGATTTCGTGCCAGCGGATGCCGCCAAAGTTAGCCCGCGAACCATTTTTGTGATGGTTATTGTGATAGCTTTCGCCCATCATCAGGAAATCAACCGGAAGGAAGTTTCTTGACGTATCGCCTACTTCAAAATTGCGGTAGCCGTATTTGTGTGCAAACCAGTTGATGATGGCACCGTGTATTGGGCTCATTAAAAACTGAAGGGGCAGCAATAACCACAACCACCATACGGTAGCAAACTGCCAATAAATGGTTACATATACAGCACCCCAGAAAAGGCGTGACGGCCATGAACGGGCAAATCTGTCAAAAGCGTCCCATACGGGAACACCTTCGGTGAATCGTTTGTCAACAACCATCTTACCATTGGCAATAGCCGAGTAGATGGTTTTGGTTTTCCACATCATGTTCCAGATAGTTTCATCGTACTTGGGTGAATGTGGATCATCTTCCGTATCGGCAAAAGCGTGGTGCATGCGGTGCATCACCCCGTAACCATAGGCGCTTAAATAGTTGGAGCCTTGAAATATCCAGGTAAGAACAAAAAATACCTTCTCGGTAAATTTATTCATCGTAAACGATTTGTGGGCCGCGTAGCGGTGAAGAAAAAAGGTTTGAAAAAAGAGCGACAAGTACCAATGCGCTACAAAAAACACCAGAATTACAGTCATGATTCAATAAGGTTTAAGTAATACACTATTCCGGGCCCTCCATGGCCCGATTTACTGTAAGACAACCCTGCTTGGTTTTTGTGACAGCTTTTGGGGAAAACTTTACGACTCTTTCTCCGGTTGGAACCAGATGTCCCTTTTGAGCGAATTAATCAACTCATCGGTGTCGCCCTGGCAGGCTTTCTTGAAACTCTCCAGCAGTGCAGCGGGAGCCGAAAAATCGAAGTGAATCCGGGTTTTTTCTGCATTCAACTTCTTTTTCGCCCGACTAAGGAGTTGCCGGCAATGGTCTTTCTTTTTGTCCAGCGTTTTGTGAAGGGTGTCGTAATCCACATCAAAGACCTCTTTCAGCAAGTAAACGGCACGTTCCAGGGGTTCAAGCCTGGTATGCAACACTTTCATGGCTCCCGATAAATACACATCCAGATCAATGTTTGCAAAATTGGACTCCTTGATTTTTAGCATGAAATCAGGCAGGTGTATGGAATCAAGGTATTCTTCCTTCTTGCGTTTCAGGGCATTCAGGTGGTTCAGGCAATTATTGATTACCGCCTTGATCAGATATGCTTTCAGGTTCTGGATTTTCTCCTGCTCCGCACTCAACCACTTCAAAAATGTTTCTTGTACAATGTCTTCTGCATCCTGCTTGCAACGCACCAGATTGTATGCAATTGCGTAAAGCATGGGCTGATAGAGCGCTATGGATTGTTCGTGATTCATAAATTAAAGAGCAAAGATAACTCAAATATTACAGGTTGAGATTTTTATTTCGATGAACGGAAAGCGGCTATTGCTCACACGCTGAGTGACTAACGGGTGTTAGTGTAAATTATGCAAATGCGATTTCCTTATGAAGAGAATCTTTATCTTTGCGCAACGATCAATTTTGAACTAATTAGAACTAAAGTGTTCTTACTGTCTGTTCAACATTTTACATGACCGAAACAACACTAACACCAGAAGCACGCAGAAAACCAATTCTGAAGCAAGAAATTGCTTTTGCCGTGGTGCACCTGATTCCGGTAGCGGCCATCTGGACGGGTGCAACGCTTTTCGATTGGATGGTCTGTATCTTTCTTTATGTGTTCCGGATGTTTTGGATCACCGGGGGCTATCATCGATACTTTGCACACAAATCGTATAAAACTTCGCGTTGGTTTCAATTTGTGATTGCATTCATGGCTCAAACGTCTGCGCAGAAAGGGGCGTTGTGGTGGGCTGCACACCACCGGCATCACCATCGCCATAGCGATACACCGGCCGATCCCCATTCCATGAAGATTTATGGTTTTTGGTACTCCCACATCGGTTGGATTGTTGGACCGGATTTTAAAGAAACGGATTACAAAGTAATTGGCGACTATGCCAAATACCCTGAATTGGTTTGGTTAAATAAGCACTACTTGGTACCTCCGGTGATTCTCGCCCTGATCGTAACTGCGCTGGGTGGTGTTGTAAACGGGGGAAGCATTGCGCTGATGTTTACCTCAGCAGGATTCTCGACCCTATTAATCGGATTCTTTTTGAGTACCGTAATTCTGTATCACGGCACATTCTCCATCAACTCCATCATGCACAAGTTTGGTAACCAGCGTTACAACACCCACGATGAGTCACGCAACAGTTTATGGCTGGCCTTGATTACATTGGGTGAGGGGTGGCACAATAATCATCATTACTATGAAACCGCTTCGCGCCAGGGATTTTTCTGGTGGGAGATTGACATTACCTGGTACATCCTCAAGGCGCTTTCCTGGACAGGCCTGATCTGGGATTTAAAAGGTGTTCCCCGGCACATCAAGTTTTCCAGGGATAAGGAACATGCCCGCCAACTGAAGCTGGAAATGGAGGGAGTATTGCAGAAATCGGCATAATCAAGACGGCCAGTTGGAATTTTAAATCCAGCTATTAAATTTGCAGTCCCTTTTGGGAAGCACAAGCGGGAGTAGCTCAGTTGGTAGAGCACGACCTTGCCAAGGTCGGGGTCGCGAGTTCGAGTCTCGTTTCCCGCTCGAAACCCCTCTCCGAACGAGAGGGGATTCTTTTTTAAAAGCGTTCCTTGATTTGCCCGGGTGGTGGAATTGGTAGACACGCAGGACTTAAAATCCTGTGGCCAGTAATGGTCGTGCGGGTTCAACTCCCGCCCCGGGTACATTTTAATGTGAGGTCAATGGACACTCTTCATCAAAATTTCTTTACCAAATCGAATCGGAAATTCCCTCCTCACTGCATAATTGACCGCACGTTCCGTCAGTACCATGTACAATCCCCAACCCGATGACAATTTCATCAAACGAGTTTTTGTTTTGTAACTTTGTTTGATAAACAACGCTTGCGAAGTGTGACCCTGGCGGGAGTTTATACTATAAGCTTGATGAAAACCTTTCCACATTCTTTTGCAGTTTGTCGCATTCACCTGAATTATCTTTTCCCTGTTATATTTCTATATATTTCGGCCTTTGCATTTAGCCAACCGGATACCCTTATTTACTCGGGAGAGGCTCAAACAAAAATCAGTTTCTCTCAACTCCGGTACATGGAAGCAGGTGATTCCATCTTCTCG
>CAZOYJ010000010.1:0-31532 GCA_964583905.1 uncultured Roseivirgaceae bacterium
TAGAAATTCATGCCGATGCCAAAGAAGAACGACAGGCGCGGGGCGAAGGCGTCGATATCCAGTCCGGTTTTAAGCGCTGTTTCGATATATTCTTTGCCGTCGGCCAGGGTGAAGGCCAGTTCTAAGGCGGCATCGGCGCCGGCTTCTTGGATGTGATAGCCGGAGATGGAAATTGAGTTGTATTTGGGCATGTGTTGCGACGTATAGCTGATGATGTCAGCAATAATGCGCATGGAGCCTTCTGGCGGGTATATATAGGTGTTACGCACCATGAATTCTTTCAGGATGTCGTTCTGTATGGTGCCGTTGAGTTGATGCGGCTTTACACCCTGCTCTTCTGCTGCCACCAGGTAGAAGGCCAGAATGGGAATCACTGCACCGTTCATCGTCATTGAAACCGAAATTTGATCGAGCGGAATCTGGTCGAATAAAATTTTCATATCGAGCACCGAGTCGATGGCTACACCGGCCTTGCCCACATCACCTGTTACCCGTGGATGGTCGGAATCATACCCCCGATGCGTGGCCAGGTCGAACGCTACGGAAAGTCCGCGCTGCCCGGCTGCGAGGTTTCGCCTGTAAAAGGCATTCGATTCTTTGGCGGTTGAAAATCCCGCGTACTGTCGGATAGTCCATGGCCGTGAGGTATACATGGTGGCGTATGGTCCGCGCAAGTAGGGTGGAATTCCCGAAACAAAATCAACGTGGGTCAGGCGATTAAAATCTGTCTGACTATACACTGGTTTTATTTCAATCCCTTCAGAACTCATCCAATTTTTCAGGGCGCCTGCCATAAGGGTAGGAGCAGGAGTATTGAGATCAACCTTGGAAAAATCCGGCCTCATACGTTCGATAGGGTTTGGTTGAACTTTTCCCACGCAAGTTGCGCGAACTGGTGCACCAGGCTTTCTATATAATAAGAACCTGCCGTGGGATCGGCCACTTTGTTGAGGTGTGATTCTTCACGCAAGATGTGTGAAACATTTAATGCAATGCGGTTTAATCGATCATCTTCATCGGCAGCATCTATGGACAATGCATTGCATCCGCCCAGGATTGCCGCCATAGCAGCAGTAGTGCTTTTAAGCATGTTCTCATGCGGTTCAAAAGCCGGGTTAGCCCAGGCCTTGCTGCGGGCATGGATAAACAATTCACCAGGCGAATAATCGGAAACACCGTACGCCTTTACTACCTGGTACCAAAGCCAGCGAAGCGATTTGAGTTTGGCAATTTCAAGAAAAAAATCTGTGCCGATAGTAACGGAGAAAAACAGGTTGCGCATCACCAACTCAAGCGATGAACCTTCCCCAATTAGTTGATCAATCCGGTTAACTGTCTGATGAAGCAGATCGCTTACTTGATCTACTCCATCTTCATGTGGGGATTGAACTCCGATCAAACGAAAGTTTTTATAGTCGCCAAGGTTGTGGATAAGATTGTGCAAAACTTGTGGATGCTGTGGATAAGTTTCGCTTAGGTAAAAACCTTGTAATTCGTGCTTTTGAAAATTTCTTTTTGAACTAATCGTATCCAACTCATTAAGAATGGATTCATTATAAGCAGATGCCTGAAACGCTACCATGCACCACGGCCATTCAATGGATTCAAGCAAGGGTAAGAGATGAACCGTGGATTTTTTCTGAAGGTTGAAGACGATTCCATCCACTCCCTGGTGCAATTGCTGCACGCCTCTGGCATTGGCTGTTTCCTCATCTAAAACCTTGATAATGGGTGTATTATACCAACAGCGGGGGCCTTTGAAGGCTTCATCGGATGGTGGAAGTATAACCGGTTGATGGGTTGCAACCTTTGTTAAATCTTCACGCGTGTAAAACGGGGAACCTTTTAGTTTACCAAAGGCCCATTGAAGTTCTTCTTCCGGATTTTTTCTATTGATTTCTGCGGAAGCAATCGTTAACCATTGTTCACGTGAAACTTTTGGGAAAGTTGAAAAGAGATCGGATTTACCGGAATTGGGTACCATTGACGCAAGATAGCAAAGGTTCAATCGATAGCATGAGTCGAATATCAATAATCACGCGTAAGCGATTTGGATATAAATATTTTGTGGTGTGTTGGAAAAATCATCTCTTCGTATAACGAGATTTTTTTCTACAAAGTCAAGAGCAGGAGATGTTGTTTTCTTAAATCCTTTTTTTACATCTTTGTCTCCCTTTCCCTGGCGGAAAGCTCAACAACTCAAACCCTAAAAATTAAATGGTAGCAGACTGTACAACAGTATGGAACGATTGTCTCGATGTAGTAAAGGAAAGTGTAGGGGAGGAGAACTTCAATACGTGGTTTAAACCGATTGTTCCGATACGGGTAGAAGGTGATGCCTTAACCATTCAGGTTCCGTCACAATTTTTCTACGAATGGCTGGAAGATAATTATGTGCCGGTTTTAAAGAAAGCCGTACATAAAGCGCTTGGTCCTGCGGGCCGGCTGGAGTATTCGGTTATTGTTGACAGCGGCAATACCCAGAATCCACCGGTAATGGTTAACTATCCCAACGGTATGGGCGGCAAGCGTGCCGGTAACGGGCACGATAGCGATTATTCACCCTTTACGTTCAAAGCGCTGAATCCGCAAACGGTAAATTCGCGACTGAATCCTGCTTATACCTTCGATAATTTCGTGGAAGGCGATTGCAACCGCCTGGCCCGCTCGGCCGGTTTGGCGGTAGCTAAAAAGCCAGGTGTCACTTCTTTTAATCCTTTGATGTTGTACGGTGGCGTTGGTGTGGGTAAAACCCACCTGGTGCAGGCTATCGGTAACGAGATCCGAAACAACATGCCCGATAAAATAGTGTTGTATGTGGATCAAAACGATTTCACCACTCAGTTTTTAAATGCCCTCCAAAATCATAAACTCCAGGATTTTCAGAATTTTTACCTGCAGGTAGATTTGCTGATCCTGGATGATGTGCAGTTTCTGGCCGGTCGTGAAAAAACACAGGAAATGTTTTTCCACATCTTTAACCAGTTACACCAAACCGGCAAGCAAATCATCATGACCAGCGATTGCGCCCCGCGCGATCTGAAAGGTTTTCAAGAACGCTTGCTGTCGCGATTCAAATGGGGCTTAACAGCCGATTTGCAGGAACCCGATTTCGAAACCAAACTCGCCATCATTCACCGGAAAATGCAGGCCGATGGGATTGACATTCCCACCGAAGTAGCCGAATACCTGGCCTACAGCGTAGACACAAACCTGCGCGATATGGAAGGCGTGTTGAACTCGCTCATCTTTCACGCTACATTATTAAAGAAGGAAATTGATCTCGACCTCGCCAAAGAAGTACTGAAAAATATCATCAAGGAAATCCAGTCGGATGTGAGCGTTGATTTCATCCAGAAAACCGTGGCGGAATACTTTAAAGTTGACCTCGATAGCATGAAGGGCAAGGTGAAGAAGCGCGAAATTGTGATTCCGCGCCAGGTAGCCATGTATTTCTGCAAGCGATACACCCAGCTTACGCTCGCGATGATTGGGGAAAACTTTGGTGGCCGCGACCACAGCACCGTGATCCACGCCCTCGAATCGGTGGAGGATATGATGAAAACCGACTCCAACTTCAAATCTTCGGTTGAAGAACTGGGGAAAAAGCTGAAGATGCGGATGAATTGATTCTGAGCCAAGCGAAGAATCCCTTCATTTCAGAAGCCTACATCTATCTCAAGATAAAATTGTACGGAATCACTTCCTTTGAACTGTTCATGCCATACAGGCTCACGCGTCCTTTGTAGGTTTCGAAGAAATCAATTACTTCCTGGGGTTCTTTTACCCGCACCCGGTTTATCTGGATGATGGTATAATTTTCGGGCACTCCGAGGCTCTTCATGTACCCACCCTTGATTTTAAAAACCTTCACCCCGTAATCGGTGGCCTCCAGTTCTGCGCCCAGTGTAGCCGAAGAATAAATTTTGCGCCTCACAATTTCCGTTGTGCCCGATCGGTTCACCAGGGTTACAACGGCCGTTCCGGTTTTTCCATCGCGCTGGTAAGTAACCGTAATTTTATCGCCCGGGTAGCGGTAGGCAATTTCTTCTTCAAAAGCGCTCTGGCTGTTGATGTCGGTGTGGTTGATTTTAGTGATGATGTCGCCCAGTTTCAAGCCTGCCTGGATGGCCGGGCCCTCTTTATCAAGTGTTTCCAGTAGCACGCCATTAAACTCTTTTACATCTGTTTTGAGATCATATTTTTTAGCATTCTGGAAATTGTGTTCCACCACTTTTCCTCCGAAAATCGCTTTTTGCACCGCTCCATACTTCACCAGGTCATCCACTACTTTTTTGGCCAGGTCAACCGGAACAGCAAACGCGTAACCCGTATACGTTCCGGTACGCGACAGGATAGCCGTATTGATGCCCACCAATTCGCCATGTTTGTTTACCAGCGCACCGCCACTGTTGCCTGGGTTGATGGCCGCATCGGTTTGAATGAACGATTCAATCGGGAATTTACCTTCCAGGATGCCGATGCGCCTGCCTTTCGCACTCACAATTCCGGCTGTAACGGTTGAAGAAAGGGAAAACGGATTTCCGATGGCCGCCACCCATTCGCCAACCTTCAAGGTTTTGGATGAGCCGATGGTTATGGCCGGCAGATTTGTTTCATTGATTTTTAATACGGCCAGATCCGTGGATGGATCGGTGCCAATAAGTTCGGCCGGGTACACTTTCTTATTGAGCATCACTTCAATTTTTTCAGCCGCCTCCACTACATGGTTGTTGGTAACGATGTAACCGTCTTGGGTAAAGATTACACCCGAACCACTGCTAACCCGCGTTTGGGTGGTGGCACCTCCTCCGAAAAACCAATCGAAGGGCGAGTAGGAGGTACCCTTAAAAATACTGTTGATGTACACCACGCTGGGAATAGCCCGTGAGGCCGCCAGACTGAAATCCACGCCCTCGGTGTTGTTATCGGCAATGGAGTGGTCGGCCGATTCGAAGGGCTCAACAGCATCGAAACCTGTCATGTTGTAAGTGGGCTCAGGTTTAACCGGCCACTCTGACGTTTTGATGATGAATTCAAAAAAGACATACGCGCCCGCGATTCCTGCAAAAAAGCCGATCAATGCAATTTTTAGAATGTTTTTCATGTTGTCCGGTTCTGATCCCTAAGATGCCCCATTCCTTACAAAAGTTGAACCAGTAAGGTGGCGCAAAGATACAGGTGAAAGTCAAATGCAAGTCGGGTAATTCTTACCGGGATTTCCAAATTCGTACTTACTTTTACGCCTTATGGGGATTCGATCGGTGCTGGCAAAACCATTGGCCGCCTACGCAGCAGCTCAAACAAAAAAATGGTCATCAAGGCCGGGCGAAGTGCAACAAAAAACACTGGAGAACCTGGTTGCCCAGTCTATTCGTACGGCCTTTGGTGCAGATCATGACTTAGCCTCCATCCGGAATTATGAAGATTTAAAAAAGCATGTTCCGGTTCGCGATTACGAAGAGTTGAAGCCCTACGTTGAACGTATTCTCAAAGGGGAAGCGGATGTGTTGTGGAAAGGAAAGCCAGCGTACCTGGCGAAAACATCTGGAACAACATCCGGAACAAAGTATATTCCGATTTCAAGCGAGTCAAAGTACAGTCATTTTATAAGTGCGCGAAATGCTACGCTAAGCTATGTGCATGAAACCGGGAATTCGTCCTTTCTGGATGGTAACCTGATTTTTCTTTCGGGCAGTCCGGAGTTGGAAGAGATTGCCGGAATCAAAACCGGTAGACTTTCGGGTATCTCCAATCACTTGGTGCCCGCATACCTACGCACCAATCAGAAGCCTTCTTACCAAACCAATTGCATCGAAGATTGGGAAGAAAAATTGGAGCGGATTATTGACGAGACCCTGCACGCCAATATGACGCTTATCTCGGGCATTCCACCTTGGGTACAAATGTATTTTGATCGCATCCATGCCCGCACCGGGAAAAAAGTGAAGGATGTATTTCCCAACTTTTCGGTGTTTGTGTATGGCGGGGTAAACTTTGAACCCTATCGCGCCAAGCTAGAGGAATCCATCGGAAAAAAAGTTGATTCAATAGAAACCTACCCAGCCTCCGAAGGTTTTATTGCCTACCAGGACTCACAACACGATCCGGGGTTATTACTCTTGTTAAACAACGGCATGTTCTATGAGTTTATACCGGTTGAAGAATATTTCAACGACAATCCCAGAAGACTCAGCATAGAAGAAGTAGAATTAGGAAAAAACTACGCCCTCATCATTAACAGTAATGCCGGCTTATGGGGTTACTCCATTGGCGATACGGTAAAATTTGTTTCGAAGAATCCGTACCGGTTGCTGGTAACCGGTAGAATCAAGCATTTTATATCCGCATTCGGTGAGCATGTCATTGGTGAGGAAGTTGAAAAGGCCATGAAGCTAACGATGGAAAAATTTCCGGAAGTGGAGTTGGTTGAATTTACCGTAGCGCCACAGGTTACACCGCAGGAAGGCATGCCACACCACGAGTGGTTTGTAGAATTTGCAAACCCTCCGGCCGATGTTGAAGCATTTTCGTTTACGCTCGATAACCATTTGCGCGAACTCAATGTTTATTACGATGATTTAATCACCGGACATATCTTACGCACGTTAAAAGTCACGGCTCTAAAACCCAATTCCTTCATTGCGTATATGAAATCGCAAGGCAAATTGGGTGGTCAGAATAAGGTGCCCAGGTTGTCGAACGACCGGAAAATTGCCAATGAATTGAGTAAATTTGTACTTTAAATGAAGCCGTGATGAAAACCGTTTGGAGAAAATACATAACATCCGATCCCGCAATAATGCTGGGTAAACCTGTTATTAAGGGAACTCGAATTACAGTTGAGTTGATTTTGGAAAAACTAGCTGAAGGCGAGGACTTTTATCAACTTGTTGAATCTCACCCGCACATAACAAAAAAGGCAATTATGGCCTGTTTAGCTTTTGCCAGAGATTCAGTTAAAAACGAGACAGCTTACGCGATTTCTTAAATGAAGTTTCTTGCCGATGTTAGTGCGGATCTGAAAACTTATCTTTTAAATTCTTGAAAGAAGTTAAACACATCGCCCTCCTGGGCTCTACTGGCTCCATCGGCAAACAGGCGCTGGAGGTCATCAGCGCCTACCCGGATCGGTTTGTCGTGGAAGTGCTCACGGCACAAAACAATGCCGACTTGCTGATTGAACAGGCCATTCACTACAACCCGAATGTTGTTGTAATCGGCAAGGAAGATCAGTACCAAAAGGTAAAAGACGCGTTGGCTCCGCACAACATTAAAGTGTATTGTGGTGAAGATGCGCTGGCTTCTGATGTGGTGGTTACCGCGCTGGTGGGTTATTCAGGTTTAAAACCCACTATCAGCGCCATTGAAGCGGGAAAAAACATCGCGTTAGCTAATAAAGAAACGTTGGTGGTGGCCGGTGAGTTAATCACTTCGCTGGCGCGTGATAAAGGTGTGAATATTTACCCCGTAGATTCGGAACACTCGGCCATCTTTCAATGCCTGGTAGGTGAATTTCATAATCCCGTAGAGAAGATCATCCTGACTGCTTCGGGTGGACCGTTTCGCGGTAAGAGTCGTGAAGAATTAAAATCGGTGAGCAAGGCGCAGGCGTTGAAACATCCGAACTGGAATATGGGTGCTAAAATCACCATCGACTCGGCCACGTTGATGAACAAAGGCCTTGAAGTGATTGAGGCCAAGTGGCTTTTCGGTTTAACCGCTGAACAGGTTGAAGTGGTGGTACACCCTCAATCCATCATCCATTCCATGGTTCAGTTTGAGGACGGTTCCATTAAAGCGCAAATGGGCTTGCCCGATATGCGGCTGCCGATTCAATATGCGCTCTCTTACCCGGAGCGATTTAAGTCCGATTTTCCACGTTTTGACTTTTCCCAATACCCTTCGCTCACATTTGAAAAGCCCGATACCGAAACTTTTCGTAATCTTGCGCTTTCGTTTGAAGCACTGCGCAGGGGTGGAAACATGCCATGCGTACTCAATGCGGCCAACGAAATAGCGGTAGCTGAATTTTTAACCGATAAAATTGGTTTCCTCACCATACCTGAAATAGTAGAGGAATGCCTCAAAAAAATGAGTTTTGTACAACATCCAACCCTGGAGGATTACGTACAAACCGATAAAGAAACACGAATTAAAGCTTTAGAACTGATTAACTGATGGATTGGATGATTTCGCTGGCTCAGCTATTGTTGAGCATTTCAATTTTGGTTGCCGTACACGAATTAGGTCACTTGCTGGCCGCCAAATACTTTGGCATGCGCGTGGAACAATTTTCCATTGGCTTTCCGCCTAAGATTTTCTCCTTTAAAAAGGGTGAAACCGAGTATGCCTTAAGCGCCATCCCGCTGGGCGGTTATGTAAAAATTTCGGGGATGATTGATGAGTCGCTGGACACCGAAGCTATGAAGCAGGAACCGCAGCCGTGGGAGTTTCGCGCCAAGCCCGCGTGGCAACGGCTGATTGTGATGCTGGGCGGAATTTTTGTAAACGTACTGGTTGGAATTCTTATTTTTATCGGGGTAACCTTTGTTTTTGGCGATACTTATTTTTTGAAAGATGCCATTAACAATAACGGTGGTTTCCAGGTGGGCCCTGTGGGTGAAAGTATCGGGCTGAAAACCGGTGACAAGATTGTCAAGGTTAACGGCAAGGATTTCGATTATTTGCAAGACATATTAAAACCTGAAACGTTATTGTCTGATAATGCCTATTACACAGTTGACCGAAACGGTGAACTGATTGATATTCAAATCCCCGCTGATTTTATCCAGAAATTCAATCGCAAGGAAGGCGTAGGCAGTTTTATTTCCTTCCGGGTGAAGGCCGTTGTAGGTGAAGTAGCCAAAGGAACCGTTGCCGATCGAATAGGATTACAAGCGGGAGATAAGTTGATTGACATTAACGGCACTCCGGTGAAGTATATTGATGAGGTTAATGGAGCGGTGCGCAATGCCGGTGATTCCATTCACATCCAGGTGCAACGGGGTACAGAAGTTGTTGCCTTCAGCGCCTATTTTGCCGGAGAGAAATCCATTGGCTTTCTTGCCGAAACCGCCCCGATGATAGATGCGATGTCGCGCCAATTATCGTATGGTTTTGTCGAATCCATCCCGTTAGGTACCGAGCGCGCTTTTACTACGCTTGTTGTACAGGTAAAAGCATTCGGTAAAGTAATCTCAGGAGTACTTTCACCCCGCGAATCGTTGTCGGGCCCGATTGGCATCATGCAGGCCTATGGCCCCACGTGGGATTGGGAACGCTTTTGGTCGTTAACGGGCGTACTATCACTGGTACTGGCGTTCATGAATTTACTGCCCATACCGGCCCTGGATGGCGGCCATGTGATGTTCCTCAGTTACGAAATGATTTCACGCAGAAAACCTTCGGATAAGTTTCTGGAGACTGCCCAAAAAATCGGGATGGTATTTTTGCTTACGCTGATGGTACTGATTTTTGCAAATGATATCATCAAACTGTTTTAAGTAGCATCAACTGTTTATTCCTGATCTTTATTTCGTTTAAATCCAGACTTTTTGGTGTGAATAAGAATTACACCATATCGTCCACCCGGCCCGTACATCGCAGTACGAGTTGAATCTTTAAGTACCTCGATGGACTCTATCTTGGTCATGTCAATTAACTGAAGAGAATCTTTCAGGATTATTTTCCCATCCAGTATATACATTGGATCCGTGCGCAGGTTCAAGGTGTCTTTAAGGCTTGAATGGTTTTGAGTACCGGATTTTTGTGCCTTCGCAGAAATACAAATCGCAAGCAAGATGAGGATGGTGAACAGACGCATGATAATGGAGTTAGTTTTTTCTTGGATTTCTATGAATTTCAAATTCAACCCTGCGGTTTAACCTCCGGTCTTCATCGGTAACTTCATCCACAATGGGTTTTGTGCCGCCATATCCTGTTGCCGTTATCCGGTCGGGATCAATTTTGTACTCATACATCAGGTAGGCCCGGATGGCATCAGCGCGGGCTTGCGATAACCGTAAGTTGGCATCGGCTTTCCCTTCAGAATCGGTATGCCCGCTGATGGATAATTTTAACCCGGGGTGATCAATCAGAAAATTGGCAAGTTTGCTTAGATCATCGTGCATGGTAGGCAGGATGTCGGCTTTGCTGCTTTCAAATTCAAGCGACTTAAAGGCGATTTTACTTTCAAGTGGTTCGGTTTCTTTATTGATTTCCATATCGCCATCCATGAAGAAGATTTCTTCAATTCTGAAAAAATCATCGCCCTGGATAATCAGCAGGTAATTGCGTTGGTTAATCAGGTTGAAATCAAAAGTTCCATCCGGACGTAAAAATTTCGGAGCCACCTCCACGCCATGATCCAGATCGATGATGGAAACGATGCCGCGCATGGGCTGCTTGGTTTGCGTGTTGGTAAGCGATCCTCTTAACCGGGCAATGGCTTCCGGCTGGGCTTCCATAGGTACCGGAAAGGAGTGGAGGTCGAGATCGGCAGGGTTTTCATCTTCCGAGCGAGCATAATACAGCAACGATGATTTGGAGTCGATGGTAAAGTAATACTCGCTACCGGGTCCATTCACTAACGGCCCAATGTTTTTCGGTTCTCCCCACACATGCCCATAGCTGTACGATTTGTAAATATCGAAGTCGCCAAAATTGAGCGGGTGCCCGTTTGAACTGAAGTACAACACTTTAAATCGATGATGAAAAAAGGGACTTACCTCTTGCCCGCGGGTGTTGATGATCGGCCCGATGTTCTGCGCTTTTTGCCAATTGCCTTTTTTATCCTTTACCGAGAAATAAATATCGGTCATGCCGAATCCACCCTTGCGATCAGACGAAAAGAATAGCGTATCACCGCTGTGTGAAAGCGAAGGGTGCGAATCCCAAAACACTGTGTTGATATTTGGTCCGAGGTTGCGCACATTGCCCCAGGTGCTGTCGGCTTTTAGTTCGGCAACAAAAATATCGCAGCTCCCCTGCGAGTCGGGTGAGTCGCAACGTGCAAAAAAAAGTCGCTTGCCATCTTTACTTAAACAAGCCGAGCCTTCGTTATAACTGGTGTTGATGGTTTTAAACTCCTGGGCATCCATCCATACACCCCATTCCTGTACACTGAAAAAAAGATCTTCATCATATTTTCTTTCCAGCGATTGTGCATGAATGTTTCGCTTGGAAGTAAACAACAGAATGGTGTCCACATTGCCGATGGTGGGTGCATAATCGGCTTTCGGTGAGTTAACGGTGTAGCCCATATTCAGCAACACACCATGAGGTGGGCGAAGCGTATCAATTTCTTTACGATACTCCACCAATTCGTAATACTGTTTCAGGGGAACATAGTAGTCTTTCTGGTTTTCCGTTAGCAGATTGTATTCCTGTTGTACTTTGTTGATGTCGATACCTTGTTGATGATGCTTGAGCACCAGCTTGTAAAATAATATCGATTCACCGGGCGGCCCGTACTTTTCCGATAGCTTAGCGAGTTGCCAAAGCATGCCCGTGTTGCGCGAAAAATTTTCAACACCAAAATTCCGGACATACTCCTTCAGTAATGGATATAATTCCCGACCTTGTGTAGCGGCATCCAGTTGAGTGATTTTCTGGTACTTATTTTTATCGAAATAGTAGGGTAATTTGTTGATGTTGGGGAAAACAAAAATGTCAGATTGGCTGTAAGTTGTCAGGCTATCATTCAGGCTAATCACTCCGGCTGCTTTGTATTTTTTTCCGGGTTTTTGGCTAATTGCCGGAAGGGTAGCAAACAGGGAAAAAATGGATAAGTAGATCAAAAAATGCTTTTTCACAACGAGGTCTTTAAGTCAAAGCTGATCCCATCGTTAAAGTTGCCATTATTTCGTTTCTTTTACAACTTGGCTGGCATTACTATTGACCAGTATAGCCGCCATTGTTTTAGCCTATTGATTACACCGGCCGTGTGCCAAATTGACACTTTTTTGCATGTTTAAAGCATTACCGATTCAGATGGTTCAGGAAGAAACCGATGATTTTATACAACTCATCAATCCTGAACAGGAAAGTGATCTCAAGCAAGATGATCTTCCCGATGAACTTTCCATCCTTCCTATAAAGAATACTGTACTTTTTCCAGGCGTGGTTATTCCCATTACCGTTGGCCGGCAGAAGTCGATTAAACTGGTAAAGAAAGCAAACCAGGGCAATAAGATAATTGGTGTAGTGGCGCAAAAGAATGCGCAGGCCGAAGAACCCTCCACCGAAGAAATCTATCGCACCGGCACCGTAGCCCGCATCATCAAAATGCTGGTATTGCCCGATGGCAACACCACCATCATCATCCAGGGTAAGAACAGGTTTGAAGTAAAAGAATTTATCCAGGAAGAGCCCTACCTTACCGCTAAGGTTGAGTTGCATCCTGAGGTTTCGATTGAGCTTGATAATAAAGAGGTGCAGGCGCTGGTGCAGTCATTAAAAGACTCGGCTTTTAAAATTTTAAAACTTAATCCGGAAATTCCGCAGGAAGCGCACGTGGCGTTGGATAATATTCAAAGTACACCGTTCCTTATCCATTTTCTTTCTTCCAACCTCAACGTTGAAGTGAGCGACAAGCAACGGATTTTGGAAACTCAGAACATTGTCGATCGCGGCACACTGTTGTTGCAGTTTATGCTGCGGGAAATTCAGATGCTGGAAATTAAAAATGAAATTCAGCGCAAAGTACACACCGACATCGATCAGCAGCAACGCGATTATTTTCTGCGGCAGCAGATTAAAGTGCTCCAGGATGAATTGGGGTACGACACACCCGATAAAGAAATTGAAGCCTTGCGCAAGCGTGGTGAAAGTAAGAAGTGGCCAAAAAATGTAGCCGAGCATTTTAACAAGGAGTTGGATAAATTATTACGCACCAACCCGGCTGCACCCGATTATCCCATTGCGATGAATTATGTAGAATTCTTGCTCGATATTCCATGGAGTGAATTCACGGAGGATAACTTTGATTTAAAGCATGCCCGGAAAATTCTCGACAAGGATCACTTTGGTTTGGAGAAAGTGAAGATTCGTATTCTTGAATACCTGGCGGTGTTGAAACTAAAGCAGGATATGAAGGGCCCGATCCTTTGCTTGTACGGACCTCCGGGTGTAGGAAAAACTTCACTGGGCCGTTCCATTGCTAAAGCGTTGAACAGGAAATACGTACGCATGTCGCTGGGTGGCGTTCATGATGAGGCCGAAATTCGTGGGCATCGTAAAACCTACATCGGGGCTATGCCGGGCAAGATATTGCAGAATATCAAAAAAGCACAGTCGGCAAACCCGGTTTTTATTTTGGATGAGATTGATAAGGTTCGAGCCGATTTCCGCGGGGATCCATCTTCGGCCTTACTGGAAGTGCTTGACCCGGAGCAGAACAGTACGTTTGGCGATAACTACCTGGAAGTAGAATACGATCTTTCAAAAGTGCTGTTTATTGCCACAGCCAATTCATTGGATACCATACATCCCGCTTTACGCGATCGGATGGAAATCATTGAGATTACCGGCTATACCCAGGAAGAAAAAATTGAAATTGCCCTTCAACACCTGGTGCCAAAGCAACTGAGCGAACACGGATTGAAACCTCCGCAGGTAAAGATCGGCAGAAAGGCGATCGCTAAAATTATTGAGGGCTATACGCGCGAATCGGGAGTGCGTAATCTTGAACGCAAAATCGGCTCGTTGGTGAGAAACATTGCCAAGTCGGTGGCCATGGAAGAAGCGTACGACAAAATTGTAACGGAAACAATCGTGCGTAAAGTGTTGGGAGCCGAAATATTTGATGAAGAATTATACCAGGGAAATGAAATTGCAGGGATCGTAACCGGTTTAGCCTGGACACAAGTAGGCGGGGAAATCCTTTTTGTTGAATCAAGCTTGAGTAAAGGCAAAGGCACATTAACCATTTCAGGTCAGTTGGGCGATGTAATGAAAGAGTCGGCAGTGGCGGCCCTGTCGTACCTGAAATCAAATGCCGAAACCCTGGACATCGACCACCGCTTGTTTCAGCAATATGATTTGCACATCCACGTTCCGGCAGGAGCCGTTCCAAAAGACGGACCGTCAGCCGGGATCACGATTTTTACTTCGCTGGCTTCCATCTATACCCAACGTAAAGTAAAAGCAAAAGTGGCCATGACGGGCGAAATTACATTGCGCGGAAAAGTATTGCCGGTAGGCGGCATCAAAGAGAAAATACTGGCGGCCAAGCGAAGTGGCATTAAGGAGATAATGTTAAGTGCAAAAAACAAAAAGGACATCGAAGAAATTGAAGCTCACTACATTAAAGGCCTGGTATTTCATTATGTAGACACCGTTGACGATGTACTAAAAATGGCATTATTGAAAGACCGGGTGAAAAAACCTTTAAAGTTTTCGTTCACCGATCAAAAACAAGGTGCCGTAAGTTAAGTTTCCACCGGATATTTTCGACTAACTGATTTCAATGCTAATTTGCTGATCTTAAGCAGACCACGTGTACAAAGCTTTTACTTTTTTATGGCTAATTGGGAGTAGTTCGGTTTGGGCTCAGTATGGCGGTCGTTCATCGTTTGAATTTCTGAACCTTCCCCCTCACGCAAGGCTTGCGGCAATGGGGGGTGTAAATGTTTCTCATGCCGATAAAGACATAAACTTTTTGTTCAGCAACCCTGCCTTAACAGGCGATTCATTGGCCGGTTGGGCATCGGCCAGTTACCTGTTTCATGTGGCCGACATTGGCCAGGCTTCCTTCGTGTATGCTCATACCTTTAATAAAATCGGAACTTTAGCATTTGGGGTACAACATATTAGTTACGGTGATATTGAAAGTTATGACGCAACGGGTGCCCCAGCAGGTCAATTTCGTTCGGGTGAAACCGCATTGGTCATCGGCAAAAGTCACCAGGTTTCGTTCTTCAGGCTTGGCGCTAATCTTAAAACCGTATTCTCAAACCTGGCCGGTTTTCGGGCTTCGGCCATTCTGGTTGACCTTGGCGGTGTGTTTATTCATCCCGATAAGGACTTAACCATCGGACTGGCGATTAAAAATTTCGGATTTGCCTTGTCGGAGTTTTCAGAAACCAGTGCAACCAGTCTCCCGTTCGATGTTCAGGCCGGTATAACCTTTAAGCCTGAACACATGCCTTTTCGTTTTAGCTTTACGGCCTACAACCTAACCCGACCCGGCAAAGTGTACGATGACCCGTTTGATGAGGAGAACCTCAAAACACTCGAGAAGGTCATGAGCCATATCAATGTCGGAGCGGAAATTCTGCTTCATCCCCATGTACAGGTGTTGGCGGGTTATAATTTTTTACGGCAAAAAGAGTTAAAAACGGAAGCACGCGGGGGTGGAGCAGGATTTACCTTTGGTTTAGCCGCAAAAATAAAATCATTGAACCTAATCTTCAGCCGCAGTCGTTATGGTGTAGGAAATGCCAATTATACCTTTACAATAGCTTCGGATATCGAACACATGATTTTTAGAAAGAGAGCCTTATGATGGATTCAACTTACTTAACACCTCAGCAAATTGTTGCCGAACTTGATAAATACATCATCGGTCAGAACGATGCCAAGCGCAACGTAGCCATTGCCTTGCGCAACCGGTGGAGACGCATGAACGTGCAAAGCGATATCCGGGCGGATATCATTCCGAACAATATCTTAATGATCGGTGCAACCGGAGTGGGTAAAACGGAAATAGCCCGCAGACTTGCCCGTTTAGCCGATGCCCCTTTCGTAAAAGTTGAAGCTTCCAAGTTTACCGAGGTGGGTTATGTTGGCCGCGATGTAGAGAGCATGGTTCGCGACCTGGTAGAACAATCGGTGAACATGGTGAAAGCCAGAAAAAAGGAGGAAGTTAAAGAGAAGGCAGCCCAGGCTGTTGAGGATATTATTCTGGACGCGCTCATTCCTCCACTGCGCACTCAACCCCAACCGGCACGCAGCGGGTTTGCCGTTCAAGACATTGCCCCCACCGATGTTCCCATGAATGACCTTGAATTGAATGAACGAACCAGGGCACACTTTCGTGATAAATTGAAGAACGGTGAGTTGGAGGAGCGCAAGATCGACATCCATATTAAACCCGGAGGCACGCCAAACATCGGCATGATTGGAGCGGGTATGATGGATGAAGTATCCATGATGAACATCCAGGAAATGCTGAGCGGCATGATGCCCAAAAAACCAAAGAAGCGCAAAGTATCGGTGGAGGAAGCCCGAAGGTTGTTGTTGGAAGAAGAAGCTTCTAAACTTATTGACATGGACGATGTGAAAGATGAGGCCATTCAATTGGCCGAAAATTCCGGAATAATTTTTATTGATGAGATTGATAAGATTGCTTCGGGTTCCAAAAAAGGAGGTGGCGGACCGGATGTGAGCCGCGAAGGCGTGCAGCGCGACCTGCTACCCATTGTGGAAGGCAGTACGGTAAATACCAAATACGGTGTAATCCGAACCGACCATGTGTTGTTTGTTGCCGCAGGGGCGTTTCACATCAGCAAACCTTCTGATCTTATTCCTGAATTACAGGGACGCTTCCCTATTCGGGTCGAGTTGGATAACCTGACCCGTGAAGATTTCATCCGGATTTTAAAAGAACCCAAGAACGCATTAACCCGCCAATACCAGGCGCTGTTTGAGGCTGAAGGTGTATTTATAGAATTTACTGACGGTGCCATTGAAGAATTGGCCAAAACCGCTTTTGCCATCAACGAATCCGTTGAGAATATTGGTGCCCGAAGATTGCATACCGTAATGAGCAAGTTGTTGAATGAGTTTTTGTTTGATGTGCCAGACAAGATTGAACCGAATGCGCGCATCAGCATTACGGCCGATATGGTACATGATCGGTTGAGCAGTTTGGCGAAGAATAAAGACTTAAGCGAGTATATTCTTTAATGACCAGGTGCACATCCCTTTTACTTGGGTTGCTGATAAGTTGCGTTGCTGCTGCGCAACGTGAGAGCGATTCGTTGCGGGCACATTACATTCAGGAATACCCGGAGCGGTTTATGCTTTGGCCGGTATTAAAGCAACGCCAACTTTCTTTCCATGTACGCGATATCGAAGACAATAATCAACGGGTAAATTTTTATCCGAACAACGCATTTTCATTAGGGGCTGGAGCATACCTGTTTGAAGTAATGGCCGAAGTTACTTTTTCTATTCCGCTGAACGAAAAACGAAAAGCCATTTATGGTGAATCGGCTGTACGCGATATGCAAGCCAACATCACCGCCCGAAAATTTGCAGCCGACATCTACTTTCAACGCTATTCCGGTTTTTATATGGACGACAACCGAGTAATCATCCCGGCCGGAAATCCATACCCGCAACGTGCCGACATCCGCACGCGCAATGTTGGTTTAGGCGGATTGTATGTACTTAACCACCGGAAGTTTTCTTTACGATCGGCATTTAATTTCGTTGACCGACAGCTTAAGAGCGGAGGCTCCCTCCTGATTGGCGGAGCCCTTAATGCATTTATCCTTAAAGCCGATTCGGCCATTTTAACGGCCGAATCCAGGGTTACCATGGGTGAAGGCTCAGCCTTTAATAAACTTCGCCACACTACCTTGAATCTTGCTGCAGGGTATTCGTATACATTGATCTGGAAAAAATTATTTATTAATGGAACCGTAACGGCCGGCCCGGCACAACACTGGATGCAATACGAAGAGACAGGCGTGGAGCATTACGCCTCAGCAATTAATGGCATCGCTTCTTTACGAATGGGGTTGGGATATAATGGCGATCGTTTTTTTGGCGGAGTTGGCTTCAATAAACAAACCCGGAATGCCACTTTTTCATCGTTTCGATTCTCCAATACCAACTCCACCTTGCGTATGGTTTTTGGGTACCGCTTTCGCGAGATTGGCTTGTTAAAAAAACGAGCGGTTGATTTGATTTCAACGGGTTTCTAACCTGCATTTTTGGGGTAGTCAAAAAACAGCACCACGCCCTTTCCCCAGGTGATGTTGCGCCAGCCGTTCACATCAAACCGGCAGGCAAAAATTCCACACGTAGGAATGTTATCAATGCGGCTGTTGGTTAAGCTGTTGGCAAAATCCGTAAATCCGGGATTATGCCCGAACAACATCACTACGTTTACCGTATCGGGAAGCCGTTGGACAATCGCCAGCAATTCCTCTTCATCTGCATGGTAGATGGATCGGTCGGTTTGAATGTTTTCAACCGGGTACTCAATGCCTTCGGCTAGTATTCGGGCGGTGGTTAACGCCCGGTTAGCCGGACTGGCCAGCAGCAACCCCGGGGTAAGATTTTTTTCCTTAAACCGCTTGGCCATACGGGGAGCATCGCGTAGACCGCGATGGTTAAGTGGCCGATCAAAATCTCCCTGCGATGGATTATCCCAACTGCTTTTGGCGTGGCGTACAAGAATCAGGGTTTTCATACAAAAAAAGTATCTTCGCGCTTTCTTATGAAATCGAAGAAATTTAAGAAGTTACGCAGAAAGATACGCTATCCGCTGCTTTGGGGGTTGATTCAGATTATGATTTTTATATCCCGGTTGTTTCCACGGAAAGCGTGGCAATCGTTCTGCGGAATTTTAGGCAGCATGGCCTATTACCTGGCCCCGAAAACCCGCAAACTTACCCGTAAGCATTTAACTATCGCCTTTGGTTCGGAAAAAACAGAACTAGAAATCCAGGCGCTTACCCATGAGGTATTTAACCTGATGGGAAGAAACGCGGGCGATATTTTCCGGGCGTTTAAAATTCTGGATCGTGAGGCATTTGCAAAAATCAGGGTAGCCAATGGAGAAGAATTTGCCCGGAAGGCGTTTGAAAAAGGCAAAGGGGTGATCTTTATGACAGCCCACTTCGGGGCCTTTGAATTTGTAGCAACCGAATTGGCCTTTCACGGCTATAAGCCGCTGATTATCGGCACACCTACCAAGGATCCCCGCCTGACTGAAATGTTATGGGAAGTGCGAAGGAAGTTTGGCGCCATACTGATTGAACGCGGCAAAGAAACGGTGCGGCTAATGAAGGCTTTGAAGTCGGGTGAAACCATCGCCATTCTTATTGATCAGGATACCAAAGTGAAAAGTGTATTTGTAAACTTTTTCGGCACCCCCTGTGCCACACCCATTGGTGCAACCTTACTGGCCCTTCGTACCGGTGCAGCTATTGTACCCGTGTTTTATCACTTACGCAAAGACGGCATGCAGGAAGTGAATTTTTATCCGGAAGTTGAATTGACAGTTACTGGAAACGAGCAAGCAGACATTATTACCAATACGCAAAAACTTACTGATATTGTGGAGGCTGAAATCCGCAAACACCCCGCGCAATGGTTATGGTTGCACGAACGCTGGAAAACAAAGCCGGGTGAAGAAATAAAATAAGCTATTCGATTACCAATTGAAGGTCTTTGGTTTTTACCCTGGCCTTGAGCCACGCTTCCAGTTTTTTTAATTCATCTTTTCCGGGTCGCCTGGAAAATTTAAGGTAGGCAATGTAAACCGTATCTTGTTTTATGGAATCCATACGGATCATCAGGTTTTGATTAATGCTGAAGTTGGTAACCGTAGGAAAAAGGGCCTTAAGTTCGGGCGAAATTTCCCTTGAAGTGGTTGAAATAGTCTTCATACGCGACAGCTCACGTTCAAGGAATTTAATTTGTTCATCCTTTGTGCGTAGCGACTCTTCATTTTGCCGGTATAATTCTTCAATAACTCCGCTTCGGATATTGCTGGTAAGGGTGGCTTGGTCTATTGTGGCATCATAACCTTGCAAAATAAACAGTTCTGCTTTCGGAAGTCCGTAAAAGGGAAGTTGACTACGGACATTTTCTATTATTTCCTGCGACACCGGTTCACCAAAGAGTGTTACCTCAATGCGCTGTACTTTTGAATCATATCGAAAATCACGACTGATAACCCGGGAATTTTCAAAATTCAATTCCTGCTCTATAAACCGCATGGCATTCCGTTCAAAAATGCTCAGCCTTACTGTTTGCCAGGCAAGGTATGTACTGGGAATGATGGTTATAATAACAAAAAAGTAAATCCACGTTTTTACCTGCCGGGCACGGCCCGCATCCATAAATTCCTTGCGTGGATATTTCAAAAACCGGACGATCAGGAAGGTGGCCAGGCTAATGAATACACTGTTTATAAAATAGAGATAGAAAGCGCCCATGAAATAATACATGTTACCGGTGGCCAGGCCAAAACCGGCTGTGCACAAGGGCGGCATCAGGGCTGTGGCAATGGCAACACCCGGAATTGCCGTGCTCTTCTCCTTTCTCGATCCCGCAACTATTCCGGCCAGCCCTCCGAAAAAGGCAATCATCACATCCCAAATGGTGGGATTGGTTCGTGCCAACAGTTCCGATTGCGCAGTACTTAAAGGGCTGATGAGGAAATAGAGTGTTGAGGTGACCACACTAAAAATGGTGGCAATCATCAGGTTCTTGAAGGCCCGTTTGAGCAAGTCGAGGTCGTTAATGGCTACCCCGGTGCCAATGCCTAAAATTGGCCCCATAAGGGGTGATATGAGCATCGCGCCAATAATAACAGCCGTAGAATTAACATTTAATCCAATGGAGGCAATGAGAATGGCAAAAACAAGAATCCAAAGATTGGTACCTTTAAATTCAACGCCCTTTCGGATGTATTCGAGGGTCTCCTCTTCATCAGCTTTGTCTGTTTCAAGATTAAACCGATCGCGTAAAAATTGAATAAAGACAACCAGTAATCGTTTCTCTGTCGACATACAATTTTTATTTGCGTTTGAAGATAATCAAATCCTTGAATCCCATCAGCGATTTTGTTTATTTCACCACTTATGGTCAATCGTATGAGATTTCTGGTTTGGATTTGCGTGCTGGGTACTGTTCATTCAAGCGCCCAGGCGCAGTTTAAAAACATTTTGCTGGACAACAGCCCCAACGAAACGGGTCGTTACCCGAGCGAGCCCTCCATTGCCATCAGTTATAAAAACCGCGATGTTATCGTTGCCGGATCAGTCATTAACAATGTGTATTATTCTACCGATGGGGGTACTACCTGGACAAAGTCGACCCTCGAATCGGAATATGGTGTGTGGGGCGATCCGGTAATAATCTCCGATTTCTCCGGCAACTTCTATTACTTCCACTTGTCAGACCCCACCGGTAAAAACTGGGCGAGCGATGAGGTGCTGGACCGCATTGTTGTTCAGCGTTCAAAAGATGGCGGTGTAAGCTGGAGCAAGGGCGAATCCATCGGGTATAATCCGCCCAAGGATCAGGATAAACCGTGGGCCACAACCGACCGGAAAGGAAAGGTGTATGTTACCTGGACACAGTTTGATAAATATGGAAGCGATAACCCGGAATGCAAATCGGTAATTTTGTTCAGCCAGTCATCCAACGGAAGCAAATGGTCAAAGCCGGTTCAACTCTCCCAATTTCCGGGTGATTGTTTGGATGATGACAACACCACCCAGGGGGCCGTGCCGGCTGTTACCAACGATGGAAAAATTTTTGTCGCCTGGTCCAACGAAGGTGTAATCTTTCTGGATCGTTCGTTCAACGAAGGTAACACCTGGCTAACGAACGACATTGCCGTAGTTGAACAGGTTGGCGGCTGGAACATGGTGATTCCCGGCATTGACCGTGCCAACGGTATGCCTGTACTCCGAACCGATAACTCAAAAGGAAAATTCAGTGGCGCTTTATACCTGGTGTGGGCCGATCAGCGAAACGGTGAACACGACACCGACATCTGGTTTATCCGCTCGTATAATTTTGGCGATAACTGGACACAACCCATGCGCATCAACAACGATGAGCCGGGCAAGCATCAGTTTTCGCCATGGATGTCGGTGGACCCCGAAACCGGTTACATCTACATTGTGTACTACGACCGCAGCGCTTATGACGATGAGCAAACCGATGTGTACCTGGCCTGGTCAACCGACAATGGCAGTACGTTTAAGAATAGCAAAATCAGCAATGAACCCTTCAAACCTCAACCGGATGTATTCTTTGGCGATTACCTGAATGTTTCAGCCTATGGCGGAAGAATTGCAGTGGCATGGACACGGATGGATGAGGGCAAAACCAGCATTTGGGCATCGGTGTTCAACCATGAAGTATTAGACGGTACCAAGCCTCCGATCAAAAAAGACAAGAAAGAATCGAAGAAGAAAGGTAAGGATTAGACTACCCATCGGATAGCACAAACTATTTTACGGAACAGACGTTATTCAACCATTGGGTTAACCGTTAAGGATTTTTAAAACCTTTGTGGTATTTTTACGCCCGCAGGCCCGAAAAAAGTCTCTTATAAACCGAAATTTCAAACAAAATGGTAGATACACTCAAATTTAAGGTTAAAAACATTTCCCTGGCTGATTGGGGAAGAAAAGAAATTAAACTGGCAGAAGCCGAAATGCCCGGCTTGATGGCCATTCGCGAAGAATACGGTCCGCAAAAACCCCTCAAAGGCGCCCGCATAGCAGGGTGCCTTCATATGACCATTCAGACCGCGGTGTTAATTGAAACACTGATTGAACTGGGTGCTGAAGTTTCCTGGTCATCGTGCAATATATTTTCAACCCAGGATCATGCCGCAGCCGCTATTGCTGCTGTTGGTATTCCCGTATTTGCCTGGAAGGGCATGAACGAACAGGAGTTCGACTGGTGCATTGAACAAACCCTATACGCTTTTTCGGATAATCAACCGTTGAACATGATTCTGGATGACGGTGGCGATCTGACCAACATGGTGTTGGATCGTTTTCCCGAATTGATTGCCGGCATCAAAGGCATCTCAGAAGAGACCACTACAGGTGTTCACCGCCTGATGGAACGCGAAGTAAACGGAAAGCTTCCGCTGCCTGCCATCAACATCAATGACTCGGTAACCAAATCGAAGTTTGATAATAAGTACGGCTGTAAAGAATCGCTGGTAGATGCTATCCGTAGGGCTACCGATGTGATGATTGCCGGTAAAGTAGCCGTAGTGGCCGGCTATGGCGATGTGGGTAAAGGTTCGGCTGCCTCCTTGCGGGGAGCCGGTGCGCGGGTTATCGTAACCGAAATCGACCCGATCTGCGCGCTGCAGGCAGCCATGGATGGTTTTGCAGTAAAGAAAATGGATGATGTGGTTGGCGAAGTTGATATTGTGGTAACCGCAACCGGCAATTGCGACATTGTTTCGGCTCGTCATTTTGAAAAGATGAAAGACAAGGCCATTGTATGCAACATCGGGCATTTTGATAATGAGATTGATGTAGCCTGGTTGCGTGCGAATGGCGAGTGGGATACGGTTAAACCTCAGGTGGATTTAGTTACCCTGAAAAACGGCAACCAGATCATTCTGCTGGCCGAAGGCCGTTTGGTAAACCTGGGTTGCGCTACGGGGCATCCTTCGTTTGTGATGTCCAATTCGTTCTCCAACCAAACTCTGGCGCAAATAGAATTGTGGAACAACAACGGCCAGTACGAGAATAAGGTGTACATGTTGCCCAAACACCTGGATGAGAAAGTGGCCCGCCTGCATTTGAAGAAAATTGGTGTGGAGTTGGAGCAACTGAATGAAAAGCAAGCCAAATACATTGGCGTGGAAATTGCCGGTCCGTATAAGCCGGAATACTACCGGTACTGATGGTTTAGCGCATGAATATAAAAGCCCCGGGCACGCGCTTCGGGGTTTTTTTATTTTTTTAGCACAGTCTTTGTTTTTACAGGTTAACTTTAAGCTATGAAAAAATCGATCCTTCTGTTTTTAACGGTGATGAGTTTAGCTGGCTGGACATCTCTCCGCCAGGAAGTTAAGCTTGAATGTGTGAAACGCCAGCATGCTACCCGTACCTGCCATTATAACTTTCTGATCAACGATGTTCCCTATCATTTTATAGATAACGGGTGCAAATCAAAAAAGGAGGACATCGTAAAAAAAGCCGAAACCGGAAAACTAGCCCTGGCAAAAGACTGGAAAATTGAGTGCCATCCCAAAAAAACCAAGCACGGAGACGAACCGTCACATTAGTCTGAAAAGTGCTGATCGATTATTTCAACCAGCATTTCTTTTGTAAGGGGTTTGGTTTTAAATCCCGCATTCAATGCAGCGGCTTTTATTTTATCGTCCGGATTTTCGGAGGTTGTAAGGAAGACTACGCAGGTTTTCTGGTTTGGGGGCTCAAGTTCATGCAATGCTTTCAAAAATTCCCAACCATTCATCCCCGGCATGTTTATGTCACAACGTTTATTCATTTCGTAAATGATTCACCGGATTGGTAGTTGCTGCCCGTAAGGCCTGCGTGCTTACAATGAGTAACGCTACAACCAGCGCAGAAAGCCCCGCTGCCGGTAATACCCACCAGGCGATAACCACCCGGTATGGATAGCGTTCGAGAAATCCCGACAAAAACCACCAGGCAATGGGCGAAGCAACGGCAAACGCCACAAACACCAATCGGGTAAAGTCTTTGGAAATCAGCATGACCAGGCCGGTTACGGAGGCGCCTAATACTTTTCGGATGCTCACTTCTTTTGAACGCTGTTCGGCCGTAAAGGCAGCCAACCCGAAAAGCCCGAGGGTTGTGATGATCAGCGCAAGCGTGGCAAAAATACTGGCCAGACTGCTGATCAGGTTAATGGTTGAAAACTTCTTTTCGAACTCTACATCGGCAAACCGGTAAGCAAACGGATAGGTAGGGTTGAATTTTTTAAATACGTCTTCCACTTTGCTGATCGATGCGTTCAGGTCGGTTGTTTTTTCAAGCCGGATGGAGATGGTGCTGGTCCAGCCGGGAATAAACACGATAACCATCGGCTGTACCGGTTCGTAGGGAGAACCCATAATAATGTTTTCGGCTACGCCAACAATCGTCCATTCACCACCCCACATATTCAACTTCGACCCGATCGGTTCGGTAAGTTCCATAACATCCACAGCGGCCTGATTGATTACTACATTGGATGAATCATTGTAGTCGGGTGAAAAATCCCGACCCTCAATTAAGTTTACACCCATCGTTTTGGTGTAGTCGTATTCGGTGGCAATGGTGGTGAAAACCACGCGCGTTCCGGGCTCCATGCCGGGCCATTCAACCGTATTGTTGGAAAAGATGGAAGTAATCGGGCTGTTGGATTTACAAACCGAAACCACCGCCCCGGTGTTGATCAATTCGTTTTTAACGGTTTGATAGTCACTTTCCAATTCGTTGTTAGTCCAAACCATCATCAGGTTCTCACGATTGTAGCCAACCTCGCGGTCTTTAACATGCATAATCTGTTGGTAGATTACCACCGTGCCAATGATCAGGAAAATGGAAAATCCAAACTGAAGAGTTACCAATATTTTACGGGGTAAGCCGGAGTTCTTTCCGGTTTGAATTTTGCCCTTCAACACGGTAGCCGGCTGAAAGGAGGATAAGTAAAAGGCTGGATAACTTCCGGCAATCGTGCCGGTGAACAGGATAAGCGAACCAGCCGCTGCCCACAGGTAGGGGTTGGCGTAATCGATAAACAGTTTTTTCTTCACCAGCGTATTGTAAGCCGGCAACGAGAGCTCAACCAGGATAATGGCCAGCAGAAAAGCGATCAGGGTTATCAGCAAGGATTCACCGAGGAATTGAATGACCAGTTCCTTCTTTCGCGAGCCGATGCTTTTCCGGATGCCCACTTCGCGCGCTCGTTTTTCCGAGCGTGCGGTGGCCAGGTTCATAAAATTGATGCAGGCAATAATCAATACAAAAATGGCAATTGCGCCAAACAGGTTAACGTACTCAATCATGCCACCCGAAGGCTTGCCGTTTTCAAAGTTTGAATACAGCCGGAGTTTGGTGATGGGGTGTAGAAAAACCTCCGGGTTGGTGTTGTTATCCGTCAGGTTACTTTTAACAATGTCTTTAATAGACGCATTGACCTCGGCTACGCTGGTTTCCGGGTATAACTCAACATACATCTGAAAGGAATTGTTGCCCCAGTTTTCGCGCGAGTTGCGCACCCATTCCTGGGTGGCTTCGTAATAACTGAAAGGCAACACGTAAGCAAACGTAATCGATGACTGATCCGGCACATCTGCAATAACGCCTGTAACTTTCTGTTCACGGTCGTTATCCACCTTAATCAGTTGCCCCATCGGATCGTCATCGCCAAACAAAGCCTGTGCCGTGGATTGGGTTAACACGATAGAGGCAGGATCATCTAACGCGGTGTTTGCATCTCCGTGGATCATGCGAAAGGAAAACATCTTGAAAAAATCTTCACTCGCACTCATGCCCACCTTGGTTATCTTGATGTCGTTGGCGTGGAGCATTTGCCCTTCGCCCCAATTGGTGATAACCGAATATTTGATGCCACTGGATTGTTCCTTCAAGGCTTCCTTCAGGGGATAAGGTAACGCAATCTGGGTGCTTAGGCCTTTGGTAAACTCCTGGTTCATGTGGACTTTATACAACCGGTCACGCTTATCATGGAAGCGATCGAACTGGTATTCATCCGAGATCCACAACAAAATCAGGATGCTGCAGGCAATGCCGATGGCTAACCCGAAAATGTTAATGAAGGAGTAGGTTACATTACGCTGCAGGTTGCGAAGTGTAATTTTGAGGTAATTAAAGAACATAGTGTATCAGCATTATTCGTTTCGTAAAGAGTTCACCGGGTTGGAGAGCGCAGCTTTAACCGACTCAAACCCCACCGTTAGCCACGCAATAACCAGGGCGATGATGCCGGTGATGATAAACACCCAGGCATTGAGTTCTATTTTGTAAGCAAAACTTTCCAGCCATACGTTCATGGCATAGTAGCCTATTGGTACGGAAATAATCAACGCGACAACAACCAGTTTCATGTAATCCCTCGAGAGGAGTACCACGATACTGGTGGCCGTTCCACCCAGTACTTTCCGGATACCGATTTCCTTTACTTTTCGTTCGGCAACATAAACGGATAAGCCATAAAGACCGAGGCAGGAAATAATAATGGCCAACAGGGTAAATACCGTGATGATGGCGGATACTCGCTGATCGTTTTGGTATTGCCGGCCTACGCTGTCGGATAAAAAGTCAATTTCAAAAGGTGTGTTATGAACAACCTCTTTCCATTTGCCCTCCACCTGACTGATCACATTTTTGTAATTCTGTTTATTCACGGTTGCCACAATAAAATTAAACGAGCCTCGGTTTACCGGTATGTAAAAAAGCAGGGGGCCAATAGGTTGGTGTAGTGAAAACTGGTGGAAGTCATCGAGTACGCCAACAATTTCATGATGGTAGGTAGTGGTTTCATACTGCGACAATAAAACAGTGCCAACGGCTTCTTCCAACGGAATATTAAAAACATTCAAACTCGCTTTATTTACCAGTACTTTACGGTTTGTATTATTCCACGAAAAGCTGTCGGTTTCATACACCAGGCCTCGGCCGGCAATTAACTTGATGTCGAGAACGTCAAAATAGTTTTCATCGACCATCGTGTTTCGATGTATAATACCCCGGTCGGGTGACGAACCTTGCGGATAAACCGCGAAATCACTCAACATAGGCGTAGAGGGCAGGCTTCGGGCAGCCGAAATTTTTTCGATTCCGGTAATTTGTGCAAAGGCATTTTTCAATTGCAGGTATTGCTGCTTGGCTTCGTTTGTCCGGAGTGGAACCATCAGGCGGTATTCCGGGTCAAACCCCAGCGGCTTGCTTTGAATAAAATTCAATTGGCGTTGAATAATAACGATGGAGGAAATAAGCGATATGGAAATGATAAACTGAAAAACTACCAATCCTTTTCGCAGGAAGTTTGAATTGCCTCCGCTTAATCGTTTGTCTTTAAGAACAACGGCCGGTTGAAAGGAGGACAGAAAAAATGCCGGGTAACTGCCGGCTACCACACCGGTAACCAACCCGATAAACGCCAGGGCAGATAGTATACCCGTGATGTTGGTGGCGTTGATGCTCAGTGTTTTTTGGGTTACTTCGTTAAAAACAGGCAGCGCCAATTGCACAATAATCAGAGCAAATGCCATGGCAACAAACACGATGGTCATCGATTCGCCCAGGAATTGGCGGATCAGGTTTTGGCGCGTGGCGCCCAATGATTTTCGTACGCCCACTTCAGAGGATCGTTGGGAAGCTTTGGCGGTAGTAAGATTCATAAAATTGATGCACGCCAGCAAGAGGATGAATATGCCTATTGATGCTAAAATGTAGATGTAGGAAATATTGCCTTCCTCCTCCATGCCAAAGGAATTTTTGAAATCGGAATAGAGATGAATGTCTGCAATGGATTGTAGATACATCTCCTTTTGAAGACCTGAATTTTTCAAGTCATTGCCCGCATGAAATTCGAGCAGCGCAGGAATTTTTTCTTCAACCGAAAGGGGCGAAGTGTTCGGTTTTAGTTTTATATAACTTACGATAAAGTTGTTCCAGGCCCATGTGGTTATCGCATTAATATATTGCCCCCAACCCTGGCTGTTCATGCTCATGTAGAAATCGGCATTCACGTGCGAGGAGTGCTGGAAAGGTTCGAGCACTCCGGTAATTCGAAAAGTATCGGTAGATGATCCGCTGTTAATAATAATGAGTTCATCCAAAGGCGACTGGTCACCAAAAATCTTTTCGGCCACGCCAGCCGAAAGCACTACCGATGAGGGGCCGTCCAATGCGGTGTACCGATCACCTTCTTTAAATGCGTAGGAAAAAATATCGAAGAAGGTTGAATCTACCAGCAGCCCGGTTTTCTCATAGAAGATTTTATCCTGGTAGCGGAGCAGGTGTTGCTCAACTTCAGGGGGACTAACCACCCGCGTGGCGGCTTCAATTTCCGGAAATTGCTCAGCCAACGCCAAGGCAACCGGTGGCGAAGTTCTAGGGAAGCTTTCGGCTACTCCATCTTTCGTAAAGACGGAATACATCCGGAAGATGCGTTCGTGATCTTCAAAATGCTTTTCGTAACCCAGTTCTTCCTTTATGTATAAGGAGAGCAGCACACAACAAGCAATACCGATGGCCAAACCGGAGATGTTTATAATGGAAAAAGCTTTGTGTTTGCGCAAGTTGCGAAGGGCGATCAGCAGATAGTTTCTGAGCATAAGGCAGGTATTTTGATCCACCCTATACGAATACGATGCCATCAACAATAAATCTGTTTTACCACTTAAATGAGGTGTTTTCAGAAACACTTACGGCCAATTGCGAACAGATTTGTCCGCATGCGGTCATTTAACGCTCATCATCCCGGTCGCGCTTCAGCTTTACAACGGCTGGCGGGCCCACTTGTATGGGGGCTTTTTCCAACTCCAGGTTAGCCGCTTCGATACCGTAATGCGCTTCGGTAGAAAGGCTGAATTTTTTAAGCAGCCGGTAGCCCTGAATAATCAGCCGGTCGAAGTTGGAGATGTCGCTGTCGGGGGAGGCCCACGACTGGATAATCACAAATTTAAAATCGGCAGTCTGGCTGTATTTGTGTAGCGATGGGTACGGACTGATCAGATCAATCTCACCATTATCGGCCATTTCGTGTACAATCTTGCTGAAGAGCAGGTTAATGCGATGGTCGGCTTTAAAGCCGAGTTTGATGCGCACAAAAAAGCATTTCTTCGGAATAATCGTATCGACCGAATACTTACTGGTAAACGGACTATCCACCGTATCCACATGAACAAACCAATATACATCGGCACGCTTGGGGCGTTTGCGGAAAATGGAGTAGATGATGTTGGAATCGATGTAGCGCTTGCTGTCGGCTACAGCCAGGTATACCAGGTTGGTAGCATCTTTCGGGATGGTGGTATCGGCCTGAAGATCTTTGATCATTTCTACGTAATGCTTCAGGTCAACGAATTCGGTGTGGCGGGTGCGTAACCTGCGGGCACGTAGTTGTACGAATAACACCAGGAATAACACACTGGCAATTAAAAAGGCAAACCAACCGCCATGACTGAACTTGCTTAGGTTGGAAACCAGGAACATCAGTTCCAGCGAGAAAAATAAAACGGCCAGTCCGATGGCCCGCACGGTGGATTTCCGCGATAGCGAAAAGTAATATACCAACAGCGAGGTGGTCATCAGCATATCGATGGTAATGGCTAATCCATACGCTCCTTCCATCGCTGCCGATTCTTTGAAATACAAGACCACCAAAATACAGCCGCACATCAGAATCCAGTTAATGGAGGGAATATAGATTTGTCCTTTAAGCTGACTTGGATAACGCACGCGTGTCATGGGCCAGAGTTTTAGTTTCATGGCTTCGTTCACGAGCGTAAATGTTCCCGATATCAATGCCTGGCTGGCAATGATGGCGGCCATTGTGGCAATGGCGATCCCAAACGGTAAAAACCATTCCGGCATGATGGCATAGAAAGGAATCCGTTCATCTAATGTTCCCCCCTCCTGGCTGAGTAACCAGGCGGCCTGTCCGAAATAATTCAGTAGCAGAGCGGTTTTTACAAAACCCCAACCCATGCGGATGTTACCCTTGCCACAATGGCCGAGGTCGGAGTACAAGGCTTCGGCACCAGTAGTGCACAAGAACACGGCTCCTAATACCCAAAATCCTCCGGGGTATTGGGTTAACAGGTTAAAGGCATACCACGGGTTGATGGCTTTTAATACCATGGGGTTGCCGATTAATTGAATTGTTCCGAGGGTGCCGATGGTAATAAACCAGATTAACATGACCGGCCCAAAGGTTTTACCCACTACTCCGGTTCCAAATTGCTGAAAGACAAACAAGCCGATCAGGATAATGATAACGATCTGGATAATCGGAATATCGTTGCCAAAACTTCGCAAACCTTCAACCGCAGAGGAAACACTAATGGCGGGTGTAATAAATCCATCGGCAATCAGGGTGGCGCAACCGATAATGGCCGGATAGACGACCCAACCGGCCTTGTACCTTCTTACCAATGCATAGAGGGCAAAGATTCCACCTTCGCCTTTGTTGTCGGCATTTAAGGCCATGTAAATATACTTGATGGTGGTTACCAGTGTAAGGGTCCAGAAAACACAGGAGAGTCCGCCCAGAATCAGTTCTTCCGAAATAAAATTCTCACCCACAATAGCGCGGAATACATATAAAGGTGAGGTGCCGATGTCGCCATAAATAATGCCGAGTGAGATAAGCACACCTGCTGAGGAGAGCGGGGTTTTGTGTTTATGGTACGCTTCTAAAGCCATGAACGGTAAACGAATGTATTAAAATTCTGCACATCACTAAGCATAAAATCGTTTTTAGGAATAGCGTTATGCGACACCATCCTTATTGCGACTGATGATCAGGCGGTTACTCTTGTCGTACGAGAAGTAGCTCCACAGCCAGCTCAACATCACAAAAAATTTATTCCGGAATCCGATGATGTACAGCAGGTGCACAAACATCCACACAAACCAGGCAAATATCCCCTGGGTTTTAAAACGCTTCATATCCACTACAGCCCGGTTGCGGCCAATGGTGGCCATCGTGCCTTTGTCGAAATACCGGAAGGGCTGCATTGGTTTTTTTTGAATAAGCCGTTTTAGATTTTTCGCCAGCAGCCGGCCTTGTTGCATGGC
>CAZOYJ010000011.1:0-29403 GCA_964583905.1 uncultured Roseivirgaceae bacterium
CGAAGCGAACTTAAAAGAAATCAATCAGCCGGTAATCATTTGTTTGGGCGACCAGGACGATATGGCCGATCGTACCTACTCAGAACAAGCTGCCGGTTGGTTGCCGAATGGAAGTTTTAAAGTGTTGGAGAACACACCCCACCCGATTGAGAAGGTTGATCTCAATAAATTGATGGCGATCATTCCCTCTGATCATTAGAATCCATCTCAAAATTTCACCATCATTACGAACGGAGTTAAGCAATCTCGATTTTCTATCTCAAACATGTTCACCAACCCAGAAGGGGGAGTCTGCTTGAAGGCCAACCATTCCATCCTCCAACACAACACCCGCTGTACTTACGCCATCCATTTTTGTGAGGGTAGGCGGAAATGATAATCGCGTTCCTTTTAGTAACCATTTTTCAAATTTACCGGTACGGACATACGACCATCGTTTATCCGAATTAAAGGTTACAACATCAAGCTGTTGGGCAAAACTTTCAAGTTGAGCGGGCGCACACCCCACCACATTAACAGCGTTGTACTTACCGGCAATCAGAAACATCATAGCGGTTGGCAATCCATCGTTGGGTTGATGCGAAAGAATTTTTACCGGTGCCTGGTCGCGAAGTGAATCAACTAATAGATTAACCCGGGCTGCTTCGCAGATCACTATATCCAATTTGATCCCCCATGAAATCACTGCTTCCACAGCCTCCTCCAAGACAATTACTGTTGGACTCCATTCCAACAACTCCTGCACAACCGTAAAAGGAATGATAGTAGCATCGGCTATAATAAGTGCGGGCTCCTGGTCTTCTTTAACAAAATGGTGTGATGACATAGCACCAAAATAACTAAATTGCATGCAAGTAAACATTCAGTATGCTCAACGCCACCGATTGCTACGCGATCTTTCAAAAAAGTATAGACGATTATCATGTGCACGATCAGGTAAATACGCCTATCCTGAATCCCTACCCGGAAAACAGCTTTGAATACCTGCTCTATTTAAAAAACTGGATTGATACCGTGCAGTGGCACCTCGAAGACATTATCCGCCTGCCCAACATCAACCCGGTAGAGGCTCTTCAAATAAAAAGACGCATCGACCAGTCAAACCAACACCGCACCGATACCGTGGAAAAACTGGATGATTATTTCATGGAGCAATTCAAAGCGGTTGTTCACAAACCAACCGCCAAGATCAACTCGGAAACGCCCGCGTGGTTGCTGGACCGCATGAGTATTTTGATGCTGAAGATTTATCACATGAAGGAGCAAACCGAACGCCAGGATGCATCGGCCGAGCACATCGCCAAATGCGAAGCAAAACTCAACGTGTTGCTGGAACAAAAATCGGACATGCACCTGGCCTACGATCAACTGATGGAAGACATTAAAAATGGCGAACGCAAAATGAAAGTATACCGCCAGATGAAAATGTACAACGATGCCTCCCTCAACCCCATGTTGTATCAAAAGAAATAAATTATCAGCGGGCAGAACGGCATGAAAAAAATCCTCATCCTGCGGTTTTCGGCCATGGGCGATGTGGTGTTGCTGGTACCGGTAGTGCGATCGCTGGTAGCTGCACATCCGGATGTGGAGGTTACAGTAGCCACACGTCCGCGCTTTGCTTCCTTTTTTGCGGGCCTTGAGCGGGTAAAAGTTTTTGAAGCCGATGTCGACAAGGTATTTACCGGCTTCTTTGGCTTTCGTGGATTGTTCCGTTCGTTATTGGCCCGCACCAATTACAATGTGGTGATTGATTTGCACGACCATGTGCGCACCATGGTGTTGCGCAATCTTTTTATTTTGGCGCGCAAGCGGGTAATTGTTTTTAAGAAGGGGCGTTCGGAGAAAAAAGCCTTCGTTCGAAAAGAGAAAAAAATCACCAGGCCGTTAATGCACACAACGGAGCGGTATCGCAGCGCCTTTAAAAAAGCCGGGTTTGATTTTCCAATGATTGCCGGTCCACACCTGTTCCCGGCTGTTGATGCGGTAAACAACCTGAGTGAGTGGCTGACAAAAAAGCAACTACAAAAAAATGAACCCTGGATTGGACTGGCGCCCTTTGCCTTGCACACGTCTAAGATCTGGCCGCTGGCCAACTATCCCATGTTAATGGACTCACTGGTGCGGCAATACAATCCGAAAATATTTTTGTTTGGAGGAGGTGAGAAGGAGGTAAATTATTTTAACGATGTACAGGCACTCTTTCCCGAAAATTGTGTTGTAGTGGCCGGCCAGTTGAAACTGCCGGAGGAAATTGTGTTAATGTATCAACTGGATTTAATGGTATGTACTGATTCCTCCAACATGCACTTGGCTGCACTTTGTGGTGCGCCCTTGCTCTCCATCTGGGGCGGCACCCATCCCGATGTGGGATTTGCTCCGTTCGGAAAAGGAAAGGAAAGTATTCTTCAGATCAGCCGTGAAGAATTGCCGTGCCGGCCGTGTTCGGTTTTTGGAACGGAGACCTGCCATCGGGGGGATTTTGCCTGCTTAACGCGGATTACAGTTATGGATGTGATGGGGCGCATCGAAAAAATACTTCCTAACCCCCTAAAATAATTACCTCATTTTGCAACCAATGGCCGTCATTTCAGTAAAAGGGGTATGCCTGTGCAACGTTTTTTATACGCGGCAGTCTGTACCTGATAAAATCCTGAAATATGTTTAAAAACTACTTCCTGGTTGCTCTTCGCAACTTTTCACGGCAGCAATTTTATTCGGCCATTAACCTGATCGGTCTTTCTACCGGATTGGCTTGTGCCCTTTTTATTTATGTATGGGTGAACGATGAGGTCAGGGTAAACACCTTTCATCACCAGATTGACCGGCTGTACCAGGTTGTATTGAATATTAAAGGCGAGGATAACGTGATCACCTGGGAAAATACGCCCGGGCCATTGGCGGAAGAAATCAAGAACAATTTTCCGGAAGTAGAGCACATCACCCAGGTATACAACGAAGGCGATCACCTGTTTCAGGTTGATGATAAAGGTTACCTGGAAAAAGGATACTACAGCAATTCCGATTTTTTCAACGTCTTTAGTTTTCCTATTGTTGCCGGTAACACGGCAAATCCACTGGAAGATAAAAGCTCGGTGGCGATCTCTTCATCGCTGGCGCAAAAACTCTTTGGTGATGCCGACCCGATTGGCAAGAGTGTAACCGTGCGCAAGCAGTATGAGCAAAAAGTAACGGCTGTATTTGCTGATGTATCAGCACAATCGACTTTGCAGTTTGATTTTATCCTCCCGTTTGAAATACATAAAGATGAACGCGGCACTAATTTCAGTTGGAGCAATGCAGATTACTGGCTTTACCTCACGCTCACCGATCCAAAAAATGTTCCGTCATTCAGTGAGAAAGTAAATACGCATCTGGATAACCTTACCGCTTCGGAAGATGGCCGCGATTTTATGGATTTGTATGTTCAGCCTTTTGCGGATCGCTACCTGCATGGAAACTTTGAAAACGGTGTGCCTGCAGGTGGAAGAATTGAGTATGTGCGCATCTTTAGCATCGTAGGAATTTTCATTCTGATCATCGCCTGTATCAATTTCATGAACATGGCTACCGCCAAGGCGGCCACTCGTGCAAAAGAAGTGGGCGTACGCAAGGTTATTGGTGCCCAACGCATCAACCTGGTGCTGCAGTTTCTTACAGAAGCATTTTTGTTTTGTGCTTTATCCATGCTGCTGGCCATTGGCATAGTGTACCTGATGCTTCCTGCATTTAACCTTCTCGTATCCAAACAGATTATCCTGAACTTAACGGATAGCGCCTTTTGGGTAACAGCCGGGATGATTGTTTTAATCACCGGACTGGTGGCCGGCAGCTACCCCGCATTTTTTCTGTCTTCCTATCAACCCGCGAGCGTGTTGAAAGGCACGTTGATGCAAACGTTCAGTGGGGCCTCGTTGCGCAAAGGGTTGGTTGTATTTCAATTTGTGCTTACGGTTGTGTTGGTAGCCAGCGCGATCATTGTGCATAATCAGATGGAATTTATCCGCAACAAAAACCTCGGGTACAATCGCGAATCGGTTATCATGTTTAGTGCCCGCGGTGCCGTTAACCGCGATTTTGCCACATTCCGAAATGAAGTATTGCAAAACCCGGCCATCGTAAACATGGGTAAGGCCAACGGCTCAATTATCCAGGTGCAGAACCAAACGTCATCGGTAAACTGGCCGGGAAAAGCAGACGGACAAAATCCGTATTTCCGTGCTGTGGTAGTTGACTTTGATGTGCTGGAAACGCTTGGATTTAAAACAACAGAAGGCCGGTTATTCTCGCGCGCGTTTAGCGATACCAGTAATTTTGTGATCACGAAACGAGCCGTTGAGCAAATGGGCTTAACCGATCCGGTGGGTCAGCAAATTTCCTTATGGGGAGTTCAGGGTACCATTGTTGGTGTGGTGAATGATTTTCACAGCCGCTCAATGCAGGAAGCTATTGATCCGATTGTATTCATGTGTAATCCCCGTTGGGGCGGATTAACCTATGCCCGGGTTGAACCGGCCATGGCACAGGATGCGATTGCACATATTGAAAGCATCTATAAAAAGTTCAGCCCCGAGTATCCGTTTGAATTTACATTTATGGATGAAAGCTTTGATAAGCTGTATAAGGCCGAAAAGATTACCGGTACACTGGCGTTTAGCTTTACGTGCATGGCCGTAATTATTTCCGGACTTGGGTTGTTGGGATTGGCGGCATACACCGCAGAGCGGAGAAAGAAAGAGATCAGCATTCGTAAAACCATGGGCGCTTCCGTTTCCGGATTAATTGCCATGATGGCAAAAGATTTTGTGGTACTGAGTGTGGTGGCGGTGATCATCGGCAGCCCGGTGGCCTGGTGGCTGATGAATTCATTTTTAGAAAGCTATGCCTACCGGACTGAGCCCGGATGGGAAGTATTTCTGCTTACCGCAGCGAGCGTGGTGGTGCTATCACAGGTAATTGTGATCTACCAGGTAGCCCGGGCAGCGCTTGCCAATCCTGTGAATTCCTTGAGGAATGAGTGATGATTGGCCGGAATAACTAAAGCGTTGGTGAATAACGGTCTTACACCACTTCAATGATTTTTCCGGTTCCGGATCCTTCCACGCTTTTTAGGTATCCGTAAACCACTTTCCACATGGGTACCGGCACATGACCGGGAAAGTAGTGGCCCAAAGATCCGGATGAGTCTTCAACCAACCCGGGGCTAACCGCATTGATGCGTACATTTTTCTTTAGTTCAATGGATGCGCCCAGCACAAAACCATGTAGTGCATTATTCACCATGCTTAGTGCAGTGCCTTCACGTACCGGATCCCGGTAAAGTATCCCCGTAGTTAGGGTAAACGAGCCGCCTTCGTTGATTTTGTTTTTCCCCAACATCACCAGGTTAACCTGTCCCATCAGTTTGCTTTTTATACCGATGTACAAGTCTTTTTCCTTCATCGCATGAAACGGGCCGAAGTAGGCTGTGCCAGCCGTGCACACCACCGCATCAAATTTTCCGACAAACTTGTACATGGCGCGGATGGAAGCCGCAGACGTGATGTTTACTTTCAACGGGCCTTTGTTGGCGCTGGCGCGGATAACTTCGTGGCGTTTTTCCAGCTCTGTGGCCACATGGCTGCCGATGGTTCCGTTGGAACCGACAAGAATAATTCGCATACCCTTCAGGTTAGAGTTTGTAATTCATGGGAACAAGTTAACCTTTTGATAACAAAAATCTTGGAAAGGCCTAGCAATCATCAGTGACAGGATAACTCCTCATGTGTACTTTCGGGGCAACCCGTTTCCCATGACAGGAATCGTTATAGCGATAGTGTTCTTTCTTCTGTTGATCGGATTTTTGTTTTCGCCTATTGTAGTATATATCGATACAGAAAAGAACCGGTATGTTGTAACGCAGTTTCCGGTGATCTCCTTTTCACTTCGGGTTGAGCAAAATTCCCTGACACCACATTTTAAACTATTGGGTATGAATATCCCCATCACGAAGAAAGAAAAAGCACGACCTCGACTTAAAACCAAGAAGACACAGGGGTCAAAATTCAAAAAATCGATACCCGCCTGGCGTTTTCTGGCCGATAACATGGCGCGGAGTTTTACGCTTAAAAAGTTTGTGCTGGATATTGATACCGATGATGTGGTGTTGAACGCCCAACTCGTGCCGTTGTTTCTGTTTGCCAGTGGCGGCCCCCGAATGCTAACCACCAATTTTAATGGGCGGGTGTACCTGCACCTTCACCTGCAAAACCACCCGGCACGATTGGTCGGGATCTTCATTCAATTTTTAACTAAAAAATAATACTATGGAAATGAATTTTGAAAACTTACTCCAACGATTGACGGAGTTCATTCAAAAGGAGGCAAAAACGGAAACCGTAATTGGCGAACCGTTTGAATTAGGCGAATTTACCTGCGTACCCGTTGTGCGTATCGGTGTGGGCTTTGGAAGTGGCGGAGGTTCGGGCGATGCGCCTAAAACCGGGAAGGGCGAAGGCGGTGGTGCAGGTGCAGGATTGGGTATCGACCCGATTGGTTTCCTGGTAACCAAAGGCGATCAGATTTCCTTCATCTCCACCCAACAAAGCAAAGGCTTATCTGCAGTGTTTGAAAAAGTACCGGAACTCATTGAAAAGATGATGGTCCGGAAGAAAGAAGAAATGGCCGTTTAAACTTTGCGAGGATGATGCCGTCACACAGCGGCATCATCTTCTGAAATTCAGTACAACCCGCTCGATAATATCGCAACACTCATGCACCTGATCTTCCGTAATCACCAACGGGGGCGCTAACCGGATGATGTTGCCATGTGTAGGTTTGGCTAATAATCCATTTTTGGAAAATTCAACGCACAGATTCCATGCGGTTTCGCTTTCTGGTGAATCGTTTATGACGATCGCGTTAAGCAAACCCTTGCCACGAACTTTGGTAATCAAATCCGATTTCTTAAGTAAGGCGTTCATCCGGTCGCGAAAAACATTTCCGATTTTTTCCGCATGTTCAGCCAACTTCTCATCTTTCACCACCTGAAGGGCCTCCATGCAAACAGCCGCAGCCAATGGATTACCGCCAAAGGTAGAACCGTGTTCCCCGGGCTTAATCACCAGCATAATCGCATCATCGGCCAACACTAAGGATACCGGAAGTACACCACCGCTTAATGCTTTTCCAAGAATTAGGATATCCGGCTTCACTGCTTCGTGTTCGCAAGCCAGCATTTTTCCAGTGCGCGCAATGCCGGTTTGAATTTCGTCCATCATCAGCACCACATTGTGCTGGCGGCATAACGTTTCGGCTGTTTTTAAATAACCATCCGCAGGAACATAAACACCGGCTTCACCTTGTATCGGCTCAATCAATAATCCACATACGTTAAAATTGGCCAGGGCTTTTTCGAGTACGGAAACGTTATCATACTCCACAATCTCGAACCCGGGCATAAACGGACCGAAACCTTTACGTGCAGAAGCATCCGTGGATGCTGAAATGATGGTGGTGGTACGGCCATGAAAATTTTTTCTCACCACAACAATCACTGCCTGGTTTTCAGGAATTCCCTTTTTGGTGTAGCCCCACTTGCGTGCCAGCTTAATGGCCGTTTCAACCGCTTCGGCACCACTGTTCATGAACAGGGCCTTTTGATAGCCGAAGGTTTCGCACACATATTTTTCGGCCACCCCGAGTTTATCGTTATAAAAAGCACGCGAAGTAAGCGTGAGTTCTTTAGCCTGTTCCATCAGTGCATGAATAATGCGCGGATGGCAATGGCCCTGGTTCACCGCACTGTAAGCGGAAAGGAAATCATAATAGCGCTTGCCTTCCACATCCCAGAGAAAAACACCCTCACCCTTGCTGAGCACCACGGGCAATGGATGGTAATTATGGGCTCCGTATTGATCTTCCAGGGCAATGGCCTGCTGGCTGTTGGTTATTGTATCCACCATAAAAAATGCGATTATCTGTTCTTGCAACTTAGCGGAGGCAAGTTACCAAATAGGCTCAGGAAAGCCAATGAGGTAGCAGGCCCACGTTCTTAAAGAAGTGACATACCTTGTCAGCAACCATGAGGTATTCTTGGTCAGAAAAGGCGATAATTTGAGTTAACTTTACAGCTATGGAAAATGGTTTGGATAATATAAAAGCACTTTTCAACGATTTGAAGACCTTCACCTTTTGGGACAGGTTGTTCCGTTGGGGCAGAATTCGCGCGCAATTAATCGATACCAGCGCTTCGCTTCAACAACTTTTATCGGGCATTGACGCTTTGCGAGCGGAAAACCGGAAACTGGAAGGCTCAATTGACCGGCTTACTGATGACAAGACAACTTTTCAAAAGGAAATCAGTGTGCTGAAAGAAAAAAATGAGAACTATTTAAAACGCGGAACAGAACTGGCCAATGAGATAGCTGCCATCCGGCAGAAGATCGAAAACCTTGAATTGGAAAACCGGAGGCTTCGCGATGAAAATACCCAATATAAAACTTTTGAAGAACAGCGAAGGCAGGAGAATAACAGAGCGCTCCAGAATTTCCAAAAACTTTCAGAGCAATTGATGAATGAGCGCAAAGAAGAAAAGGAAAAGCGCATTCAGCAGGAATTTGACCGAATCAGGAGGCTAAAGGAAACCTGGGTGAAGCACGAAGAAAATGTTGCCAACCGGATCAAGCTAATCTGCAACCGCCATGGGATAGAGTACGTGGATAAAGTTCCTTTCAAGGGAAAGCCCGACAACACGTTGAAAATTAATGATGAGTTTATCGTGTTTGATGCAAAGAGTCCTGCGGGCGAAGATTTATCAAATTTTCCGCTCTACATAAAAACACAGGCTGAAAGTGTAAGTAAGTATGTAAAAGAAGAAGGTGTAAGGCGAGAGATATTTTTAGTGGTTCCGGCCAACACGCTTGACATCCTTGAACAATTCGAATTTAAACTGAGCGACTATACGGTATATGTAATTTCCATTGATTCATTGGAACCGATTATGTTGATGCTGCGGAAAATTGAAGACTATGAATTTGCTGAACAGCTAAGTCCGGAGGAGCGTGAAAATATTTGCCGGGTGATTGGCAAGTTTGTCCACTTGTCTAAACGGAGAATCCAGATTGACGGTTTTTTTGCAAAGCAATTTTTTGAGTTGGTGTACCGAAGCGAAGCCGACTTGCCTAAGGATTTCCTGGAGAAGGTCATCGAATTTGAGAAAGCCGAGAAACTGAATCCCCCCATAGAACGCAGAGCGCGGCAGATCAGCAATAAAGAACTTGAAATTGAAATCCGGGAACGTAAAACCGATGCGGAGCAAAAGGGCATTGAGATGGACGAATCCCTGCTCACCAAAAACCTGAACAAACTTCCGCTGTATACCGATAAGCCTAAGGAAGAAACACAAAAGGATTTGTTTGAGTAGTTCATTACATTTGAGATAATCCTAACCTTCAAATTATTTTAATGATGAGAAAGAGTATACTCGTTTTAACCGGTCTGCTGTGGCTGGCATCTTGTGCCGGCCCTAAGTCCTCCACTTCAGCAAAAGCCCCGGTAACACCAGCAGGTGAGTGGGAATATTCCATCACCGAAACACCTCAAGGTGATTTTAGCGGCATCATGACCATCGGGCAACGGGAAAATTCCTTTTCCGCCAAACTAAATGCCAATGGAGTTGATGTGCATTTTGAAAACTTCACCTGGGATGAACCCTCGCGCAAAGCAGGAGGTGAATTACTGTACAGCGGCACAACGGTTTATTTTGACGCCACGATGGAAGGCGAGGAAATGGCCGGCTCATTTTCCACCGGGGGAATGGTCTTTCCTTTTAAGGCAACCCGAAAAAAATTGTAAGGAGGAATGATCACGCCATCTCTACAATGCCGAAGCTAACGCTCTTGCCATGCTTTGGATCTGTTTTACAATCCGTATTTGACGGGTTTTGCCGTTGTGACTTGTGACACTATAATGTTTATTATTATGAACAATAACAGTATATTTGTTGATAATAGTAAACGTTATGAATAGTAAAAAACCCACGTTATTACCTAAAACCCTCAAAATACTGACTGTATTTGGTGAAAACATCAAATTAGCAAGGCTGAGAAGGAAACTCAGCACCGAGCAGGTGTCGGAAAGGGCAAATATTGCCCGAACAACGCTTTGGGCTATTGAAAAGGGTTCGCCAACTGTTGCGTTGGGGTTTTATGTACAGGTGCTTTTTGTTCTTGGCTTAGAAAAAGATTTGTTGAATGTAGCAGGCGATGATCAGCTTGGCAGGAGATTGCAAGATGCCAAGTTGCTGGTAAAGGAGCGTGCACCTAAGAAATTAAGTTAAGAATGACTAAGAACTCTGCGCAACGATCCATCTTGGTTTATGCGGATTGGATAGGGCTTTCGGGGCCTATACATATGGGCACTTTGCGCTCCATGCAGGTGCGCGGTAAGGAAGTGTTCTCCTTTGCGTATTCCGATACGTGGCTGAAATCTGGAGATGTTCAAATACTTGATCCTGATCTGAACTTGTTTATTGGCCAACAATACTTAAGTGAGGGGAAGAAAAACTTTGGAATTTTCCTGGACTCTGCTCCTGACCGATGGGGGCGCGTACTGATGGATAGAAGAGAATCAGTGTATGCGCGCATGGAAGGAAGAAAAGTTCAAACTCTTTTTGAAACCGATTACTTGCTTGGCGTTTTTGACGAACACCGTATGGGAGCACTGAGGTTCAAGGAAAATCAGGCTGGGGACTTCCTGAACAATAATAAAGAAATGGCCGCACCCCCCTGGACCTCCATCCGTGAGTTGGAAGAGGCATGCTTGCACCTTGAAACGGATGATGCAGATGAAACGCTTAAAATAAAATGGCTGAACATGCTGATGGCACCCGGGTCATCATTGGGGGGCGCCAGGCCGAAGGCCAGTGTTATGGATAAGCAAGGACAGTTGTGGATTGCCAAATTTCCCAGTAAAAATGATACCAAGGATATTGGTGCCTGGGAAATGGTGGTGCATGAACTTGCTGTGAAGGCTGGACTTCATGTAGCAGATGCAGTAATGGGAAAGTATTACAGCAAGCAGCATACGTATCTGACAAAACGATTTGATCGTAATAAGCAAAGTGAGAGAATTCATTTTGCCTCAGCCATGACACTATTAGGACATACCGATGGTGTTGAGGGCGTGAGTTATTTAGAAATGGCTGAATTTATCATGCGGCATGGTTTCCGAGTTACGGAAGATTTAGAGGAACTTTGGCGAAGAATTGTTTTTTACATCTGCGTGAGTAATACGGATGATCATTTGCGCAACCATGGGTTTATACTTACTCAAAGTGGTTGGACTCTTTCACCTGCTTATGATATAAACCCGGTAGAGAAAGGAACAGGGCTTAGCCTTAATATTAATGAGGCTGATAATGCCCTTAATTTAGATTTGGCCATTGAGGTTGCTCCTTATTTCAGAGTAGCAAACAAGAAAGCCATTGAAATAATTAAAGTGGTAAAAAAATCTGTTAGTACCTGGAATAAGGTTGCAGAAAAGGTAGGGATCTCTAAAGTGGAACGGGAGTTAATGGAGAAGGCTTTTAGGTGATCGTCCGGGGTGAATATCTTTTAGCTCTTTCATATTAAAGTCACCGTATTATAAATCAAAAAAATTGAGCATCTTCGCTGCGAGTAGCGCGGAAGTGAAGCATGTTTCAAAGCCCCTCCCCAAACACCTCATGGTGTTATTACCGTTGCACATTAACCTTTTATTAAACCTAACCCCAAATTTTATGACTGCAAAAACACGTATTATGGCAACCCTGGCAGGGTTTGTTGTACTCTTTATGCTGGGCTGGCTATTATATGGCATGCTGCTGATGGATTTTTTCGTGGCTAATGCCGGTTCGGCCACCGGTGTTAATCGTGCTGAAGATGAAATGGTATGGTGGGCGCTGATTGTAGGCAATGTGCTGCAAGCTTACTTGCTGGTTTACATTTTTGGCAAGTGGGCCAACATTACCACGTTTGCCGAAGGACTGAAAGGCGGAGCGATGATCGGGCTGATTCTCGGGTATGCCTACGATTTGATTATGTACGGAACGACAAACATTATGAACCTTACCGCTGCCTTGGTTGATCCACTGATTGCCGCGGTAATGATGGGTCTTGCCGGAGGTGTAATTGGCTGGGTGCTGGGCAGAAAGTAAGTCGATTGAGAAAAGAATTGGAAGGCAGTTCAAGTAATTTGGACTGCTTTTTTTGTTTGATCAAGGATACGATCCGTAGTTTTGTACCATGAAACTTACTTTTGACAACAAGCTTAAAAAACTTATCGTAGTAGGCGATCGCGTACTGATTCGTCTGGCCAAGCAAACCGATAAAACCTCCAGCGGCTTATACCTGCCACCCGGTGTGCAGGAGAAAGAGAAAATTCAAAGCGGGTACATCATTAAAGTGGGCCCGGGTTATCCGTTGCCGTTGCCGGCCGATGAGGATGATATGTGGAAGGGAAAGGAAGAACAGATTAAATACTTGCCGCTTCAGGCCCAGGAAGGCGACCTGGCCATTTTTCTGCAAAAAGGCGCCATTGAAGTGATGTATGAGGATGAAAAGTATTTCATCGTTCCGCAATCCTCTATTTTAATGCTGGAGCGAGAGGAGGAATTATAAAAAAACGATGGGTAGGATATGAGAGGTCTTTCATTTGGTGTACTTCGCGTTGGCAAAAAATACAGGCTCATCAATTTTGGCGAGGTGAATGAGTTTGTGGTGGAGTATATCCTTGCCAATGGTGATTTCAACGTAAAGAACATCCACACGTTGGAGCGGTACCTGTTGAAAGACCTCATCAAATACGGCAAAGGGAATGATTTTGAAATCAGGGAATTGGAGTAGCATCAATCCACTGATCCTATTTTCCTGATTCATCTTTGCCTATTTCGAATGGTGCCTGGCGTTCGTTTTTCATCCGTTTATTTTCCCTAGGGTAGTCACTAAGAATTTTAAAGTTCTAAGTAATGTCGTAGGGAAAATTTCAGAAAACCAGTAAAGTTATTTAACCAAATTCATTGAAGCGTTAAAAATTTAAAACTCAGTTTAACACTTATTTCTTAAGCGTTAACGTTCCGCTTCTTCCCCACACTTCTCCATTCGCCCTTCTGCCAAAATAGGATGTTTCTCCATTGTTAAAATTAACATATAGTGTGATAAACGACTTGTTTAATTCCGTCCAGGAAACCAGCAAGCTATGATCATCCAGTTTTATAGTTGTGGTTTTGTCTGTCTCTTCTTTTCCATTAGCGTCCTTCCAGTAAATCTCTTCATTGGATTTCAACATTACATCCAGCACGTTTCCGTTTCCATAGTCATAAACAAACATCTTGTCGTAGCCATCAGCCGCTTTCATACCCAATGGATTTTCAGTTACCGCACTTGCCTGTTTGGTATCTGTATATTGTTGAAATTGAGTAACGATACCATCTTTTAATGTCCAGTGGTGGGCGAACTGTGAGTCAATGATTTGATCGTTGGCTTTATTTTTAGCCTGGTACCTTCCTGTAGACAGCACCTGGTCGCCTTGCATGCCAATTACTTTTACTCCGGTAAGGTTCCAGTATTCCCATTCTCCACCCAGCCGGGCAAAGACACCATTCAACACTTGCTCATGTCCTACGTATGGGTTCTGATCGGCATACGGAAAATTCTCAGCCTCGTTCCATACAATTTCCGGGGAAAGTTTTGCCATTACCGCTTCCACATTTCCGGTGGCAAAGTCATCATAGATTTTTTGAATGATGGCCACATGATCATTCACTTTCTGGTCGGACGAGCTACACGAATAATACAATACACTCACCAATACTGTAAGGCACACTAAAAGCGATTTTCTTTTCAGGGTAATCATTTTAATCAAGATTTAGATTAGTTGATGTTTCGACCGGTAAATCGACAGTAAAAGAGATTACATTACGGATTTACTTCTGGCTGTTTCAGCAAGGTACCTCTTCAATCAAGAAAAACCTAATATTCCCCGGCAACACCTCCAATGCCAGCGGTCTCTTAAAGGTAAAATATCTGCTTTTTTGGATCGGTCAACGTGCCTATAGATACATCCCGTTGTTAATGCTTTGCTCTGAGTGAAGCTTTTCTTACGGATCACCTAATAATTGGAATTCCCTAAATACATACAATCATTTCATTGCAGCGATCCATGCACGGATTAATTCTACACCCTCCTCATGAATCATTTTCTTGCTGAGTTCAGGCATCATCACACCCGGATCATCGGAGTTGATCCGAAAAAATAAGATGGATTCTTCGGGTTTGCCGGGAACAATGTCATACTTCAAGCCGCCTGAGCCGCGGCCGGCTGCCACAGGGGGTTTGCCGATACCTAATTCAAACGGATTTTTTACATCGGCCGATAAATGCAGGCCACTGGTTTTAGCCGGGCCATCGGGGCGGTGGCAGTGGGCACAGTTCACTTCCAGCCAGGCGCGGGCGCGGAGGTCAAGTGCTTCGCTTTTGTTTTCGTACGCGGCCAGCCGGGGAACATTTTCCATCGCAGGCAAACCCTGCAACCATCCAGATTCGGCAAGTTTCACCAACTGGTTTTTTGATTCGCCTGGTATGGTTCTGTTCAATTGCCGTGCAGTCGGCCCGATGAGCATTACCTTATCCCCGCGAAGGTGACAGCCTTTGCATTGGTTCATGTCGGGCACGGAATAGTTAACCGTTCGTATTTCTCCATCGTAATGCGTCCACTCCACATCGATGTTCTTTCCGCTCACATCCAGAAACGCTTCACTTTGTTCGTTATTCCAGATGTACGGCAACGCTTTCCAGTTGCCTTCTTCCAGTATGAGCAACCGGGTTTCGAGTATGCGGATTTTTTCGTCCGGCTTGCGGAAGTCGGCCGGGTAATAAAAGTTTTTGATCAGCACGGTGCCCTCCGGAAAGTCAAACACATCATCATGACTGTACACTGCCGATGTACCTTCCGGAAATTTGATGAACCGTTTTTTATACGCATAGTCACTGAACAGCGGTGAGTTGAGTTCGTAGTGCACCACGCCCTCAACGGGCTCAAGGTTCTTCAGATCGCCTTTGAAAAAGCCGTAGTCGGAGAGAGTATTCTTACCCAATGCTGAAAGTTCTGCATCAACCGGTTCTTCCACCACCACCACAATGGTTTTTTGCTGGCGATTGCACCCGATGATGAGCAGTGCGCACCCGATAAGTACAAACCGGTTCACTTTTCCGCAGTCGTTGAAATAGTTTCACAACGAAACACAGTCACATCTTTCGAAAGGCCCTTAAAATCATTGGCGGCATCGAGGTTGATAAAGGTTATTTTGCCGTTATCGCCAATGCAAATGTTGCGCTGCGGCCGTTCCGGGTCGGCAATGCCATCGTACAAAATATCGGGTGGATTGAAAGCCGACTTCATCAGCAGCAATTTCCCGATGTCATTCTTCAGGGTTGGGAACCAATGCTTGTTCGTAAACCGGTTGCTGTGAATATGAACATCGTACGGAAATGGATTGTAAAGTGAATCTTCCTTATATTGGTTGTCTACGGTTTGTACTCCTCCGATGGAACCCTCCTGCTCTTGCTCGCCTTCATTCAAGGCGGCCACCAGTTCATAACTTACAATGGCTATGCCTACCGTGGTGTTGTTGGTGAAATCATTGTCGTAAATCCGGATATCGTGGGTCGCCAAAACCATCATGCCTGAGCCGGGCGGAATGCTCGCCACAATGTTGCCGGCCTGTGCAAAGTTTTTATAGTTGTTGCTGCGGATGGTGTTCTTATAAACTTTGGTAGTATGGCCATAGGTGGTTAATCCCGGTAAATCAAACACAAGAATACCTCCGGTGTTGTCATAGGCTTCATTGCCGTAAATTTCCACCCACTTTGAATTTTCGCTTTCAATACCGGCCACATTCCAGTAGGCTTTGTTGTTTCGGATGATCACCGAATCGGATTGGCCTACGTAAATACCTGCATCGGATGAGCCCATGGCAATACATTCTTCCATCAAAACATTTTTGCACAGCACCGGGTATAAGGCATACGCACCGTTTTCGGTTTTTGGACCATCGGCCCAAACGGAACGGATTCTGCGAAGGGTAATGCCCTGTGTATCGTTCACTTTCAGGTTATCGCCTTTGGCATCTTCTACGGAGAAATCTTCCAGCACAATATTTTTTCCGTTGCTGATCTGCAGGCCTTGTGCACCTTCGGTTTGGTTTTTCCAGGAAAGAACGGTTTTGTCCATGCCTTTACCGCGAATTGTAATGTTCGACTTGCCGTCCATGGTAAGCGTTCGGGTGAACATGAAGTTACCTTCCGGAAGCTCAATTACATCGCCATTGCTTGCAAGAATAAATTTCGTTTGTAAATCTTTTTCGATCGATTTCCAGACTACCGGCTCGCGGGTTGAACTGGCGCAACTCCAAATAAAAGCCGCTGCCGTAATGCCGATCAATGCCAGGGTTTTCATAGTGATGAAGGTAGGGAAATTTTGGATGATTTTTGAGCTGGGTTTTTAACGGATCTTCCTACGTACAGCGTTCTGAACACTAAGCCCCTCTGTGGTTAAAGGCTGCGATATTTTTACCGCAGCGCGCGCAGAGTAGGCGCAGAGGGCCACAGAGATCGACTTAGAATAACTCAACGAAGCCCTCAGCCTATCTCTGGCGAAAAACTCAGTTCCTCTGCGGTTAAAGGCAACACTTTTAACCGCATCGGTCACAGAAAGCACATCATATTACAAATTTAACGAGTTCGTTACTTTGGCTGCAGCAGCTTATTTCTTTTGCGGCTTCATCCCAAACAAAAACCGCATCGTGTTAAACGGACGAATTAGCAACAAATAAAATCCAACGCAACTGATCAGCGTAAGCAGGGCAATCGACCAGTATTTGGCGGTGATGCTCCACGCTAATTGGCAGATGTAATACCCGATGGCGATAATTACGGTTTGATGAAGAATGTAAAACGGATACAGCCCTTCATTTAATTTACTCACCCACGGATGCGGCCTGTTCAGGTAATGTTGCCCGAAAGCAATCACCGTAATAACGGTGAACCAACTCATAACCATCCCCGAAATATCAAACAGGGTTTCGATTGTATCCTCCTTCCAAGGGAAATGGACAATGCCCCGGAAATGGAAATACAAAATATAGAACGGCACCAAACTGAAAAGCGTGGCGATCAGCAAATGTTTTCGGTTATCGCCAACCCGTTGCCACAACGATTTATCGGAATAGAACAGCACCCCGAAAAAGAAGAAGCACATATAAAACACAAAATACGCCAGGTCGGTGAGGTCATGTTTCTCATCCGGAAAATACGGACGAAGAATGGCTTGGCTGAAAATGATCAAAACCGAAGGAAGAAATAGCATTCCTGCAGGGCTGGAGAGCCACCGGCCAATTTTTTCCTTAAAGCTTTGCGAACGTTCCGAACGGATGTACCGGAAAAACGGAATGAGCATTAACGAATACAACAACAAGTACATGATAAACCACAGGTGATGCCAGCTGAAGCTTCCTTCCGGGTACGGTACAAAATTGAAAACCGTTTTGTAAAAGTCGAGGTAGCTATCGTATTTCAGAATATGCTCGTAGTAAATCTGCGGAGGCACCACCACAAACATGCCGAAAACCAGTGGGATAAACAGTCGCCTGAACCGTTCACCGGCATATTGCTTAATGGAGCGTTTCCCCAACGCGATGTACGTACCCGCCCCTGAAATGAACAGCAGCAACGGCATGCGCCAGAAGTGCAGCCAGATCATCCAGTACCGGAAGCTGCCGCTTAGTTCGTTGTTTTTCACGTGCCAGTCCCACGGGTTAAACCACATGCCGGTATGGAAGAAAAGAAGGATGAGAATGGCAATGATGCGGAGCCAGTCGAGGTCGTGTCTGCGGGATGCGTTAAGATCGGTTTGCATAGTATTTCTTTTTTTGATCAAAGAAACGGTGGCCGGTCGCTAAAGTAAGGCTGTTTTTATAACCGGGAAGGACGATTTTATAAAGTCGAACGTCACTTTTCGCGAATAAGGTATTCCGGAATATTTTACATTCGCACTATGGCAATGATTACCCCATCGACCTCTGAAGATGCGCCAGCGCTTAGCGCCTTGGTTAACTCGGCTTACCGGGGCGACTCCGGCCGGCAGGGCTGGACCACTGAAGCCGATTTAATTGATGGTACCCGCACGGACACAGAATTACTGAAAGCCATAATTGAGACCCCCGGCAGTATGATATTAAAATATGTAGAGGATGGAGAAATCCTGGGTTGTGTTGAGTTGCGCAAAGAGGGTAAAAAGTTTTACCTCGGCATGCTTACCGTAAAGCCGGATATTCAAGGCAAAGGTATCGGCAAGGCGCTAATGAAAGCTTCGGAGGAAGAGGCCATCAAGCAAAACTGCAACACCATTTTTATGAATGTGCTGACAGGCCGAAAAGAGCTTATCGATTGGTATGTTCGACACGGTTACCACGACACCGGTGAGCGTAAACCGTTTGCGTTTACTGATCCGCGTTTTGGATTTCCGAAAGTACCGTTGGAGTTTATGATCCTGGAAAAGGCCCTGTAAGAATCATCACAGTCTGCGTGCAACTTCATCCCAATGCACAAGGTTCCACCAGTTGGCCACATATTCATTGCGCTTATTCTGGTACTTCAGGTAATAAGCGTGTTCCCAGACATCAAGCGCTAACAAGGGGGTGCCCCTTAAATCAGACACATCCATCAATGGGTTATCCTGGTTAGGTGTCGAGCCGATTTTAAGCGCCCCGTTATCTTCGACCAGCCAGGCCCACCCGGAGCCAAACCGGGTCATGGCGGCAGTTGTAAATTGTTCCTTGAATTTCTCCATGGACCCGAAAGTGCCCGCCAGGGCATCCAGCAGTTTGCTGCCAGGTTCGCTAGCTTCTGGCTTCATTATTTGCCAGAAAAAATTGTGGTTCCAGGCTCCGCCACCATTATTGCGGACTTTGACTGAAAGTGTAGATATGTTTTTGAACAGGTCAAATTCATCGCGGAAAGATAAACTTGCTTCAGCTAATGCTTCGTTTACATTTTTTACATAGGCAGCATGATGCTTGTTGTAATGGATGTCCATGGTTTGCGCATCAATGTGGGGTTCCAGTGCAGCATAATCATAGGGTAACTGAAGTTGCGTAAATTGAAGCGATGTGGAAACCGCTACCAAGTCGTCTTTTTTGGTTTTGGTGGAACAGGCGCTCCCCGCCATAAAAGGTACGCCTACCGAGGTAATAACAGATGCCTTAACGACAGTCTGAACAAATTCTCTCCGGCTGGTTCTTTTCATTTTTTGATGGTTTATGGTTCAAGTGTTCCGAGAAGTTTGCAGAAAGCAAATTTACCTAAAAATCCGTAGCTTGCAGATGCTCTAAACTCAAACAATATGGGTGAAATACTGTATGATGAAGTTCCCTCCCTGGATTTAGCCGATTTTACCGGAGGTGATGAAGCGAAAAAGAAAAAATTTGTAGCCGATCTGGGTGCAGCCTATAACAATATCGGGTTTGTGGCCATTAAGAATCATTACCTGACCGATGATTTATCAGCAAGGTTGTATGATGTGATTAAGAAATTTTTTGCCTTGCCCGATGCGGTAAAGCAAAAATATGAAATTGAGGGATTGGCCGGCCAGCGTGGTTATATCGGAAAGGGTAAGGAACATGCAAAGGGCCGTAACACAGGCGACCTTAAAGAGTTTTATCACATCGGTCAGGAAGTGGAAGATGATGATCCAATTAAAAGCGAGTACCCTGATAATATTTGGCCGGACGAAATTACTGAGTTCAGGGAAATCGGATTGGAAGTTTATCGCAGGCTGGAAAAAACTGGCGTGCACATGCTTCGGGCTATTGCCTTGTATCTGAACCTACCCGAGAATTATTTTGATGATAAAGTTCATCACGGCAACAGCATTCTCCGGCCCATTCATTATTTCCCGATAGAAAAACCCGAGGAAGTTCCTGGCGATGCCGTGCGTGCTGCCGAACATGGCGACATTAACCTGATTACCTTGTTGATGGGCGCCAGTGCCGATGGCTTGCAGGTATTGCGAAGAGACGGTAAATGGATACCCATTACGGCTTTGCCCGAACAATTGGTGGTTAATGTGGGCGATATGCTGGAGCGGCATACGAATAAAAAATTGAAATCTACTATCCATCGGGTTGTTAATCCGCCTCGCGAAAAAATGAATACCCCGCGGTTTTCTATTCCATTCTTTATGCATCCGCGCAGCGAAATGAGCCTTGCAGCTTTACCAGGATGTGTGGATGCGGAAAACCCTAAAATATGGCCGGATATTACAGCAGGAGAGTTTCTGGATGAGCGGTTGGCCGAAATCGGATTAAAGAAAAAGTAACGTTCACCTCAAGGCCATTCCTTGTTTAAGCGTGTTCGATATTATATTTTCCTGAAAGATGTGTTGCAACTGGCACTCACAACTTTTGGCGGGGCCCAGGCTCACCTGGCGCACTTTCAAAAAGTGTTGGTGGCCAAACGCAAGTACCTTACTGAAGCCGACTTGATGGAGCTTAATTCGCTCTGCCAGATTTTACCGGGCCCAAGCTCAACGCAAACCTTAACCGCTATTGGATTTAAAATTGGCGGCCCGGGCTTAGCCTACCTGACGTTATTGGTGTGGATACTTCCCTCTGTTTTGTTTATGGCGTTTGCAGGAATTTTTCTGTCGAATATTCAGGAGAAAGATCTTTCGTTGGAGTTTACACGGTTTGTTCAGCCTATGGCTGTAGGATTTGTTAGCTATGCGGCCTATACCATCAGTTTGAAAACCGTGCATACAAAAACCGGGGTGATTATTATGATGGCCGCTGCAGTGATTTCGTATTTTTTCCAAACCCCTGTTATATTCCCAGCTATCTTGTTGGTGGCAGGCGTGTGCACGGCTTTTAAGTACAAGACACAACCAAAAGAAATTAAAAGTAAAATCAAGATCAGGTGGGACAACTTTTTATTGTGGATTGGTGTATTGGTACTCGCAGCCAGCCTGGGTGGGTTAACCAAAGCCCGACCGATTTTATTATTTGAAAATTTTTATCGTAACGGAAGTTTAATTTTTGGTGGCGGGCAGGCGCTAACACCCTTACTGTATACAGAATTTGTAAAAAAGGGTGGAGTAGAAGAATCTATCCGGCCGGTAGAATTCCGAAAGAAGGAATACCTGAACCACGATGAGTTTTTGTCGGGGTACGCCATTGCCCAAGCGTTACCCGGCCCCGTGTTTTCCTTTAGCGCATTCATCGGGTCGCTTTCGATGCGGGAATATGGTATACCAGGTGAATTACTCGGTGCCTTTATGTCGGCAGCAGGGATTTTCCTTCCAGGCACTTTTCTGATTTTCTTTTTAATTCGTTTTTGGGATGACCTGAAAAAATACCGGGTAGTGCGGGCTTCACTGGAAGGGCTTACGGCAGCCAGTGCCGGATTGGTGGCAGCGGCTGCTGTTATTCTGTTTCAACCCCTGGATAACACCCTGCTGAACTTTGCTTTTACAATCGGAACCTTTGCCGTTCTTGCCTTTACCCGGTTACCCGCACCAATCATTATTATCGTTGGGTTTTTACTGGGCTTAATCCTTTGATACCGACAATAAAAAACCCCGGCTTAAGCGGCCGGGGTTGGCTTATTCGTTAATATTTTGTTACCCTAATTTGAAAATAATCGGAACCACATAGCGCTGACGAACCGGCTTTCCGCGTTGTTTACCCGGGTTCCAAGGCGGTGCACTTTGTACAACCCGAACCGCTTCTTCATCGCAACCTGCGCCAATTCCTTTAATGGCTTTCACATCTGTAATGGAGCCGTCACGGTTAATAACAAACTCCACAAACACTTTGCCCTCAATGCCCATCCTGCGAGCTTGTGCGGGATACTTCATTTTGTCGCTAACATATTTATAAAAAGCAGACATCCCACCCTTAGGGGTAGCCGATTCCTCTACTACAAGAAAAATCTGATCTACATCTTCTTTTTCTTCAGTAACTGGAGCGATAACAATGTCTTCGATCTTGGTATCGGTTGTTACCTCAACGTCAATTTCAATTTTGATGTCCTCTTTGATTTCTTCTTCATCGGGAACTTCAACGAGTTGAGGTAGCTGAATTTTTGGAGGAGGCGGAGGGGGTTGTTCCGTAGGGGGCACCTCAAGAATCTCATCCAGCACGTTCTGGTTTTTAGCAAGGTTCTTGGCATCGGCATCGTCTTTACTTTGGTATTCAAACGCCATCACCACAATGAGCAGGGTAGTAGACAACCCGATGTTGAAAAACAACCAGGATTTGTTGGTTAAATCTGCTTTTTCCGTCTTTTTAGGTTCCATAGGTTCAACTTTTGGCAATAGAATGCCAAATATAGGAAAACGTCACAATCCGGAAATAAAAAAATGTTATTTGCGGTTGCCGTAAAAGAATGTGATGTAAAGTGTGGGGAAAGCGGCATATTTTTTTGCCGAAGGCATTAATTCAATTTCTTTGGAGTAGGCATCCAGCAAAAAACCTGCTTCAAAACCTGTAACCGCACTTTTTACAGTACCCAACTCGAAATTCAAGCCCGCTTTAATGTTGCCGCCCAATACCATAGTTGATTGGCCAAGACCCTCAAATAGGCGCCCGGTTCCCCAAATCTGATCGGGTGAGATACCTAAATGGTATTGTTCACGAAGGGTAACCAAACCGGATCCACCGTCCGGGGTGTACTCCACATAATAGGGTGCAACCAATCCTAAACTGGGGCCAGCTGCAAAAACTGCCTTAACCTCAACGCCTTGAAATGGGGCTTTTTTGTACAAAATAATGTCGCGTCCATATTGAAGGCGAAAAGAATACAGGTAATTGCCTTTTCCGAAAATGTAGAAGTTTCCGGTAATGTTGGAGTTCATTTTTCTTTCCTGCGGGTGCTTTACATTCATTACCTCCAACCCAAAGGTTTCCAACACGCGGTCGTTCAGTTTACGGGCTCTTTTAAACACAAGTCCCCCGATCAGACCTCCAGAAGTGTTCTTGTTAACGCCCCATGTAAACTCCGATTGATAATCATAGCTGTCCTGGGTTTGCCCGAAGGCCATCAAGCCGGCACCTGCGGTCAGAAGAACAATTAGTATAACTTTTGGTACAAACATTCTACACAATTAATCCACCGGATCGAACCGCTAAAGTAACGCAAAGTACGAATTAAAGTTATTTGAAACCGAGCCTGTTATTGCAAACCGCCCCGTCAAATTAAATTTAGACAATGCATGGATTACCGGTACCACAATCCAATTTCACCCTTATCATAACGCGGCTTCTTCACTTTCTCTTTCAGGTGCTCGGGTTGTGTGTCGCTCTTCTTGAACCAACGTGCCCACAGCAGCTTTAAGTTCGTAACTGTATTTCTTTCTTCTTTAACGTTGTTTTTATTGGTCTTCACAAACTGGGCATCCGGATGAAGGCCCTTTTTATTAAAGAGGTCGGACTTTTTCATTTTAATGTTGCCCTGGTAATCCGTTACCCGGGCCATAGCCTGGCGGTGGTCACGTATTTTCAGCGCTTCATCTGAGGCGCTTGGATTATGCACGTATTTCCAGTTTTGCCGAATCCCGCGTGAGTAGCTGCTCATTTCACCTTGGGCCTTGCCGGGGTCATGAACGTTAAGGGAAGCTTTGGCTGAACTTGGATTCTGGATGTATTTGTATTGCTTCATGCCCCGGGCATATTCACTTGCCCGAATCATAGTCTTTCCAGGTGTATTTCCGGGCAGGGCACTGTTAGGTGCGTGCTTCTTCTTATCGTACGGATGTTGTTTTACCTGAACGTGCACACCCGTAACCAGGAAGGTTTGTTTACCGGGTCGCATCTTCAAGAGCGATTCTTTTGCCGCATAGGAATTCTGGATGTAATCGTTTTTTAATTTCCTTACCTTGATATGTCCGGTGAAATCTGCGCCTTGCTTGCGCATCGAAGGATACACATCGAACATCCGGTGTTTGCCCGGGAATTGATCCGCCTCTGCTCCTGCTTCTTTCTTTCGGGCTTTCAGTGAGCCCTGGTAGGCACCCATGGCCAGGGTGCTGCCTTTTGGTGATCGCCCGGCCAGAGGCTTTTCATTATTATTCCATAGCTGACCGCTTACGCTACCCCCACCTTTTTCGGGTTTTCTTGCCTTTATATTGCCGGTGTATCCGGCTCCTTGCTGGGTCATCCCGGTAACGGAGGACATTTTAAAATTCCCAACTATGCCCCCGACTTCCTTACCCGGTTCTTTCTTTCTTGCCTTTATGGAACCGGAATATGCCCCAACTTCAAGCGCCCCTCTGCCCGGAGTTTTTCCAACCAATGGTTTATTCCAAAGTTGACCACTTACACTGCCACCACCCTTCTCGGGTTTCCTCGCTTTGATGTTCCCCGAAAAAATACCCACTCGTCTGTCTCCCGTGTACGGGAGTTTTCCCAGCGGTTTTCCAACCAACTCAGCTCTGTCTTTGCTGGAGTAATTTCGGGTGCGAAGTTTCCTTCCGGAGATGTCGCCTTGCCATGCCTGCGGTCCGCGGGTAGCCGAAACATGCGAACCGGCAGCTTTACCAGTATAGTGGGTATCACCCGATTTACGGCCTTTGAATCGCAGGTAAGGTGAAATCGAAGGGATTACACCTTGAGTTTTTTGTGTTTCGTAATTACGCCTTCTGATGGTCTTGCCTGATATGTCGCCAACATGCGCCTGATCACCCGGTTTCTTTTTGGTGTTCCAGAATCCGGCATAAGCGTTAATACTTTTGTTCCGGATGAAAGGTTGACTCGCAGACAACGGAGCAGTTCGTTTCTTTTTTATGCCCGGAGGCTTTTCAGTTTGCCGGGGCTGGAGATTAGCTCCACGTACATACGGCCCGCGTTGCGGAAATACATTTCGGGTAGTGCCGGTGGCCGTGCGGATGCGAGGCGTTGGCCCACCCTTGCCCCATTGAGGGCCTGAAGTTGAGCGCACCTTGTTGGGCGAAATGGCTTTTCGGCCCCACCGGATTTGCGCATCGACCTGTCCTGGCGGGCGGCTTTTTGCTACATAGGGCCCTTTTTGCGGGAAGACGTTGCGGGTTGAACCAGTAGCGGTGCGGATTTTTTTTGAACTTGTTTTGCTGCTCCACTTCATGGTGGCATCACCTTTTGCGGGGGGGCGGGTTTTGGCTACATAAGGTCCGCGCTGCGTAAACGTATTTCGGACGCTTCCGGTAGCCGATCGTATTTTTTGTTGTGGAGTCCGGGTTCCGGCTTTAAAATTTTGCGTATCGCCCCGTTGGGGTGGCGTTGTTTTTTTTACGTATGGTCCGCGTTGCGGAAATACATTGCGGGTACTGCCCGTTGCCGATCTTACTTTTGGCTGAGAAGTTTTTGTTCCGGCCCTGAATTTTTGTGAATCATCGCTTTGCGGTGGGTAGGTTTTTTTTACATACGGGCCTTTCTGTGGATAGACATTGCGGGCGCGGCTTGAAGCTGAACGGGGCGTAATCCGCTTAGGAGGTTTTGTACCCATTCTTCTTTGGCCATCATCACCAACACTTGAATACGTGCGAGGCGCCTGTTGTGGGTGAACATTTTTAGACTTAGAGATTTTGGATGATCGTGTTGCCGGGATTTTCCTTCCGGTTATATCGCCTGTCCAGGCCTCACCTTTACCCGGTCCTTTTGCGCCACTGGTAGCCTGCGATTTTCCTTTTGGGCTAATCCGCTTGCCACTCGCTTTATCTTTTTTACTTTTTTTCTGCTTGGTATTAAACCGGGCTTCGCGCGATGGTTTCGCGGGCTGATCGCCTTTGGTATTTTGTGCATAAGCCGGCAGCAGTAATCCTAAAAATAGTACGATAAGACAGACTCTGAGAAAGGAGCCATGTGCTGGATGGGCGGTATGCTGTACGAATAGTTTCAAAAAAGTGCCGCTGAACCGGCTAAGTTAATAAAAATTAGGCATTTAGCCTTTTAACGAATGGCTGCTATTAAAACGACAGGAGCTCCTCAATCTTGCTCTTTAACCTTCCCTTTGGCAAAAAGTTTTGCTCCAGCGTGGGCGCAAAAGGTATGGGCGTGTCCAGACTTGCCACCCGCATAACCGGGGCGTCCAGGTAGCGGAAGCAATGTTCGGTAATCCACGCGCTGATTTCAGCACCGACACCCCCCGTGAGTGTATCCTCATGCAGAATCAACACGCGATTGGTTTTTTTAACGGTTTGTTCAACGGCTTCCTTATCCCAGGGTAACAAGGTTCTAAGGTCAAGAACATCCGCATGTACATGATTCATGGTGTCCAGGATTTCATTCGCCCAGTGAACGCCCATGCCGTAGGTAATAATGGAGAGATCATTTCCCTCCCGCACCTGGCGGGCTTTACCGATTTCTACGGTGTAATAATCGTCTGGTATCTGATCTTTGATTGAACGGTATAAAAGTTTGTGTTCAAAATACAGAACGGGATTGGGGTCTTCGATGGAAGCACACAACAACCCCTTTGCATCGAAGGGTGTTGAAGGGTACACCACTTTCAATCCGGGTGTGTGAAAAAACCAGGCTTCATTGCTTTGAGAATGAAAGGGTCCGGCAGCTGTTCCGGCACCGGTTGGCATGCGCACCACCACATCGGCTGGTTGCCCCCAACGCCAATGGGCCTTTGCCAGGTTATTAACCAATTGAGTCATGCCTTCGGAAACAAAATCGGCAAACTGCATTTCCACCATGGCCTTCATCCCCTTAATGGAAAGACCCAGACCAGCACCAAGAATGGCCGATTCGCAAATCGGGGTGTTACGCACACGATCTTTACCGAATTGTTTCACAAATCCATCTGTAATTTTAAACACGCCACCATACTCCGCAATATCCTGACCCATTAATACCAGGTTTGGAAAGCGCTCCATGCTTTGACGCAAGCCTTCACTGATGGCATCAATAAATCGCTTCTCGGAAATATTTTCACGTGTAGGTGTACTGATCACGGGCGAAAAAGACGCGTACACATCTTTCAGTTCATTTTCGGTGATGGCCTCAGGATGTGTTTCCTGAAAGGCTGTGTTTAATCCGGTTTCAATTTCTTTTTGGATGCGTTTGCGGATCGAATCAATTGCCTTTTGATCAAGAATGTTTTCGGCCAGCAAGAACTTCTCATAGTTCTCAACCGGGTCTTTCTTTGCCCATGCCTCCATCAGTTCTTTGGGAACATATTTGGTTCCAGATGCTTCTTCGTGTCCGCGCATCCGGAAGGTGATGCATTCGAGCAACACGGGCCGGGGATTTTGCCGGATGTCGGCTGCAATTTTTTGTACGGTTGCGTAAACTTCCAGGATGTTGTTGCCGTCAACTTGTATTCCTTCAATACCGTAACCAATAGCCTTATCGACAAAACTTTTGCACCGAAACTGTTCGCTGCTGGGTGTTGATAAGCCGTAGCCGTTATTTTCGATAACAAAAATCACAGGCAAATCCCATACGGCCGCTACATTAACGGCTTCATGAAAATCGCCTTCGCTGGTTCCGCCATCGCCATTAAAAACAGCTGTTACTTTTTTCTCCTTTTGTAGCCGGCTGGCCAGAGCAATTCCATCGGCAACACCGTTTTGTGGCCCGAGGTGAGAAATCATGCCTACAATATGGTGCTCATTGGTGCCGAAGTGAAAGGACCGGTCGCGGCCTTTGGTGTAGCCCATCAGGGTGCCCTGCCACTGAGCAAACAGCCGGTCGAAGGGCATCTTGCGCGAGGTAAATACACCCAGGTTGCGGTGCATGGGCAATATGTATTCGTCCGGATCAAGCGCTTCGGTAAGCCCTACGGCTATTGCCTCCTGCCCGATGCCGCTAAACCATTTGCTGATTTTATTCTGCCGGAGAAGAATCAACATTTTTTCTTCAATCATCCGCGGCCGAACAAGGGCTTCGTACAGGTGTTTAAGTAGGGTATCGGAAAAACCGTGCTTATTGAATTGCATAGAAATAGTAAGACCGGTCAAAGTTAAGGGAGTTTTTGAGCCGTTTGCCACGCCTGATTAACAAATTAGTTTTCTGTACTTTTGAGCCCTTATGATTTCGTATTCCGAGTTTGCACTTGATAATGGCCTTCGTGTAATTGTGCATGAAGACCCTACTGTTCACATAGCAGTGATGAATATCTTATACGATGTTGGCTCGCGCGATGAACAAGAAACTAAAACCGGGTTTGCGCACTTGTTCGAACACCTCATGTTTGGCGGTTCGGTAAACATCCCCAACTACGATGAGCCGCTTCAACGGGTGGGTGGAGAAAATAATGCCTTTACCAATACCGACATCACCAATTATTACCTTACCGTTCCGGCCACAAACCTTGAAACGGGTTTTTGGTTGGAGAGCGACCGAATGTTGAGCCTGTCCTTCGATCCGAATGTGCTGGAGGTGCAACGTAAAGTTGTAATCGAAGAATTTAAACAACGATACCTGAACCAACCCTATGGTGATGTGTGGCTCAAATTGCGTCCCCTGGCGTATCAGCATCATCCGTATAAATGGGCTACCATTGGTAAAGAAATCAGCCATATTGAAAGGGCAACGATGAACGATGTGAAGGATTTTTTCTTTACGTATTATGTTCCAAACAACGCCATTCTGGTTGTGGCCGGCAGGGTTACGGTACCCCAGGTAAAGGCGCTGGCCGAAAAGTGGTTTGGATCAATACCCGGTGGCAAAAAGCGTAAGCGCGAGTTACCGGTCGAGCCTCCCCAAAGCAGCAAACGGTTTATTGAAGTGGCGGCAAAAGTTCCGGCTGACGCTTTTTACAAAACCTATCATATGCCGGGACGCTTTGATGAAGATTATTTTGCGGTTGATCTGTTAAGCGATATTTTAGGAAGAGGGCAGTCGAGCAGGCTGTACAGCAAGTTGGTTAAGGAGAAAGAAGTATTTACTGCCTTGTCATCGTTTGTCATGGGCACGATTGATCCCGGGTTACTGGTCATCAGCGGCCGGTTAAAGGCCGGAATAGAATTCGAACAAGCAGAAGCTGAGGTGAATCAGTTAATCGATGAATTGGTATTGGAGGGTGTGCCGGAAAACGAACTCCAGAAAGTTAAGAACCAGGTTGAGACCACCTTTGAGTTTGATGAGGTGGAGGTGATGAACCGCGCCATGAACCTAGCGTTTGCTTCGTTGTCGGGCGACACCAACCGGGTGAACCAGGAACGCATGATGCTGGATAGCGTGACACGTGAAGATATAAGGCGTGTTGCGCATAAAATTTTGCGTGAAGAAAATGCGAGTGTGATGTATTATAAATCAGCAACCAATTCATCATCATGAAAATCCGTGTCGGTTTAGGCTTTGATGTGCACCAACTGGAAGAAGGCCGCGACTTTTGGCTTGGCGGAATA
>CAZOYJ010000011.1:29413-31366 GCA_964583905.1 uncultured Roseivirgaceae bacterium
CCATCCTCAAAAGGTGCCACCGGTCATTCGGATGCCGATGTGTTGATCCATGCCATTTGCGATGCCCTGTTGGGTGCGGCAAATCTGCGCGATATTGGGTTTCATTTTTCAAACCAGGATGAACGCTGGAACGGTATAGACAGCAAATTCTTTCTGAAAGAAGTAACCCGCATGTTGGAAGAAAAAGGCTGGGCTATCGGTAACGTGGATTGCACCATTTGCCTGGAACATCCAAAAATCAATCCGTATATTGAAGAAATGAAAATAGTATTGGCCCCGTTAATGAACATTGAAACAGACGATGTTTCCATTAAAGCAACCACCAACGAAAAACTGGGGTATGTGGGCAGAGAGGAAGGCGTTAATGCCTATGCCGTTGCGTTGATTATGAAGAAGTCCTGAATTCTTTAGGATTGCCACCAAGCAAAATAGCCCAGCGTACAGGATAGCTAAACCGAACACCAGGTATTGCAGAATGGTTAGAAAGCGTGTGAATTTTTCTGCTTCCGCATTTTCATTCCTTAGTTTTGCCCACGGTAAGGTAACGGGTAAGAGCACTCAAAAAACATGATAGAAATCATCCCAACAAAGGACGGATCGCATACCTTAAAAAACACGAAGTTGAAGGAAACCTACCACTCCATTCATGGAGCCCTGCAGGAATCACTTCATGTTTTCATGCAGCATGGTCTGGAATTCAAAACCGCGCAAAGCGTTGAAGCTATCTCCGTTTTAGAAGTTGGTTTTGGAACGGGCTTAAATGCCTGGCTCACCGCTAAGCGCGTTGCCGGCAAATCCGTCTCTTATACTTCACTTGAATCTTATCCGTTGGATGAAACAATCTGGTCGCAGTTAAACTATGCCACTAATTCAGTCGATCAGAACTTGTTTGAAAAAATTCATACGGCTGTGTGGAATCAAATGGTTTCAATAACTCCCTATTTTCAGTTGCATAAGATCAACCAAACCATTCAGCAAGTAGTCCTTCCCGGCTCTCAATTCGATCTTGTTTATTTTGACGCTTTTGCGCCTGATAAGCAACCTGAAATGTGGCAACCGGCAATCTTTAATAAAGTCATGCAGGCCATGAAGCCGGGGGCTATACTCGTTACGTATTGTGCCAAGGGCCAGGTAAAACGCGATTTGAAAAGTGTCGGGTTAAGGGTTGAGGCGCTAACCGGCCCTCCGGGTAAGCGGGAGATGATCCGTGCCACTAAACTGTAGTATAGCCCGGCATTTTGTTGATGCTAATTTTCCGAACACGTTTGCAGCAATCGTTTGTTGTAATTTATTACAACCTATGCTGTTTTTATTTCACCAATACTACTTATTTCGAAATTATATTCTGATTCCATCACTTTTTACAGAATTATCTACAACCACAGATAATGAGAAAAAAAGCCAGTTGCGGGCTTTATACCCCAACCCTCGAGCACGATGCCTGCGGTATTGGATTTATTGCCAACCTTAACGGAGCCAGAACCAATGAGACTCTAATCGATGCCCTTTCCATGCTGGAAGATATGGAGCACCGGGGCGGAAAAGGCAGCAGTCCGAAAACCGGTGATGGCGCGGGCATTTTGTTTCAAATACCCCATGACTTTTTTGTTAAAGAAGCCATTCGTTGTGGGTTGACATTGCCCGAGCCGGGAAAATATGGTGTGGGCATGATCTTCTTTCCAAAGGATAAGCGCATGCGGCAGTCCTGTAAAGATCACCTTGGTCCGATCTGCAAAATGTTGAGGCTCACCATCATCGGTTATCGAAAAGTTCCGGTAGACCACACGGTTCCGGGGCCGGGTGCTTCAGAAGTAGAGCCGCAAATTGAGCAGCTATTTGTCCAACCGGTTGATGATTCATGGGATGCTCAAACCCTGGAGCGAAAACTCTTCGTATTGAGAAATTTTGCTTCGCATACAATATCCAAAAAAGTAAAAGGTGCCGGTAAAGATT
>CAZOYJ010000012.1:0-12269 GCA_964583905.1 uncultured Roseivirgaceae bacterium
AATCAAAATGGCAAACGATACACCTTCCGGGTAACTGCCAAATAACCGGATGGCTACGGTAAGTACACCGATGCCCACGCCAAAAATGAGCATCCCCCTGTGGGTGAACGGTGAGGTAACATAATCGGTGGCCATAAACACCGCGCCCAGCATGACCCCACCTGTCAGCACGTGAAACACCGGATTGGCATACCGGGTCGGATCCACGAACCAGAATATCCCGGTCATCAAAACGATTGTTCCGATCATCGATACGGGTATATGCCACGTAATAATTTTTTTATACAGCATGTACAGGCAACCTAAAAAGATGGCGAAGAACGACATCTCCCCCAGGCTCCCACCCTGAAATCCGAAAAAGAAATCAGTCTAGGAAGGCATTTGTGCCATCAACGTATCCATTGATTCACCGGCTTTGAGTCCATCTTTCAAAATGCCCAATGGTGTTGCGCTGGTTATGGCATCCAGCGACCAGGTAGCCACAGGATTTGGCCACGATGTCATCTCAACCGGAAAGGAAACCAGCAAAAATACTCTTCCGACAAGGGCCGGGTTGAACGGATTATTTCCTAATCCACCAAAACTCATTTTGCCCAAGCCTATGGCCACAATGCTTCCGATCAATATTATATGCCACGGTAAATTGCTGGGCACATTGAAGGCGAGCAGCATGCCGGTGACGCTGTCCTTTTGAAATGACAGATTCAATCGCCACACAAAACACAACGGCCAACACCGTAACGTACAGCGCGCCTACCCCAAACGTGTAGACCGAAAACAACAATGCCGGCACCATGGCAATGATGACTCCACGCATAATTTGCGGCACCGTAAGTGTACTGTGCGTATGTGGTGAGGAAGAAACCGTGAGCAGCATGGTGTTCATTTTTTTCTGAGTTTTTTAACTTCTGTCTTACCGAGCCGGATGTATTCCAGAATAGGCCTGTTGGAGGGACACACAAACGCACATGAGCCACATTCAATACAGTCGAGTACATGTTCTTCTTTGGCGCGTTCAACGTTTCCCGCTTTCGACAGCACCAATAACCGGTAGGGTTCAAGTCCCATCGGGCAGGCCTCTATGCATTTGCCGCAGTGCACACAATTATACGCTACGGTACGGCTGGAATCTTCTTCGGGGATAACCAGCACACCCGACATGCCCTTGGTTATGGGCACTTGTACATTCGCCAGCGCTTTGCCCATCATCGGGCCACCGCTAACAATCTTTCCGGTTTGGGGTGGTATGCCACCCACTGCCTTTAGCACATCAAGCACCGGTGTGCCGATGCGCACCATAAAATTAACCGGGCGCTTCACCGATTTTCCGGAAACGGTAACCACACGCTCAATCAACGGTTTGTTTTTTTGAACGGCTTCATACACTGCGAAGGTGGTTCCAACATTATGCACGATAACACCCACGTGCACCGGACGCATTCCGGAAGGCACTTCGCGCTTGAGCAAAGCCTGAATAAGTTGTTTTTCACTGCCTTGCGGATATTGAACTTTAAGCGCTTCAACCGAAATGCCCGCTTCATTCTTCAACAGATTCCTGAAAAGTTCAATGGCATCGCGCTTGTTATTCTCAATTGCCAGAATGGCTTTTGCTACACCCAGGGCACACATCAGGATGCGGATGCCCACGATGAGCTCACGCGGTTTTTCCAACATCAACCGATGATCCGCAGTCAGGTAGGGTTCACACTCCACACCATTTATGATCAAATAATCGATCGGAAAATGTTCCGCACGGTTAAGTTTAACGTGCGCTGGAAATGTTGCGCCTCCCATCCCCACAATGCCCATTTCCATTACCCGGTTAACAATTTGCCGGGCATCTAAATGAACCTGCTCAACCAATTGCTCCGACCGATCGATTGAATCCAGCCACACATCTCCTTCCCTGACAAGGGTGATGGCCGTATTTTTAAAGCCGCTGCTATCGATTACCTGGTGAATGGATTCAACCTTTCCCGAAACAGAAGTATGTATGTTCGCGGAAACGTTGCCTTCATGAATGGCCAACACCTGCCCAACTTTTACCATATCACCTACCTGCACCGAAATTTGTGCGGGCGTTCCAATGTGTTGAACGACAGGTATGGTAACCTTTTCGGGAAGCGGTAAGGGCTCAATGGCCACCCCAGCCGACAGTTTATTGTCTTCCGGGTGAACACCACCTTGCTTAAATGTTTTTAACCGGTTAAACAGCATGACCATCTTTATTTGCTGATTTCTCTGCTTCTATTTTCAACCGTTCTTTTTCTTCCCGTTTTAACCGCGCCTGCGTTACCGCCTGAATTTTTTCAGGGGAAATATTGGCCGCGATGATGTTGCGCACTTCGCAGGCATCGATACACTGCAGGCATAATTTGCATTTCTCCGGGTCGATGTAGGCCAGATCACCTTTCATCTGAATGGCGTCAAACTTGCAGATGTCAAAGCACTTCGCGCAACCATCGCACGCTACGGCACAAGCCTTGCGCGCTTCGCTGCCCTCCTCTTCATTGATACAAGCCACATAAATCCGTTGATTCTTTTTGCCTTGCGGCCACAACTCCAGTATATCCTTCGGGCATTCATTAACACAGGCGTTGCAAGCCGTGCATTTATCTTCTATGATCACGGGCAAACCGGTGCGCTCGTCCATATACATGGCTTCGAAGTCGCACACGTCAACACAATCCCCGAAGCCCAAACATCCATAGGCACAACCCGTATCGCCACTGTACAGGTTGGCCGCCAGTTTACACGACTTCTCACCGGCATACACATTGGTTTTCTTGCGGTGCTCAAATGAACCCGAACACCTTACTACGGCAACATAAGGATCTTTTTCAACCGCTTCCACACCCAGGATTTCAGCCACCTGTTTCATTACCGCGTTGCCGGCAACCGGGCAATGCAATTGGGTCAGATCGCCAGCATTTACCACGGCCAGGGCAAAGGCATGGCACCCGGGTTGTCCGCAGCCGCCACAGTTCGTGGCTGGCAAAACTTCCTTAACCTGTTTGATGCGTGGATCTTCCTGTACATAAAATTTCTTTGAAACGAAATAGATAACTACCGCTGCTATGAGTCCGAGACTGGTTAAGGCAATAATTGTATATAGAATGTCTGTAGTCATCTTTTTAGCACATCAACGGTGCATGGTCTGCTCACCATCTTTCTAATCATGTATAATCCAATATAATACGGCACCAATATGCCCATGGAAGCCAACCCTGCAACATGCTCAGGCCATCCGAAATCCGTCAGTAAAATCAACACCGTTAGTATGAACACGAATGGTAAGCCGTACAACCAAAGCGCTGCCTGGTAAGCAGAGGATGGTTTAACCCTGACCATCACTTCATCGCCAGCCTGTAAAGAAGGAATACTCATTTGCACTTCAACATACCTGGATTTCGGATCGGCCTGCATGCACAAACTAGTATGACAACCGGAGCACGCTGCATTGCCGGTAAGCAACACTTTAACACGATTCCCAGTACACTCCGTAACCAACCCTTCCGTTTCGATGTACGGTTGCTCACGCATGGTTTCGAACTTTTACTTTAGGGCGTTTCCGCACCGGGTATTTTTCCAACATCAGCAGACTTACCTGTACGAGCTGCCCCATGCTTTCGCAGATCAGAAAGGCGTCATCTTCATACAATTCAGCTAATTCTGTTTTGAGACGGATAACATTTCCGGGGGTTGACAGCGTATCATCGGCCATTGCCTTCAATAAGGTTTGTAGCTGTTCACCCGCACTGAATACCCGGTTTATAATCCGGGTCCGCTCTTCTTTCTGATATTGTAATTCCAACACGCCCGTCATGGACTTAAGACCCAGGTTGATGATGGGGTTATTCTCCTTGAAAAACTGGGGCATATAAATTCGTAAATCGCCTTCGTAACATTCCTGGTCGAAGTCGATGGCGCGCAGCCGAAAGTGCAGTTCGTCAAAATCGGGAATAACTTCAACCACAAAATTATCCCTGCGCATATCGCCCAGCAATTGTACCAGGCTACGCTCATTGAATTTCACAAACTCTTTGGCAATGCGAAGTGGATTGAAATCCTGGTTTTCTTTTAAATACCGATGGATAAACGCATCGCCCGGAATACCTTGAATATGTTCCTCAATAAACGTATCACCTTTTACGAGGTAATTGATTTTATTGGGCGAGAGCAGGTGTTCCAGTTCCATGCCATACGTGCGCGAAGCATCGGCCTGTTTGATGTAGAAGTAATCAAACAAATCATTCAACCTGTTAACAATCCTCACCCGGATGGGATGGGTGTTGGCATACAGGCAATAATCCACCCGGTCGATATACAAATGATTGATGACGGATAAGTCTCCACCTACCTTTAGTAAGGCATAAATTTTTCGAAGGGCTTCATGGATAAACTGGCGATCGGACTCGGAATAAATCAGGGTTTCCCATAGGGTATCGGCACCATTTTTATCGTACAGGGTGATGGCATTGCTATAGCGCAACAACTCGCCATAGCTGATGGGAACATCGATCTCACGATGCGTTTCCGCCAGGTATTTTCTGAGCGTTTCGCGGATCGGAAAAAGGGGCTTCTTAAACCTGATTTCAGCCATAACCTGCTTTTACATGCCTGTGTAAAGTAGGTATGGAACTCCTGGCATGTGATGTTTTGGCTCAGTCGTGGAGATGATTTATATCACCTAATTGAAGTGGAATCGATTGAAAAGTGAACTGAAATCAGTCCGCAGATCGCGCTGTCGCAGACAAATAACCACAAAGGGCACAAAGTATTTTACACCCAGAACACAAAGTATCTTACTTATATCCTTTGTGAACTTTGTGCCTTCGCGAAGCCGCTTCGGCAAAGGCAGGTCAAAGTGCCTGCCTACTACCAACTTCAACGAGAATAAAGCTTCGGCACACAGGTGTTCGCTCTTCGTGTACTTTGTGGTTAATGGTTTCCAGATCACGCTGATTTTCGTGGACAATACTCTGCGCTAATCTGCAGCATCTGCGGGAAATGTTTAGACTATAAAGTCCAACCTTGCCGGTACGCGCGTTTTACAAACTGGTTGGCTTCATCGAAGTTGGTGATCTTCATGTTTACACCATCCCACAACAACTTGATATCGCGACCGGGATAATCAAATTGATTAGGATTGTCCTTCCGTGGAAATCGGATATCATGACTGCGGATGGCGAGATTACCCATCAGCACAATTTCGGTAAGCGGGCCGGCTACATCGAAGGAGGAACTGAGTTCCGTTTTACCATATCCGGCCATACACGCTTCTACCCATTGATTGTAATGACCGTTCATACCGCCCTCCACACGTTTAATAGATTGGGGAACCTTGACTTCTTCATTTCTTGAGGTTGGTAATAATGAAGGATACAACCCGTAGGTACCGCACATCATCTTACCTTTTGTGCCCACAAACAATACCCCATTGCCGCCATCGCCAAACCGTTCATTCGGTCCGAGTTCTTCAGGGCGTTCGGGCTGGATGCCGCCATCCATCCAATGCATTTTTACTTTCGGTTTACCCTGACGTTCGGGAAACGAAAGGGTTATGTGTGAAGAAGGCGGACAGCTTTCCGGAAAATACCCACGCCTGAATTCATCCACATAAACCGAACCGACACTGGCCTGAACTTCCGAAGGATAATTTAACTTCAGCACGGTGAAAGGCGCTTCCATGATGTGGCAGGCCATGTCGCCCAGTGCACCGGTGCCATAATCCCACCAGCCGCGCCAGTTAAACGGAACCAGTTTATCAATGTAATCTTTATAGGGAGCTGTACCCAGCCATAAATCCCAATCCAGCTCCTTAGGCACTTCGGTTTTTTGCGTGGGCCAGGGAATGCCCTGAGGCCACACCGGTCGGTTTGTCCAGCAATATACGGTATGAATCTCTCCCACTATGCCCGCATCGTACCACTCACGCAACTGGCGCACCCCATCGCCCGATGAGCCCTGGTTGCCCATTTGGGTTACCACTTTATATTTTTTAGCGGCCTCGGTAAGGATGCGTGCTTCGTAAATATCATGCGTGAGCGGCTTTTGCACATACACATGCTTACCCAACTGCATGGCCGCAAGCGCCTGCACAGCATGGTTATGGTCAGGCGTTGAAACGGATACCGCATCCATGTGCTTATGCTCCTTATCGAGCATCACCCGGAAGTCTTTATAGTATTTTGCTTTGGGGAAATTTTTTACCGAATTCGCTGCCCTGCGGTCGTCCACATCGCACAAGAAAGCGATGGCTGCTTTGCCACTTTTTGAAATTCCTTTAACATCACCTCCACCCATTCCGCCTACGCCAATGCCGGCAACCTGCAACGTATCGCTGGGAGCAAGAAAACCTTTGCCGCCTAAAACATGACGGGGAATGATCGTAAACGCTGCGGCAGCAAGTCCGGCTTGATGAATGAATTTTCTGCGGGTGGATTTAGGAGCTTGCATAACTTTACTGATTATCACGCTCAAAGTACAGTTTTCAGGGTAAAGAAAAAAGTTGGTTTTTACAGGGTGTGGATTAGGTGGTTCTAAAGCGAAAAAATAAAAACTCCTCATGTGACTTGTGGGATTCATGCGACAAGGTCGCAGTAGTCCCACCAGTCCCACGAGAAGAAATAAGAAACAAAAGCGGAACCGGGATTACGTTACTCATACCTCAACGACTTCACCGGGTCGCTGGTGGCGGCTTTAATGGATTGGTAGCTTACCGTAATCCAGGCAATTAAAACAGCCAGTAAACCTGAACCGGCAAAGATCCAGATGCTGAGTTGAATCCGGTAGGCAAAATTCTGGAGCCACCAGTTTTCCATCATATACCACGCCACTGGTACGGCAAGCACAAAAGCAATCAGAATCATTTTGGTAAAATCTTTTGACAACAATACCACAATGCTGCCCACCGAGGAGCCCAATACTTTACGCACCCCGATTTCCTTCGTGCGCAACGAAGTTACGTACGCTGAGAGCGCAAACAACCCGATACAGGCTACAAAAATGGCCAACCCGGAAAACACCGCGAACAACCGACCGGTTTGTTGTTCAGATTTGTATTGCTGATTCAGGTTTTCATCGAGGAACAAATATTTGAATTGTTGCTGCGGCAAAAGGTCTTTCCATTTATTTTCTACCGATTGGATAGCCGATGGGATTTGATTTGGTTTTATGCGTGCCAGGAGGTACTGGCTGGCGCCATTAAATACTTCATTGCTCTGCAATACCAATGGGGTAACCTTATCGCGCAGCGAATTGAAATTAAAATCCTTAACAATACCGATTACCGTATACGGTACGGCTATGTTACCCTCGGGAGTTTGCTGCGTAACCACCAGCTTCCGGCCGATGGGATTTTCCAGGCCCATGGTTTTAACGGCCGTTTCATTTAAAATAACCGACAACGAATCATTCACGTCTTCCGAGAACAATCTACCCTCCAGCAATTCTAGTCCAAGCGTTTCGGCCAGCCCGTCTGACACAATCATGGTTTTGGTCGTGAGGATTTCCGATGAGCCTTCCGGCTGAAATTGGATGCCAAAGAAATTATCCTCCCTGCCCGGAATGGCAAACGAGCCTGCAGCGCTGAGCACTTCCGGCAGGCGTCTGATCTCCTCCGTAAGCGTTTTTATTTGTTGTGGCTGCGGTGCAAAACCATGTTCCACCACCAACACATGTTCTTTATCGAAGCCAAGCGACTTATTTCGCATAAATTCCATTTGGCCGCTGATTACCCAGGTACCGATCATGAGCACAATGGAAATCCAGAACTGGAAAATGACCAGTCCGTTACGGATCCATTTGCCTTTCTGGCTTCCGGTGAACTTTCCCTTCATCACCACCACCGGGTTAAAAGACGACAGCACGAAAGCCGGGTAAACGCCAGCCATCAAGCCTACAAAAGCAACCAGCCCCAGCAATGCCAGAATGGATTTCAGATCAAACAAAAGGGTTAACTCATTTCCGATAAGGTTATTGAAAAAAGGTAATGCAAACTGCATGATTACCAACGCAAGCGCAACCCCTACCGCACTCAGCACAAAAGCTTCGGTGAGAAACTGCGCAATCAATTGCTGGCGCACAGAACCCATTACCTTGCGTACGCCCACCTCGCGGGCTCGCTCGGCCGATCGGGCCGTTGCCAGGTTCATAAAGTTAATGCACGCTATCGCCAGGATCAGGATGGCCACCCCAATCATTACATAAACCGAGTTGAGATTTCCACCGGCTTTCATTTGTGCTTCCAGGTTGGCGGGGTCAAGATGAATGGAGGCCAGGGGTTGCAGAAAATACCGGTACCCGTTGCCTTCGCGCTTGTAATCTTCCCACGATTTGCCAAGGTCGCGTTCAATTTGCGCGGCCGCATACAGGTCTACAAGCTTGGGAATCTTTGCTTCAACAGTTGCCGGATCAATGCCGGGCCGGAGTTTGAAATACGTGTAATTGGAAAAACCGGTATAATTTTCCTGCGCGGTAAACGGAAATGTGGATGCCGATAACAACGCACTGAATTTAAAGTGCGAATGGGATGGGATGTCGCGGATAACGCCAACAACTTTAAACTCCTGCTGCTGACCGGGCCCCCGGATAATTTTATCGATTGGCTCGGCATCGCCAAAATACCGCCTGGCAAACTCTTCCGTTACTACCATTTCATTGGCGCCTTTCAGTGCGCGTTCTGCGTTGCCTTTTACAAATGGAAAGCTGAACACCTTGAAGAATGCGCTGTCCACTACCAGTACCAAATCTTCATCAAACTGCACCACATCTTCGCGCTCGTTGATATACCGCATGGCCAGGTTTGTAAACCGGAAAGCCTGTGTAGATTCTTCAATTTCAGCCAGATCGCGTTTGGCTGCTTCTTCGTAAGACGCAGGAATGATGGCATAAAATGTAGAATGATTAGGGTACTTGCGTTCCAGTACCATGCGATAGATTCGCTCGTGGTCGGTGAAGAATTTATCATACGAAAACTCATTACGGATAAACAGCACAATCAATAAACAACTCGCCACACCCACGGCAAGCCCCAGGATATTGATAAACGAATAAACCTTTTGACGCAGCAGGTTGCGCAGGGCAATTTTAAGGTTGTTTTGGAACATAGCGTATGATTTTAATTTTATTCCTATTCATTTCGAAAGTGACTGAACTGGATTTATCCTGACAGCCTTCAAGGTAGATATCAACTTATTCGTAACGTAAAGAATTCACCGGATCAGACATTGCTGCTTTTAAGGCCTGGTACCCCAGGGTACCGAAAGCAATGGCAACTGAAACCAAACCGGTTATCAGGAAGATCCAGAGATCCAATTCAATCCGATACGCAAAGTCATTCATCCATTTTTCCGAGAGCCAATATGCAACCGGTGCAGAAAGCAGAAAGGCAATCAAAACGAGCTTGAGAAAATCTTTTGAAATGAGTACTACAATATTGCCTACGGTTGCTCCCAATACCTTGCGAACTCCTATTTCCTTGGTGCGCTGCACCGTTGAAAATGAAACCAATCCGAACAGCCCCAGGCAAGAAATAATAATAGCTACAGCCGTTGCCGTGTTTACCAATTTGGCCGTACGCTGTTCCGATTCATAAAACAACTGCACCGCTTCATCCATGAAATAGTATTTCAAGGGTTGATCGGGATAAACTTTTTTCCAGGCGGTTGTTAAATTATCAAGGCCTTGCTTGATATTGGCCGATTGCTTATCGGACGTAGGAAATTTCAAACCGATGCAGGTTCCGCGGCCGTAGAAAATAGCCATCGGCTGAATGGCGTGGTGCATCGACTGAAAATGAAAATCCTTCACTACACCCACCACATGGTGAGGCTTGTCATCGCCAACAAATAAGGGCTCACCCAAAATATCAACCGGTTGTTCAAAACCCAGTTGCCGTGCATAGGTTTCATTAATTATAATCTCACGGGCACTATCACTGGCTATGAAATTTCTCCCGGTAACCAATGGCAAGCCGTAAAATGAAAGGTAGTCGGTATCGCCTGTTTTCCGGTGAACATTATTTTTTAGTTCTCCGTCATCCGCTTTATAGGTGATGGTAGTTGTGTGGAACCCCCTGGTTGCCGGAGGAGATTGATGAACCGAGAGGCTCATAAACTCTGAATATTGATTCAATTCATTGACCAGCACATCGCGCTTGTCGCGCGAATCCCACCAGGGTGTATTAAAATAGACAATCGCATCTTTCTCAAAGCCCAGGTCGCGTTCAAGGATAAAACCAATTTGCAGGGTTATGACCAGAGCCAGGGTAATCAGCACTTGTGAAAAGGAAAACTGAAAAACGGTAAGGCCCTTTCTTAACCAAATGGAAAGGCTGTTTCCGCTTCCGCTGTACACTCTATCCTTTAAGGCTTTTACCGGCTGGTACCCTGAAATTACCATAGCCGGATACAACCCTGAAATAATGCCTACGATCAGCACCATAGCAAAAAGAAAAACCAGGGTATTGAGGTTCATCAGATCAAGTTTTACACCCTCCGGAATAAACTCACTGAAGAAAAGCAAGGCCATTTCACAAAGCGGTAAGGCCAGCAGCACGGCAACCAGGCTTAGCAACGTACTCTCACTGAGAAACTGAAGCACCAACATCTTGCGCGAGCCGCCCATCACCTTGCGCACGCCAATTTCTTTCGCCCTGCGGGTAGCCTGGGCGGTGGAGAGGTTGATGAAGTTAATCGAAGCAATCAACAACAGCATGATGACAATTACCACTAAGCTGTTTAGCGTAGGCAAGTGCGCTGGCGATCGGCCGTGATCGAAAATACCCAGTTCTTTATTAAAATGCAGATCGCTGAGGGGTTGTAACCTGAACCATCCGCTGTAATCGCTGTCGGGATTTTGTTCTACTACTTTTTCATGAAGGATAGTAAGTTGTGGCTCCAACGCACGCAACGTTATTTGCGGTTCAAGTTTGATGAAGAACTGTGAGTTACTGTTGGTATTCCCCCATTGATCGAAACTGTAATTGTCTTTCAGCCAGGATTTTTCAACGGTGGGAAAAGAGATGAAATCCGTAAAGATCAGGTCAGAATTTTTTCTGAAATCGTTGATTACTCCGGCTACCCGTACCACCAACGAATCGTTATAGATTAACTCCCGGCCCAGCAATTGATGGTAATTCTTATCAACTCCAAAATACTTACCGGCCTTCGATGCGGAAATCACAACCTGGAACGGGCGATCAAGTGAAGTGGACGGATCACCCGCTAACCATTCGTAAGTGTTGAAAACCTCAAAATAATCCGCTCCCGCTATCGCCAAATCGCTTTGCCTGTCAAATCGCTCCGGTTCCTGACTATCGCGGGGAACGGTTACCGTAGCCGAATAGGTATGAAAGTGCGTGGAGGATTCAATTCCAGAAAAATTCTCCTTCGCAAAACCCGGCACCGGATCGGAAACACCCCGGTTAAAGCCGTTGAACACGCCTCTAAACTCCGTGTATACCCGGTATATCCGGTCTCCGTCCGGATGAAACGTATCAAAACTTAACTCAAAGTTTACGATCAGAAAGATGACGAGGCAGGCGCTCACCCCCACTGTCAATCCGAAAATATTGATCGCGGTAAAGACGGCATTGTTTGCAATGTTGCGGAAGGCGATCTTAATGTAGTTACGTAACATTTGTTGACTATTTTTTACTCGTAGCGCAATGAATTTACCGGATCGGCTGTTGCGGCCTTGATTGTTTGCAAGCCTACGGCAAGAATTGTTGCGCCTATGGCCAATAAAAATGTAAATACAAATAGTGAAGCGCTAACGGTAGTCCGATAGGCGAAGCCTTCTAACCATCTATTCATCAGGAACCAGGCAACCGGAAACGCTACCAGGTTTGCCACGACCACCAGTACCAGGAATTCTTTTGACAACAGCCGCACAATCGTAAACCTATTGGCCCCTAATACCTTGCGAATTCCAATCTCTTTGGTTCTGGACACTACCATAAAGGAAACCAATCCAACCAGTCCGATTACGGCAATCACAATGGTTATAATAGCAAACAAGAAGAATACATGCGCCAGTTTTTCTTCGGCCTGGTATTGACGCTCAAACTCTTCGTTAAGAAAAGAATAGTTGAATTCGAACCCATCTACATACTTCAGCCAAAGTGAATTCAGAGCGGCAATAAGTTCTTTTGTTTCAGCCGCCTGGTAACGGATGACAAACAGGTTTCCAAATTGCCGGTTAACATCCATTGTAATGGGCCCGATGGAATGTTGAAGGCCCATTTGATGATAATTCTTAACTAC
>CAZOYJ010000012.1:12279-25490 GCA_964583905.1 uncultured Roseivirgaceae bacterium
CGATCACCACTCCTGCCGGTGTACCCGAAGGCGAAGTAATTTTCTTTCCAATGGCTTCTTCAGGCGAAGCCCATCCCATGATGGATACGGCCTTCTCATTCAGAACCAGGCCTTCTGCCAGATCCAGTTCGCGGGCCGGATCAAAATTCCGGCCCGCAATAACTTCTAATCCGAGTGCATCTGCATACACTTCATCCACGGCAACATATTCAACACTTACTGCATCGGTACCCGCCTTGCCTTCCGGATACGCCACCTGGCCCGTCCACCCGGGCCTGCCGGGTACGGCATTGGCAAGCGAAACTTGTTGTACGGATGCCAGTGATTTAATGTCATTTCTGAATCCTTCTATTGAACTTTTGGGTACACGTCCGGCATTCACCAATAGTATTTCATCTTTGGCAAAACCAAGGTCTTGTTTTTGCATAAACGAAAGCTGATTGATGACGATAAGCGTACCCAACACCAGGCAAACCGAAACGATAAATTGAAACACGACCAGTGTTCTGCGCAGTTGAACCCCACGCGTACTGCTTTGAAGTTTTCCTTTCAATACCTCAGCCGGGCGCATGGCCGACATGGTAATGGCCGGGTAATATCCCGCTAAGAAAGTGATCATTCCAATGAGTAATACCATTCCTGCGATAACCGGGAGGGTAAACAACCCGGACAATTCGTAGGTTTTACCCAGCAATTGATTGAAGAGCGGAAGCAATATTCCGGTTAAGGCCAGGGCAATGCAGCACGCAAACAAAGTAAGCCAAAACGATTCGCTTAAGAATTGACCTATTAATGTTGAGCGGGAAGATCCAACCGCTTTGCGGAGGCCCACTTCTTTTGAACGGTGGGTTGATCGCGCAGTTGATAGATTTATAAAATTGATGCACGCCAGTAAAATGACAAAGCCTGCAATACCTGAAACCAGGTACACCCGCTGAAGGCTTCCCAATGGCCCCATGCCATTGCCGGCAGAACTGGTGAGATAAAGCCTGTTCAAAGGCTCAAAGTTCAGGTAAGCTTCGGTTCCCCATTCTTTCAACATACCGGCTGCCCGATCCATATAAACATTTCTGGCTTTTCCCTTAAAGGCTGTGGCATCCACACCTTCCTTTAATAAAATATAATTCCGCATATTGAAATTGCCCCACCCACTTTCATAACTGAAAGGTTGCCCGAAAAGCGGACTTAAAATTTCAAATGTTGTGAACGACAACAACATATCCAGTTGGATATGTGAATTGGTTGGAATATCTGCCATTACACCGGTAACCACAAACTGCATCGAATCGGCCAGGGTAATGGATTTATTCAGGGCATCCTGGCCAGGAAAGAATTTCTCTTCCATCGACCGGGTAATCACTATCGAATATGGATCATTGAGTGCAGTTTTAGAATTTCCCTTGAGTAGTTCGAATGAAAACAAGTCAAAAAACTCCGGGCCGGCAAAATGGATCTTTTGCGGAAAGCGCTTTTCGTTATGATTCACTTGCAGAAAAGACGCGCCACGAGTATACAGTACCGTTTCAACTTCAGGGAAATCTTTTTCCAATACCTTGCCAACGGGCCATGCATTGGTTTCAAAGGCGCCTTCGGCCGCACCTGATTGGGGATTAAAAAAAGTGGAGGTTATTTTATAAATCCGGTTTCGTTTCGTGTGAAATGTATCATACGAAAACTCATCCAGGGCATACATCAAGATGAGGATTCCCGCGGTAAGTCCCAGCGACAATCCCAACAAGTTTATGGCCGCATAACCTTTGTATTTCAACAAGGTGCGGATGGTAATTTTAAGGTAGTTATAAAGCATACGATAATTTACTTGTAGCTGAAGCCCAAACCCGGTTGCAATCACAGTGCCACAGGAGAATTGCCCTCATATGTATCAATTTGACTGATTTTCGGAACAAGCTCGTCTGAAAGTGAACTTTCCTGTCCGGTTGCGGACGGTTGACATAGACTCCTGAGGTGCACCAGAAACCAGTCTTGTGCACATAATTTCGTAACTTGGTTTATCCAAATCAGGTGCTATGAATACACTCGTCAGGGAGCCCATTCATGCCTACGGAAAATCGAAATTCACCGAAGCGGAATACCTCCGGTTTGAAGAGCGTTCGTTGGAAAAGCATGAATACTACAAGGGCGAAATTTTCGCCATGGCCGGGGCAAGTGAGAATCACAATATCATTTTTGTGAAACCTGCTCTCAAAACTATCCGCACTTTTAAAAGGCAAACCCTGCCGTCCGTTTGGAAGTGATTCCCGGATTCATATTCCCGAGAACACGCTCTATACCTATCCGGATATTTCCATGAGCTGTGGAAAATTTCCAACACCATTCGGTGATCCGGTTAAGCAACCTTCCGTGATCATTGAAATATTATCCGAGTCAACCAATCGCTACGACCCCAGCGAAAAATTTCGACTCTATCGCGATATACCTACCCTGAAAGAATATATCCTGGTTGATTCGGAAAGCATTATGATTGAAGCCTTCCGGATTAATGAGAAGGGAAATTGGGAGCTTGAAGTTTATTCGTCAACGCAAACAATTCTTGCGCTCCCCAGCCTTGAATTATCCATACCTCTGCTTGAGATTTATGAAGCTACCGGGCTAACGGATAGAAAATAATTAAAACAATTCCTTAGCAATCTTGTAAATTGGATCCGACTTGCCCATCGAATAAAAATGCAGGGTGGGAACCCCCGCCTTAATCAACTCCTTCGATTGCTTAACAGCCCACTCAATGCCAACCTGCCGGGCTGCGGCACTGTCCGTACATTTCTCTACCTCATCGGCAAGGGCTTCAGGAATGTCGATGTGGAAGGTTGTTGGTAGTACATTGATCTGGCCCTTCGTGGTGATGGGTTTCAAACCCGGAATAATGGGCACGGTGATCCCCGCTTCACGGCAACGGTCAACAAAATTAAAGTACTTCTGGTTATCAAAAAACATTTGGGTAACAATATACTCGGCACCCAAATCAACTTTTAGTTTTAAATACTTCAAATCCGTTTTAAGATTGGGCGCTGCAAAATGCTTTTCCGGGTAACCGGCCACTCCAATACAAAAGTTGGTGGGTGTGGTGTTCAGCAGTTCTTCATCGAGGTAGATGCCTTTATTCAAATCGGCAACCTGTTGCAACAATTCGGAAGCATACCGGTGTCCGTCCGATTCGGGTACAAACCGGCCTTCGTTTTTAATGGCATCGCCTTGCAACACCAGTACATTTTCAATTCCCAAAAAATGCAGGTCGATCAGTGCATTCTCGGTTTCATCTTTGGAGAAGCCGCCACAAATAATATGGGGCACCGTATCTACTTTGTAATGGTTTTGAATGGCCGCACAAAGCGCAACCGTACCCGGACGTTTACGGGTAGATTTTTTTTCCAACAACCCGTTCTCGCGTTTCTTATACACATACTCTTCACGGTGATAGGTAACATCCACAAAACAGGGCTTGAATTCCATCAACGGATCCATGTGGTCAAACAACGACCGGATGTTTTCTCCTTTTAAAGGTGGAAGTACTTCAATGGTAAAAAGTGTTTTACCGTTTGCGTTTTTCAGATGATCTAAAACTTTCATTTATTCTGTGTTGATGTTTGTGTGTTTACATGAATTCATTTAAATCTCATAACTTAGATTAGGAGCCAGCCATCGCTCTACATCCTCTACTTTCATCCCTTTCCGTTCCGCATATTCCTCCATCTGGTCTTTTGCAATATTTCCCAATCCAAAATATTTTGATTGAGGATGGGAGAAGTAAAACCCACTCACCGAAGATGCCGGGTACATGGCAAACGACTCGGTTAACCGGATACCAGCCACACGCTCGACTTCTAATATTTCAAACAAGGTTTGCTTTTCAGTATGATCCGGACAGGCCGGATATCCGGGAGCCGGTCGGATTCCCTGGTACTTTTCTGAAATCAATTGCTCATTGGAAAGGTTTTCATCTTTCGCATACCCCCAATATTCCCTCCGTACTTTTTCATGAAGGCATTCGGCAAACGCTTCAGCCAACCGGTCGGCCAATGCTTTCACCATGATTTCGGAATAGTCATCGTGTGAAGCTTTATACCGATCAATCAGTTTTTCAATGCCCACGCCTGCTGTAACGGCAAACATTCCCAGGTAATCAGTTTTGCCGCTTGATTCCGGAGCGATGAAATCCGCCAGGGAAAAATTTGGTAACCCTGGTGCCTTTTTGTTTTGCTGTCGCAGAAAATGAAATGTGGAAAAAGGAAATTCAGCTTGTTCATCCTTATACAACCTCACATCATCGGAACTATTACGCCTTGCGGGATAAAAGCCAACCACACCATTGGCCTGTAAACTTCTTTCCTGTATGATCTTGTCCAGCATTTCCTGTGCATCGTCAAAAAGTTTCTGCGCTTCAACACCCACAACCGAATCAGTTAAAATACCGGGATAGCGGCCAGCCAGCATCCAGGTCTGAAAGAAGGGTGTCCAGTCGATGTATTTCCGGATTTCATCAAGCGGAAAATCGAGCAATACCTTGTTGCCGGAAAACGTTGGCTTTAAAATCGTTGTGCTGCCCCAATCCATTACGGTTTGATTTTTACGCGCATCGGCCAACGGGATATATTTTTTCGCCTCTCTCCGGCTCTCATGATCAGCCCGGAGCTTACTGTATTCCAGTTTTGTTTTTTGTTTGAATGTGTCACGCGTAACGGTGCTGATCAACTCGCTGGCTACCGGCACACTGCGGGAAGCATCCAGTACATAAACCACCGGGCCATCGTAAACCGGATCGATTTTCACGGCCGTATGAATCCGCGAGGTGGTTGCCCCGCCAATCAGCAGGGGCAATTCAAATTTTTCACGCTGCATTTCTTTAGCCACATGAACCATTTCATCCAGTGATGGCGTAATCAATCCACTTAACCCGATAATATCCACTTTTTCTCTCCGGGCGGCTTCCAGAATTTTATCAGCCGGTACCATCACGCCCAAATCCACCACATCGTAATTGTTGCAGGCCAATACCACCCCTACTATGTTCTTACCAATATCGTGTACATCGCCTTTTACAGTGGCCATCAGAATCCGGGCTGCCGGTCTTCCCACTTCACCACTTCGCTTTTTTTCCTCTTGCAGAAATGGCTCCAGATAGGCAACTGCTTTTTTCATTACCCTTGCGCTTTTCACAACCTGTGGCAAAAACATTTTACCGGCTCCAAATAAATCACCCACCACGTTCATTCCATCCATCAACGGACCTTCAATCACGTCAAGTGGCTTGTTGTATTTCTGGCGTGCTTCCTCTGTATCGTTCTCGATAAAATCGATAATCCCTTTTACAAGGGCATGCGTAATCCGTTCCTCTACTGTACCCATGCGCCACGTATCATCGGCTTCTTTTTTCTTTACCGATCCCTTGAATGTCTCGGCAAACTCAAGCAACCGTTCTGTGGCATCTTCCCTCCTGTTCATCAATACATCCTCAACCCGCTCCAGCAACTCTTTATCAATCTCATCATACACTTCGAGCATGGTGGGATTGACAATGCCCATGTCCATACCGTGTTGGATGGCATGATACAGAAATGCAGCATGCATGGCCTCCCGCACTTTTTGATTTCCGCGAAAGCTGAAGGAAACATTACTCACGCCCCCGCTCACATGGGCATGTGGAAGATTTTCCCGAATCCATCGGGCAGCTTTAAAGAAATCGAGGGCATAATTTCTGTGCTCGTCAATACCGGTTGCCACCGGAAAAATATTCGGATCAAAAATGATGTCTTCGGGCGGAAAGGATAGCCGGTTTACCAGGATGTCGTACGCCCGCTGACAAATGGAAATGCGTCTTTCAAATGTATCGGCCTGGCCCTGTTCATCAAAGGCCATCACCACTACCGCGGCACCGTAACGCCTGACCAATTTTGCCTGGCGAATAAACTCCGCCTCGCCAGCTTTCAAGCTGATGGAGTTGACTATACCCTTTCCCTGCAAACACTTTAATCCGGCTTCGATTACCTCCCATTTGGAAGAATCAATCATTACCGGAATGCGGGCAATCTCGGGTTCAGCAGCCATCAGGTTCAGAAACTTTACCATGGCCGCGGTGGAATCAAGCATGCCCTCATCCATGTTCACATCAATGACCTGTGCGCCTCCTCTAACCTGGTCTAAGGCAACTTCCAATGCTTCATCGTACTTATCTTCCTTAATGAGTTTAAGAAATTTAGCCGACCCGGTAACGTTGGTACGCTCACCGATGTTGATGAAGTTGGATGCCGGGGTAACCGTTACCGGTTCAAGTCCGCTTAATCGTAAATACTTATGCATGTTCAACAGCTACAGTTCTGGGTTTGTAACGGGAAGCCACTTCGGCTATCACCTGGATATGATCGGGTGTGGTGCCGCAACAACCGCCAACTATATTCACCAATCCTTCCTTTAAATATTCTTCAACTTGGGCGGCCATCTCCCCGGGCGATTGATCATAGTGGCCAAATTCATTTGGGAGCCCGGCATTCGGATAGGCGCTGACAAAACAATTTGCTTCCTTTGCCAGCACTTGCAGGTAAGGTCTTAGCTGATTTGCGCCTAATGCACAATTCAATCCGATGCTCAACAATGGAACATGCGAAACAGAAATCAGAAAAGCTTCTGTAGTCTGCCCGGACAATGTTCTGCCACTGGCATCGGTAATCGTTCCCGAAACCATGATCGGCAGACGTTTATTCACCTCATCGAAAAGATTTTGAATGGCGAATAAAGCCGCTTTGGCATTCAGGGTATCGAAAATGGTTTCCACCAAAAGGATATCCGCTCCGCCTTCCATTAGCCCCTTTGCCTGAACATAGTAGGCATCCACCAACTCATCAAACGTAATGGCCCGATAACCGGGATCGTTCACGCGGGGTGAAATGGAGGCCGTTTTATTGGTGGGGCCAAACGCACCGGCAACAAATCTTGGCTTTTCGGGATTTGCACGTGTGAAGGCTACAGCAACCTCCCTGGCAATTTTAGCAGACTGATAATTCAACTCGTAGGCAAACGACTCGAGGTGGTAATCGGCTTGTGCAATACGGGTGCTGCTGAAGGTATTGGTTTCAATAATATCGGCACCCGCCTCCAAATATTGCTGGTGGATCTCTTTAATAATATCCGGGCGTGTGATCGATAATAAATCGTTGTTGCCTTTTAACGGATGTGGATGATCTTTCAAACGTTCGCCCCGGAAATCTTCTTCTTCGAGCGAATACCGTTGAATCATAGTGCCCATAGCGCCATCCAGCACCAGGATACGTTCTTTTAAAATTTCTTCAATTGACATGGCTCTCACTTTGGTATATCACGGATTTATCCAGAGAGCCCGGTAAGATGGGTTACTTATCTTTGCCTGACGCTTTAGTCAGGATGGGATTTAGCACAACATCTGACATGGCAGTCAGGACAGGATGCTAAGACGTCACAGGGCCCAGTCCCTCGGTCTTTCTGGATAAGTGTTGCAAAGAAACAGAATAACTGCTGAAAAAGAAAAATCAATGCCGTATTTTTGACGCGAATGAAGTTAGCTGCTGTTGACATCGGATCGAACGCCATCCGCTTCCAGGTTTCCTCTATACTGGATAAAGGTCCGAGGGTAATCTTTAAAAAAATGGAATACATCCGCTTCCCGCTTCGCCTGGGGCACGATGTATTCAACGAAAACCGCATCAGCGAGAAAACCATCGTACGCTTTAAAAAGCTGATGCAGGTTTTTAAAATGCTCATTGAGTTGTACGAAGTGGACGATTACATGGCCTGTGCCACTTCGGCCATGCGCGAATCGGAAAACGGTGCCGAGCTTGTACAGCAGGTTAAAAACGAAATCGGGCTGGTTATTGATGTAATTGATGGCCAGCAGGAAGCCGATTTTATTAACCAGGCTATTGTTACGTACCTGTCCGACTCAACTTACCTTCACATTGATGTTGGCGGTGGAAGCACCGAACTGAACGTGTATGTTCACGGAAAAAAAGTTAAAACCCAATCCTTCAAGGTGGGTTCAGTTCGGATACTGGAGCACCACGACTCGCCCGTCATGTGGGAAGAAATGGAGAAGTGGGTTAAGCGACATGTAAAGCCTGAGTTTGGAAAAGTAACGGCTGTGGGTACGGGCGGAAACATCAGTAAAATATTTGATCTGGCCCAACTTCGGCCGCACCGGTTAATGTCGGCCAAGAAGGTTAGAGAAATTAAGGAAATGATTGAAAAACATTCCATCGAAGAACGCATCTACAAGCTTCAAATGAACCCCGATCGGGCCGATGTAATTGTACCGGCCAGCGATATTTACTTAAAGGTGATGGAGTGGGCACAAGCCAAATACATACAAGTACCCGAGGTGGGGTTAAAGGACGGCATTATGCTTCACCTGTTCCGGAAAAATTCGAGTCGTAAAGAATTTGCCTTTGCCAATACCGAAGATCGGTCCAGGGGCAGAAAGTCCGTCAGGTTTTAGATTCATTACACCCAAACCTGATAATCCTTACTTGAAGCAACTGAGGGCTTGTCAATTGCATTTTTTCAACTGTCAACTAGTCTCCGTACTAAAACAATTGAACATCCTTAACCATTTCTTTTGAAACCTTATAGAATTCCTTGTGTATATTAAACGGTTCTTCGCCACTCAACTCTTTCAGAATGTAGGTGCCGTCTTCCTGCATGATGTACGTGTTCACATTGTCCTTCAGGTTGAAACGCAGGATGTTCATCGCCTGGCGCTTTAATATTTCTTCATCCAGCATAAACAACGACTCAATCCGCCTGTCAAAACTTCGTACCATAGCATCGGCACTGCCGATGTATACTTTGGGGTTACCGTCATTATGGAAATAATAGATGCGGGAATGCTCCAGGTACTCGCCCACAATGGAAATAACCTCAATATTTTCACTTAATCCCTCACGCCCCGGCCGTAAGCAACAAATACCCCTGACCACTAATTTTATTTTTACTCCGGCCTGAGACGCTGCATACAATTCATTGATCATTTCCCGGTCTTGCAAAGAATTGATTTTAATTACAATTCCAGCCGGCAACCCATTTTGTGCGTTCTCTGCCTCACGCCTGATCATGTTGCACAATTGGATGCGTATGTCGCGCGGAGAAGTAATCAGGTTCCGATACGTTGTTGGGTAGGAATGTCCCGTGATAACATTAAAAAACTCCGACACATCGTGGGCATAAATTTCCTTTGAGGTTAACAAGCCGATATCGGTGTACAGGCGGGATGTGATTTCATTATAATTTCCGCTGGATAAATGTACATACCGGTATACTTTTCCATTGGGTTCGTTGCGCACAATGAGCAACAACTTCGTATGGGTTTTGAGGTTATTAACCCCGTAGATTACAAAGCAACCTGCTTTTTGCAGCCGTTGCGCTTCAAGCATGTTATTTTCTTCATCAAACCGGGCCTTTACTTCAAACAGCACCGAAACGTGTTTGCCGTTTTCGGCAGCCCGAAGCAGGGCATTGGTAACACGCGATCCTTTTGCTACGCGGTAAATGGTGATTTTTATGGAAAGTACTTGAGGATCATCCGCTGCTTTTTCAAGCAACTCCAATACCGGTTCCATTGAATTGTATGGATGGTGGAGCAGGATATCGCGCTCTTTCAAAACTTCAAATAAATCTTCGGCTACCTCATCCGGGTAATTCAAAGGCATGATGGCGGCCGGATTTTGCTTTCCCCTTCCTTTAAATTCCTTATGGCCGATAACCTGGTTTAGGCTGCTTAAATCAAGAAAACTGTTGGCCGGAATATGAAAGATGTTATGATCATCAATGTCCCATTGAATTTTAAGCATCCGTACCATCCAGGGATCAACGTTGCTGTGCACCTCCATGCGCACCACCCGGCCGGTACGCCTGGTTTTGATCTTTTGCTTCAAATCCTCCAGAAAATTCGATTCAATATCATCGCTTTCATCCAACGTAAAATCACCATTTCGGTTAACGCGAAAAAGGTTTACACTTTGGATATCCACATTGCGGAACAATTGATGAATGTTATGCCGGATAATTTCTTCCACCGGTACGAACCGGATCAAGTCTTCTTCCTGCAACTCATAAAACCGCGGAATGTTGCTGGGTACCTGGATGAATGAGATTCTGTTCTGACTCTGGTCGTTATCCAGCACGGTTACCACACCAAACAAGAGGCGGTTGTTTTTTAATACCGGAAAGGTGTGGTAGCTGTCGTACGCCATGGGAGTAAGCATGGGAAATATTGTACGGCTGAAGTAATCGTTAACCAGCTTCATCTGGTCAACCGACAGTTCCTCGTAACCACTGATTACAAACCCATTCTCCTGAAACAGCGGTTTAAGTTTCAGTATAAAATATTCGTGCTGATCCTGAACGAAATTACGGATAGCGTTTAGCAACAATTTCCGGAATGGCTCTTCGCGCAAACCGCTGTAATCGTAACGTTCCTTTCCGTAGTCGATGTAGTTATACAAACTGCCCAGCCGGATGGTACAGAACTCATCGAGGTTAGAAGAGGTAATGCATAAAAATTTCAGCCGGTCAAAAATGCTCCGGTTTGTATTCATAGCCTGATCGAGCACACGATAGTTGAATTGAATCCAACTCAGGTCGCGGCTAATAAACCGGCTCTCTTCAATGCGGCTGGTAACCTTATCTTTTATAATAGCGGGATCCTTCATAACTCAAAGCTGCAAGATTACGGTATCGCCATGCAGTACAACCCTTCGGGATGTTATAAAATGATTAAATATCTATGCGTGCATACTTTGCATTCTTTTCAATAAACTCCCTGCGGGGCGCTACTTCATCGCCCATCAACATCGAAAATAAATGATCGGCTTCGGCTGCCGATTCAATGCTAACCTGCTTCAACGTCCTCCGGGCAGGATCCATCGTGGTAGACCACAACTGTTCGGGGTTCATCTCCCCCAGCCCCTTGTAGCGCTGAAGGTTTACCGAATCATCTTTGCCGCCACCCAATTCCTTGATGAGGGCATCACGCTCTTCGTCTGTCCAGCAATAGCGCTCTTCGCGGCCTTTCTTCACCAGGTATAAAGGCGGTAAAGCAATGTATACATACCCGTTTTCAATTAATTCGCGCATGTAGCGGAAAAAGAACGTAAGGATCAGGGTGCGTATATGGCTTCCATCCACATCCGCATCCGTCATGATAATAACCTTATGATAGCGGAGCTTTGTAAGGTTCAGTGCTTTACTATCCTCTGCGGTACCAAATGAAACACCCAGGGCAGTAATCATATTCTTGATTTCTTCGTTGTCGTAGATTTTGTGTTCCTGGGCTTTTTCTACATTCAGAATTTTTCCGCGCAACGGAAGTATCGCTTGAAAATTCCTGTCCCTACCCTGCTTGGCAGAGCCTCCGGCTGAATCCCCTTCAACGAGGTATAATTCACAAATCCCCGGATCTGTACTTGAACAATCCGCCAGTTTGCCGGGCAAACCCGTTCCGGTGAGTACGTTTTTTCGCTGCACCATTTCACGCGCCTTGCGGGCGGCATGACGTGCCTGGGCGGCCAAAATCACTTTGCTTACAATGAGCTTAGCCTCTTTGGGATGCTCTTCCAGGTAATACTGCAGCACCTCACCCACCGATTGATCTACAGCACCCATGGCATCGGAGTTGCCCAGCTTGGTTTTGGTTTGACCTTCAAACTGGGGCTCGGCAACTTTTACGGAAATAACCGCAGTTAATCCTTCCCGAAAGTCATCGCCACTGATTTCAATTTTTACTTTATCCAGCAATCCCGATTTATCGGCATAATTTTTTAACGTGCGGGTTAGGGCCCGTCTGAAGCCGGCAACGTGGGTACCCCCTTCGTGCGTATTGATGTTGTTCACATACGATACCAGGTTTTCGCTGAACGAGGTGTTGTAGCTTAACGCGATTTGAACCGGAACATCGCCCTTATCATTTTCAATGTAAATAGGTTCGGGAATTAATTTCTCGCGCGTGGAGTCAATGTAACTTACAAACTCCCGTAATCCACCTTCCGACAAAAATTCATCCTTACGGTAATTCCCCTCCTCATCTTTCTCGCGAAGATCCGTAAGCATTATTTTGATACCTGGATTCAGGAAGGACAATTCGCGCAAACGCGAAGCCACGGTTTCGTAATTGTATTCCGAAACGGTAAAGATTTCCTTATCGGGAAGGAATTTAATCGTAGTACCACTCCGGTCGGATTCACCCGCTACCCTTACCGGGTATTGCGGAACGCCCCGGTGATATTCCTGTTCCCAGATTTTACCATCGCGGTAAACGGTGGCTTGAAGCACCTCCGAAAGCGCGTTAACGCAGGAAACCCCTACGCCATGCAAACCACCGGAAACTTTATAGGTATTTTTATCAAACTTGCCACCGGCATGGAGTACCGTCATAACCACCTCAAGGGCTGATCGCTTTTCTTTAGCGTGCATGTCGGTAGGTATACCCCGGCCATTGTCTTCTACCAGAATGGAATTATCCTCGTTTATGGTTACCCGGATCTCATCGCAATAACCGGCTAACGCCTCATCAATTGAGTTATCAACAACCTCCCAGATCAAATGATGGAGCCCTTTTGTGCTCACATCGCCAATGTACATGGCCGGTCGTTTTCTAACGGCCTCCAATCCTTCCAAAACCTGAATATTACTGGCCGAATAATCTGCGGGACCTTTCTTCTTTACTGTCATGTGTATTGGTTAAAACCGCCAAAAATAACGCTTTTTAAGCGGATTATGTAGGATTTACGACTATTAATAAACAAAAAAATCACTTTATTTTCAGGCATTACCTGTGACGCAATTGACTTTAAAGTATTCCTTAAATTTGAACCAAAAATCTGCATGAAAACCCTGCTCTTTCCTGGCCTCTTCCTTACGTTTACTATCGCTTTAAGCCAGCAAACTGTGCCCATTTTCTCCACTCCAAAAGACTCCGTTGAATACAGTCAGGTTCAACTAGCCATTCGCGAAATCTTTTCTGCTGGTCAGGTGGCCAATAACCAGGCACTCGACAGTCTGATGCGGCTTCAGGCATCCTTACGTTCGCGGATTACCGGCTACCGCACCATTTATCAACCCAATGCTTCGTTTACGGCCTGGCACGATCTTGAAACGGGCAAGAGTAAGGCAGCGGATATTACTAAACTCAGCCTGGCGGGTAAGCAACACAAAAAAATTCCTTCCTCTGTTTATGC
>CAZOYJ010000012.1:25500-31341 GCA_964583905.1 uncultured Roseivirgaceae bacterium
TGCCAAAAGGTACAGGAATTGGAACTGGTTAACACCTCGCTCAAAAGATTACCTAAAAAATTAAACCGGCTCACCCGGCTCGAAACGGTTTATATCTACAACAACAAAACAAAAGGGAAACTGACGCTTGGCAAAAATAAAACGGTCAGGCAATTGATGCTTCGGGGAATAGAAGCCAAAGCCATGCCCCGGTCGTTCAAAAATTTCGTTGGATTGGTTGAACTGGATTTATCGGCCAACATTGGCGTGAATAAATTCCCGGACATTTTTAAAAACGCTTCGCTTGAAAAACTCACCCTGATTGGCAACCAGCTTACACTCGAAGATCTGCCCGATAAAAAATCATCGCTCCATGAAATCAACCTGATCAGCAATAAAGTAACCACTGTTCCGGCTGCCATTGCCAATTTTCCCGAACTCCGAAAACTTACGTTCAGCAACAATCCGATTACTTCGATTGATGCTGCCATAGGCAGACTCTCCAAATTGGAAGAGCTTGCCTTTTATAATTGCAAGCTCACCACGTTAACACCCGGTATGGAGGGATTAATCAATCTGAAACAAATTGATTTGTATTTCAATCAGCTAAGTTCTATAAACATCGATCTCTCAAAACTCAAAAGCCTTGAAATATTATACCTTTCCAATAACCAATTAACTTCGTTGCCGGAAACCCTCGGAGAGGTTTCAACCTTACGGGAGTTGTACATCTCCAACAATAAGATCAGTTACCTGCCCGAACGCATTGCGCAGCTTAAAGACCTCAGGGTGCTGCGAATGAACAATAATTATTTTGCTTCCTTTCCTTACGGGATTGTAGAATTGGCCAACCTGGAGAACCTGGACATATCGCGCAACGATTTGCAGGCTATTCCGTACGAACTCGCCACCTTTAAAAACCTTCAGATTTTTGCATTGGTGGGCAACCCCTGGGAACGAAAGGAAAGCATCCTTAAAATCGCTGAAGAACTACGCGCAAAGGGTACTGTTGTTCATTTGAACACCCTGGAAGTAGCTGTAGACGATAATCGTCCGTAATCTACCGGCACATTTTTAGTTTACAGTTACCTCCGGCACTTTTTCCTTCGAGCTTTTGACGACTTTTATTTTTTGCGTTTTCTTCCGCTTCTTTTCATTCTCGGCTCTGCCATTTTCGGCCATCAGGTGCAGACGCGCTTTTTGAAGTTCCTCTTTTTGCCTGTCGGACACTTCGGGATAGCTTAACTTAAGCCGGTTGAATTCACGGTAGATAACCGAAGCAATGGCTAACCGGGCAAACCATTTATCATCGGCCGGGATAACATACCAGGGAGCATGTTCATGTGACGTTTTACCGATAGCTTCTTCAAATACTTTCTGGTAATCATCCCAGTATGCACGCTCCTTTAAATCCGATAATGAAAACTTCCAGTTTTTGGAGGGATCATCAATGCGCTCCAGAAATCTTTTCTTTTGTTCTTTTTTCGAAATGTGCAGGAAAAACTTCAGGATAACCATGCCGTTTTGCGCCAGGTTTTTCTCATAACGGTTAATCTGTTTGTAGCGTTTTTCCCAGAAATTCTTGTTGATGTCTTTGAGCGAATCGATACCGGGAATATTCTCATTCAATATCCACTCCGGATGGACTTTTGTTGCCAGCACATTTTCGTAATGCGAACGGTTGTGAATGGCAATTTCACCGCGTGCCGGCAGGGCGAGGCTATGCCTCCAGAAATAATCGTGATCCAACTCATGCGAATTAGGCGCCTTAAAGCTATACACTTTTACACCAAGCGGATTAAACCCTGACATAATGTGTTTGACCGCTCCGTCTTTTCCGGCAGCATCCATCGCCTGAAAAATAATCAGCACACTGAATTGATTGTGTGCATAGAGTTTATCCTGGATTTCCGCCAGTTGTTTCCGGCCCAAATCCAGTAACATTTCAGCATCCTTACGGGTAAGTTGCTTGCCGGTATACTTGGTGTCGAAATTTTTCAGACTGAATTTCTTGCCTGGCTTAGCGTACAGCTTTTTCAGGTTAATAAGTTTGGCATCGGTGAGCATAGTTTTGGAGTTTAGATGGATAAAAGGTAAGATTTGTTTTTATCCAAAAACATGACTTTGATCATAATTTGAAACATTCATTATTTGAATTTCGATCAGGATTCCTTAACTTTTTATCACGTAACCAAAGGCCATAGAAACCGGCTGGTTTCGGCTACAGGATTAACCTGACCATCATTACGGATGGTTGCTTTGAACTTAAAGACCCGCGAATAACGCTTAAACGCAACATATCATGACAAAAAAAACTGCTTCCCTACTCTTTACCCTCTTCTTGATCCTGATGTTTTTATCAGTTGACGCCCAGAGCAAAAAAAGCAAATCATCGGAAGGTTCAAACCCGAACGATGAGGCCGTTATTAAATCCATCATTGAGAAGGAAACCAAGGCCTTTTTTGAAATCGACCAAAAAACCTGGGCTAGTTTATGGGCCCATGTACCCTATGCATTCTGGTCGTTTGCTGATACCACCGATGTCAATTCCTTTTCAGGTTGGGACGAAATCAATGCCGGGTTTGATAACTACTTCAAAACCTCAAAGCCATCAACTGCCAAAATAGCCCGCGATTGGCACCATATTAAAATACACGGCAACTTTGCATATATCCGCTTTACACAGCGCGTAACCGATGACAGCATCCGTCCGGCACAAGCCGAACTACGCATTATGGAAAAAATAAATGGCGATTGGAAGATTGTATGCGTCAATGTAATTGCCATTCAAAAGAATAATGAACCGGTCCGATGATGCTTTAATACTGTCCCGTACGTAACAATACCAACGTACAGGCCTGCAACGCCTCAATACCCTGTGCAGCAATCATTTTTTCAAAGGCATGATTTTCGGCACCGGGGTTAAATATGATCCGCTTTGGGTTTAGACTTAACAGGTACTCATAGTATTGGGGTTGATGCTGCGGACCAATATACAGGGTAATGGTGTGTACGTTTTCTATACTGGGTTTCTCACGAATATCCAGTATCGGTACACCAAATAATTCACCCTTCTTAATTCCTAATGGAACAATCTCAAGATTCTCTTCCTTCAGCATTTGCGCAGCCAGGTAGGCATACCGCGATTGATTGGTTGTTGCTCCTACAATTACCGTCTTCATGGTTCAAACTTAACGCGTATTTTTTTAAAAACAGCTTCCGCACAGCGTTCTCCATCCATAGCAGCCGAAACAATTCCACCAGCATACCCGGCTCCTTCACCACAAGGAAATAAACCCTGTACCTGTGGGTGTTCAAGCGTTTCCTTATCTCTTGGAATTTTAACCGGTGAGGAAGTCCGGCTCTCCACCCCCACAACCACGGCATCGTTGGTTAAGTAACCCTTCATCTTTGTACCAAAGTTCCGGAAACCCTGTTGCAAGGCATCGCTGATAAATGTTGGAATCACTTCGCTCAAATCCATAGATTTCAATCCCGGTTGATAAGACGAATCTACCAACGAAGCCGATACTTTGTTTTCCGTAAAATCAACCAGTCGCTGGGCAGGTGCCGTTTGTGTGCCGCCCGCCAATGCACATGCTTTTTGTTCAATCGCTGCCTGAAAATACATCCCCGCTAAAGGCCCGTACTTATTATAGGATACAAAATCTTCCGGCTCAACCGAAACGACAATACCCGAATTGGCATACTTTGAATCCCTTCGCGAAGGACTCATGCCATTAACCACAACTTCGCCAGGGGCAGTGGCTGATGGTACGATGAATCCACCCGGGCACATGCAAAATGAAAATACCCCGCGTTGCTTTCTGTTAACGGTTGCCTGATGCACAAGGGCATAAGCAGAGGCCGGTAAAAAAGGTCCACGGTTGGTGGTGCAATGGTATTGAATGCGGTCGATCAAGGATTGTGCATGTTCAACGCGTACCCCCAACGCAAAAGGTTTTGGTTCAATCAAAATATTCCGGCAATGCAGCAACTGAAAAATATCGCGGGCCGAATGTCCGGTAGCTAAAATTACAGCGTCTCCGCGCACGTCATTGCCGTGCTGGGTCTTAACGCCTTTCAACGTTGTTCCTTCCAGTATAAAGTCAGTTACCCGGGTGTTGAAATAAATTTCACCCCCGGCATCAAGAATACTTTTACGGATCGTTTCAATCAGTTTGGGCAGCTTATTCGTGCCGATGTGTGGATGCGCATCAAACAAAATTTCTTCCTTTGCACCGTGTGCAACCAGTATTTCCAGAATGCGGTTAACATCTCCGCGCTTTTTCGAACGGGTGTATAATTTTCCATCCGAGTAGGTTCCTGCACCACCCTCACCAAAACAATAATTCGAATCCGGATTAACCACGTGCTGCTTATTGATGGCGGCCAGATCTCTCCGCCTGGCTTGCACATCAGCACCACGCTCTAGTACGATGGGCTTTATTCCAAACTCCAGCAGGCGCAACGCGGCAAACAACCCGGCCGGACCCGAACCGACAATGATTACCGAGTTGGCTTTTGATACAGTCGGGTAATTTTTTGAATAGGAAATGAGTGGCTTCATTTCAGAAGCAGCCATAACCTCACACAACACCCGAACAATTACGCGCTTACCACGGGCATCAATAGATCGTTTGACTGGTCTTATCCACTGATCACCATCTTTCTGAATCTGAAGTTTTTCGTACAAAATATCTTGAAAGCGTTCTTCATCGAAAGCTTCTTCAGGAAATAATACCAATTCTTTTGTTTGCATAGGGAAGGGATTTATCCTTCAACAATACTCCTTTTGTATAGACCTCCAAGGTCTTTAAGACCTTGGAGGTCTATACACAATCTATCTTCTAAGAAATGCAGCTTTGCCCCACTCCTGTTTTTCCTGATCACTCCACAACTCCGGGAAGAAAATAATGCGCTGGAAACGTGGCGGTAAATATTTCTGCCAGTTGGTTCCGCCTGTTGCCTTAATGTCTTCCGGATCTTTCTCCAGGTAATGACTGGCCGACTTCATGTGCGCTAATGGCCACAACACGTTAGCCAGGGTATCGAACTCACGCAAGCGTTTAGTCACGGCTTCATTTCCGGAAAAATACTTTTTATAAAGCTGATACAAATTGCGGGTGGCGTACACATTCCCCGTTTTGCGGAAATCATCCATATACTTCGCTTCAAACTGTTGCAACGTCAAGGTTTTTTTGCCGGTGGCCAATTCCGTGGCCCCACTGCGCCAGTATAATTTCTCAAGAATCGCCTCGATATCGTTTGGATTGTGTACCGATGGTCTATCCTTTTCACTCACCAGATTGATCATATCGGTAGAACAGATTTCGATTAACCGGTATTGGGCCGACTGAAATCCGCTGGCCGGCAGCAGCGACATTCTGAATTTCAGAAATTGCGCTTTTTCCATCCCCAGTACCATAATCTCAAAAGAATTTTCGAGGTGGCGGAAGTACCGGATGATGCGATCCAACCGCTCGGTAAAAAATATTTCATCCGGGTTTTCCTTTGCTGCAACCTGCTCAATCTCCAGCAGCACCAGCCTGAAATACAATTCGGTAATCTGGTGGTAAAGAATGAATATCTTTTCATCCGGCAAACTGGTTTTCGGATTCTGCAAGCTCAGCAGGGTATCTAAATGGATGTAGTCCCAGTAGGTCAGGTAATCCGAATGCAACAACCCATCCAGGTACGAAGATAAGTCCTGCCCCATGGCCGCATATTTTTCCTGGAGTTTTCTAACCTGGTCGAGTAATTCGGGAGTAACGGAAGACTTATCCATGGTGCTAAGGATTATGATGCGCTTTGTTTAAATTTGCCCCGGCTTAACGGCCGGAAAACCGCAATTAAACAAAA
>CAZOYJ010000013.1:0-14404 GCA_964583905.1 uncultured Roseivirgaceae bacterium
TGTTCGAAATTCATAAAGATTTTCTCGCGGATTATCTCTCCAGCGAAAAACCGTTCCGATTTATCCGAAAGTTCATCCTGAGGAAAATATGCAGGGTGTTCGGGTACGAGGTTAATGATGGTTTCAAAAAGCTCCGGAATGTTTTCACCCGTGGTTGCCGATACCGGCACTACTCCATGAAGTTGTGTGAGGTGTTCTTTCCAGTGTGTAATCTTGTCGTCAACCTGCGATCCTTTAGCCTGATCGATCTTATTAATCACCAGCAGGATTGGCTTTTGAATTTTTTTAAACCGATCGAAATGAAGGGCATCGTACTTTTCCCCCAGTTCAACCACCAGTAAAATAAGATCGGCATCTTCTAACGAAACTTTTACATAATGCATCATGGCTTCGTGCAGGGCATATTTGGGTTCCAGGATGCCGGGTGTATCCGAATACACGATCTGATAATTCGCACCATTTAAAATACCCATAATCCGATGACGGGTAGTTTGAGCTTTGGGTGTGGTAATGGAGAGTTGTTCGCCCACCAGCCGGTTCATGAGCGTAGATTTACCCACGTTGGGCTTGCCTACAATGCTTACAAATCCGGATTTGAATGATTTAACTTCCATAGAATCCGCAAAGGTACTTGTTTTTAACTACCAAAGGGTCTACTTTTGTGCTCCCAAAATCGCGGGGTGGAGCAGTTGGTAGCTCGTTGGGCTCATAACCCAAAGGTCGTAAGTTCGAGTCTTACCCCCGCTACAAAGTGAGGCGACAATAGTTTTGTCGCCTTTTTCTTTTTGCCCCAATGCATTTTGTAATTTTCGACCTTACAACATGCTAAATAGTATCCTTAGCCAATCAATGATCTTTCAGAGTAAACCACCCTTAGCCGAGCGCATGCGACCCACAACACTTGGAAACCTTGTGGGCCAGGAACATTTGGTAGGAGCCGAAGGCATCATCCGAAAAGCGATTTATTCAGGCAGCATTCCGTCCATGATTTTATGGGGCCCACCGGGTGTTGGCAAAACAACCATTGCCAACATCATTGCACACGAAGTCAAAAAACCATTCTACACCTTAAGTGCTGTAAGTGCCGGTGTAAAAGATGTGCGTGAAGTAATTGAGAAAGCCCGATTATCCGGTAGATCGATTTTGTTCATTGATGAAATTCATCGCTTTAATAAGTCGCAGCAAGATGCGCTACTGGGAGCGGTTGAAAAGGGCATTATTACGCTAATTGGTGCGACAACCGAGAATCCATCATTTGAAGTCAATTCAGCTTTGCTTTCGCGATGCCAGGTATATACGCTACACGCCCTCACGGAAATGGATTTGCTCACCCTTGTTCAGTCTGCACTGCAAAAAGATGAGCAACTTAAAAAGCGTACAATTGACCTGAAGCAACATTCGGCATTATTCCAGCTTTCGGGTGGTGATGCGCGCAAAGTGCTGAATTTACTGGAGTTGGTGGTTGACTCCTTTCCGGAGGGAACGGTAGAGGTTACCGATGAAATTGTAACCAACATCGCTCAAAAGAAAATTGCCGTTTACGATAAAAGCGGTGAACAACACTACGATATTATATCCGCTTTCATAAAATCCATACGCGGTAGCGATCCTAATGCGGCAATTTATTATTTAGCACGTATGGTGGAAGGCGGTGAAGATGTAAAGTTCATCGCCCGAAGAATGGTGATCCTGGCCTCGGAAGACATAGGCAACGCCAACCCCACTGCATTGGTAATGGCTAACAATGCATTTCAGGCCGTGAATGTTATCGGTTATCCTGAAGCGAGGATTATTTTGGCACAATGTGCTGTTTACCTGGCCAGCTCACCAAAGAGCAATGCCAGTTACGTGGCAATTGAAGATGCCATTCGTGTAGTAAACGAAACCGGAGATTTACCGGTGCCATTGGCGGTACGGAACGCTCCAACCAAACTCATGAAGGAATTGGGTTATGGAAAAGATTACCAATATGCGCACAGTTATGAAGGTAATTTTGTGAACATGGAATTTCTTCCGGAAGAAATAGCCGGAACAACATTTTACGAACCCGGCAACAATGTCCGGGAAGAAGAGTTAAGAAAGTATTTACGGGCACGCTGGAAAGAGAAGTATGGATATTAGTTTCAGATTATGGTTGAGAATTCTTATACGGAAGAATGAACTTTAATCTCAGAGTTGGAAACACGTAAGCATGAAAGAGATCATATTCGAATCATCATCCGCTTTTATCCTGCTGTGTGTATTGGCCGGATTGGGATATGCGGCCTTGTTGTACCGCAGTAAAAATCCATGGAACAGCACTTTGAATTGGAGCCTTTTTTCATTGCGCGCCATATTGGTATTTGTGCTTGCCTTTTTCTTGTTAGGGCCTATTGTGAAGCAGGTGAGTAATGTGTACGAAAAACCTGTTTTTGTATTGCTTCAGGATAATTCTTTATCCGTGAAAGAAACAACCGATTCGGTTACCAGGAGTTCGATTGCCCGTCAACTGGTTTCTTTTCAGACTGCCCTGGACGAAAAGGGTTACGATGCCGTGATCACCAATTTCATCGATGACGGGATCGATCATCAATATGCCTTGCAATCCACCAACCTACACGAAGTCTTGCGAACGCTTGTCAACCGGTATGAAGGGAGGCGTTTCGATGGTGTGGTATTGGTTTCAGACGGCATCTATAATACCGGGATATCGCCCTTGTATGGTCATTATACTTTTCCGGTATATACCCTTGGTGTTGGCGACACCACACAACGCGCAGATTTGATGATCAAAAACCTGGTGTTTAATAAAATTGCCTACCAGGGAAACCGGTTTCCCATTCGGGCGGAAGTTTCGGTGAAAGGCTTTGCTAACCAGGATGTTTCGGTTACACTTTCACACAAAGGGAATCGAATTGATCGGCAAACCAAATCGGTTTCCGGTGACGGACTGCTGACGTTTGAATTTCAACCCCTGGCAGCGGAAGAAGGTATTCAGCGGTGGGACATTCAGGTGGAAGTAAAACCAGACGAACAGAACCTGAAAAACAACCACGCTTCTGTTTTTATTGAAGTGGTTGAAGGGAAAAAGAAAATCCTGGTTGTTTCTTCGGCTCCGCACCCGGATATAAAAGCGTTGCGATCGGTTATTGATCAGAATTCAAATTTTGAATTTCTGCTCCATGTACCGGGCATTGAATCAGAAGAGCCCCGCAATCTTCAACCTGAAAATATCGATCTTGTTATCTTCCACCAGGTACCAGATACAAGGGACAGAATCCGGGAACTATTTCAGCAGTTTGCGAAGAGTAAGACTTCAATTTTCTTGATGGTTGGTCCGGCAAGCGATTTAAATTTCATCGCGCAGCAACAACTGCCTTTGGCATTCGAGCAACTACCCCGGCAATTCGATGAAGTTACTCCGGTAATCAACCCGGCATTTGGAGGGTTTTTAATTTCACCGGAAGCCAACTCGGTTTTTGCAGGGTTTCCTCCGGTACAGGTTCATTTTGGTAAGCTGCAATTTGCACCCACTGCAACGCCCTTGTTATTTCAAAAGGTTGGTAGCTTGACTACCGAAAAACCATTACTGTATGTGCAAGCGGATGATGTGCGCAAAGTAGCCATCCTGCTGGGTGAAGGCCTTTGGCGCTGGCGGCTGCACGAGTTTTCAAAAACTGAAAAGACTGAGGCTTTTGATGAGGTGTTTGGAAAGTTAATCCAGTTTTTAAGCACCACCGATGACAAAAGCAAGTTCAGAAGTTACCCGATACGGCAACAATTTACCGATACAGAACCCGTGTTATTCGAAAGCCAGGTGTACAACGATATCTTTGAGCCTGTATTCGGAAATACGATTGAAATTGAGTTAACTAACGAGCAAGGAACAAAATCAACCTACAGTTATATCACCAGTGCCGGGAACAACCGCTATTCCATTGGCGGATTAAATGAAGGCGTTTACCGCTATCGTTCTTCAACCCTGTTAAACGGCCAGCGTGAAGAGGTTCGTGGTCAATTTCTGGTAGAGGCGCAACAATTGGAGTTACAGAACCTCACTGCCGATTTCGATTTGTTGCGAAAACTCGCCATGCAAACCGGAGGAGAGTTTTATCCGTCTGCTCAAATGGAACTACTTCTGCAGGAATTAACTCGTAACGAAGCGCAAAGCATTATTCGCAGTGAAGAACGGTACGATTCACTCATCAACCTGAAGTGGATTTTCTTCCTGCTCCTTTTATTGGTTAGCGCGGAGTGGTTTTTGAGAAAGTATTTTGGCAGCTATTAGCGCCATTATTTAGAGATTCTGATTTCAGCAATTTCTTCCCTGCTTTCAGATAATTGGCCATGGCTTGATAAAAAAAGCGGGTTAACCCGCCCTATTGTAATTAGTCTTTCTTCGAGGCCGCTTTTGGCTTCTTCACTTTCAATGTCAACTGATCGGAGGTTCCGTCATAATCGGCCACAATCGTACCACCCTCTTCGATTTCGCCCTTCAGAATTTCTTCAGCCACCGGATCTTCCAGGTATTTGGTGACGGCCCGGTTTAGCGGACGCGCACCAAACTGGTGGTCGTATCCTTTTTCAGAAAGGAAATCCTTGGCTTTATCGGTGAGTTCAACATTATAACCAAGCGCATTGATCCGATCGAATACTTTCTTCAATGTGAGATCAATAATTTTGTGAATGTGCTCACGTTGCAAGGAGTTGAATACGATTACATCATCCAAACGATTCAGAAACTCCGGACTAAACACCCGCTTCAACGCGTTTTGAATGGTCGATTTCATCGCCTCCTCTTCGTTTTCGCGTTTGGCGGTTGTGGCAAAACCAATTCCGCTGCCGAAATCTTTAAGATCGCGTACACCAATATTGGACGTCATGATGATGATGGTGTTTCTAAAATCCACGCGTCTTCCTAATCCATCGGTTAGGATGCCATCATCCAATACCTGGAGCAGGATGTTGAATACATCGGGGTGCGCTTTTTCAATTTCATCCAACAGCACCACCGAGTAAGGCTTGCGTCTTACCTTTTCAGTAAGTTGCCCGCCTTCTTCATACCCAACATAGCCCGGAGGTGCACCAACCAAACGTGACACGGAGAATTTCTCCATGTATTCACTCATGTCGATGCGGATGAGGGAATCTTCTTTATCGAACAAATAAGTGGCTAATACTTTTGCTAGTTCTGTTTTCCCGACACCCGTAGGGCCCAGGAATATAAACGATCCGATTGGTTTCCGGGGGTCTTTCAACCCTACACGTGTGCGTTGGATAGCCTTGGTTAATTTCCTGATGGCTTCTTCCTGACCGATTACTTTCCCGCTCAACTCTTCGCCCATGCCCAATAGCTTATTGCTTTCTTTTTGGGCAATGCGCTTGGTGGGTATGCCGGTCATCATGGCGATTACATCGGCTACGTTATCTTCGTTAACGGTATATTTTTCGGTGCGGGTCTTTTCTTCCCACCTCGCTTTGGCGATGTCAAGTTGTTCAAGGAGTTTCTTTTCCTTGTCGCGTAACTGGGCGGCCTCTTCGTACTTCTGACTTTTTACAACGCGGTTCTTTTCTTTTTTAATGTCTTCAATGGCCTCTTCAAACTTCACGATATCTTCAGGCACATGAATGTTATTGATGTGAACGCGTGCACCTGCCTCATCCATAACATCAATGGCTTTATCCGGAAGAAATCGGTCGCTGATGTAACGGTCTGATAACTTCACACACGATTCAAGTGCTTCCTTGGTATAGATTACGTGGTGGTGTTCTTCGTATTTATCTTTGATGTTCTCCAGAATCTGGATAGTTTCCTCAACCGTAGTAGAATCCACCATCACCATCTGGAACCTGCGCGCAAGCGCTCCATCTTTTTCAATGTATTGCCGGTACTCATCCAGGGTTGTTGCACCAATACATTGGATTTCACCGCGGGCCAGGGCGGGTTTAAACATGTTGGAGGCATCCAATGAACCCGAAGCTCCGCCCGCGCCTACGATGGTGTGAAGCTCATCGATAAACAAGATTACATCCGCAGATTTCTCAAGTTCATTCATCACCGCTTTCATGCGTTCTTCGAACTGGCCACGGTATTTGGTGCCGGCCACCAGTGAGGCAAGGTCAAGCGTAACCACGCGCTTACCAAACAACACCCGCGAAACTTTTTTCTGAACAATGCGCAGGGCAAGCCCTTCGGCAATAGCGGTTTTACCTACACCGGGCTCTCCAATCAGAATGGGATTATTCTTTTTTCTTCGGCTCAGAATCTGGGCTACGCGTTCAATTTCTTTTTCGCGGCCAACAATCGGATCAAGTTTTCCATCTTCCGCCAGCCGGGTGAGGTCTCTTCCGAAATTATCCAGCACGGGCGTGCGCGACTTTTCGGTTCCTTTTTTCTCTTTGCCACCGGCTCCCGCTCCTCCGCCAAAAATGCGGGATGAATCATCATCCGGATCATCGGTATCCGAGGCGGCTTGCGGGCCTTCGTGTTGGTATTCCAGCATTTCTTTTACGGTTTCGTAATTCACATCAAACTTGCTGAGGATTTGCGTGGCCAGGTTGTCGGCATCGCGCAGAATGGAGAGCAGCAAATGCTCCGTTCCGATAAGTTGTGCTTTAAAAATTTTAGCTTCGAGGTACGTTATCTTCAGCACTTTTTCACTGGCCTTGGTTAAGGGAATATTGGCCAGGTTTTTTATTTCATGGGTGGCCGTTCCCTTGGAGATTTTTTCGATTTCTCCCCGCAGGGTATCCAACGGCACACCCAGCTTTTTTAAAACGCCTACCGCAACGCCTTCTCCTTCGCGAATAAGGCCGAGCAACAGGTGTTCTGTGCCAATATAATCGTGGCCAAGTCGTAAAGCTTCTTCACGGCTCAGCGATATAACTTCTTTAACGCGGTTGGAGAATTTTGCTTCCATGCAGGTAGAGGAATGAAATTAGTAATGTAAAGGTATGCTTTTCAATTAGATTTTTTAGCACCAGGTAACCATTTTGGAACCCTTATCGATCTGCACACCTTAAAACATCAGTATGTTTTGATTTGTTCAATCAGGGGTGACTGAAGCGAGAATGATGTTACGCGCATTAGGCCCCTCACAAAGCACCAGGTCAATAACGGAAAGGTTTTTAACAAAGTGCTTACCAAATACCTGGTGATAGGGTACGGGTGTACCTATTTTGTTGATCAACTCAGTTTTTTTGGCATGAATCACGTTTCGCATGTCAATTAGGCCAGGTGGCGGATTTTTTTCGTATGCCATCGTTTCTTTCAGTGTCAGGGGCAGCCGCAGCCATTTGAGACAGATTGTCAGCAGGTTGAAATTTAATGTGTATAAATGCTCATGTCGTTTGTATAACTGTTGGTGTAACTCATCGGCATAATGTTCCCAGTAGGGCGCTTTTCGGTAAGCTGATTCGATAGCACGCCAATGATTGTTGAGCCATTTCTGTGTGTAATCTATTTTAATATCGCAGATGATGGTTTTGCCTGCATTTCCCGCTTTGTGGGTTACCGGGATAATGAGTTTATCCAATCCTTGCGAAGTGTTGATATGGCATCGGTTGCGGTACGATTGTTTTTCATAATGTTCGTATTTTTCAATAACGATTGATTCGTACCGGGAAATGGCCATGAAGTATGGGACAGATGACAGGTAGTGAAGTTCGATTAAGCAGTTCAAAGTTCAGATGCAATTTTATCGATTAAAAATCTACAACGCCTAATCCCTGGCGGATGAGTATGATTTCATCACCGGTACAATCGATCACGGTTGATGGAATGTTACCTCCCGCACCACCATCAATAACAATGTCGACCTGGTGTTTAAAATCTTCAAACATTTCCTCCGGGTCGGTGGTGTATTCTTTAATTTGGTCGTCATTTTTTACGGAGGAGGTGATGAGCGGATTACCCAGTTCAGCAACAAGCATTCTCGGAATGGCATGATCGGGAATGCGAATGCCTACAGTTTTTTTATTCACATCCAGAATTTTAGGCACTTTGCTGCTGGACTCAAATATAAATGTGTACGGACCGGGTAAGGATTGTTTCAGCATTTTAAAAACCGGAGTGTCGATTCTCCGCGTGTACACCGACACATGACTGAGATCGTTACAAATAAAGGACAAATCCAGTTTATGAGGTTTGATGTCCAAAACCCTGCACAGACGTTCAATGGCCTTTCGGTTCATCAGGTCACAGCCAATTCCATACACCGTATCGGTTGGGTAAACAACCAGGCCACCATTCCTTAACACCTCCACAACATGGGCGATTTTTCGCGGTTCGGGATTTTTGGGGTGAATGCTAAGAAACTCGGCTGGCATGTGAACGGCAAATTACCGGGAAGATAGCAAATCCAAAAAATGTTGTTCCTGCATGGGTGCATCCCCAATTGTCGCATCGTCTCCATTTTAACATTCGACCCCTACGGGGTCGGGTTGATTTTTACATCTTTTTACAAACATTTTGACCCCGATGGGGTCAAGCAGGCTTCAATTACAATTCGATAGGGATTAAATGGTTGTAAAACCATACGTAGGGGTCGAATGTTTTGACGACAATTTGGAATGCACCCTCAGGCATGAATCGTAAATTGACGAAATTCATTTTTGTATCTTTGCCGTTTATGAAATACGCAAAAAGCCCAGTAAAACTATTTTTGTTTATTCTGATATCGGTGTTGCTGATCTCGTTTACCTTTTATGTGTACCAGATTTGTTATACACCCAATATCCTGGTAGGCAAAGACGACCGGTACATCTACATTCCGAATGGCGCCAACTTTGATACGGTGCAGCGCCTTCTGCACGAAGGTGAGTATGTACAAGACCTGATTTCGTTTAGCTTTTTATCGCGCCTGATGGAGTACGACCGAAATGTAAAACCCGGCCGCTACGTACTCCGGTCGAACATGAATAACCTTTCCGCTATACGATTTTTACGTCTGGGCGAACAGGAACCTGTACGCATCACCTTTAACAATATCCGCCTGATTACCGATTTGCCCCCACGCATTACCCAAAACACCGGCACATCACCGGCAGAATTTGAAGCAGCATTGGTGGGGTTTCTGGCTCGCAACACACACGGATTCAATAAGAACAACATCCTATGCATGTTTATTCCTAATACCTACGAAGTAAATTACACCATAACTGGTGAGCAATTGGTTGAGCGTATGTACACCGAATACAAACGTTTTTGGAACGATGCCCGAACCCAACAAGCAAATGCATTAGGCTTAACACCCATAGAAGTATCGGTACTGGCCTCCATAGTTCAGGCCGAATCGGTAAAGCGCGATGAAGCGCCCATTATTGCCGGGTTGTACCTAAACCGGCTGCGGAAAGGAATATTGCTGCAAGCCGACCCTACCTTGGTTTTTGCGGTAGGTGATTTTTCCCTGAAACGCGTGCTAAATGAACATAAAGAAGTGGAATCACCGTATAATACCTATAAATACAAAGGATTGCCTCCCGGCCCGATAAACATGCCCGAAATTTCATCGATTGATGCGGTACTCAACTACAAACCGAGCGACTTTATTTACATGTGTGCGAAGGAGGATTTCTCGGGATATCATAATTTCACCGCATCCTATAGTGAACACTTAAAAAATGCTGCCCGTTATCAGCAAGCGTTAACCCGCGAACAGCGTATTGCCCGGGCAGCGCAAAGCAACCGATAATGTATCAAGCTGAAACTACAATACGTGTTCGTTACGGAGAAACCGACCAGATGGGCTACGTATACTATGGCTACTATGCCATGTATTATGAAGTGGCGCGAGTAGAGGCTTTACGAAAACTGGGGATGACCTACCGTGAAATTGAGGCAATGGGCATTATCATGCCGGTGCTTGAGAATCACTCAACGTTTTTAACAGCTGGAAAATACGATGAGTTGTTACGGATTGTCACCACCATTAAGCAGCGCCCTACTGTACGAATTGCTTTTGAGTATGATATATACAATGAAGAAAAAAAACTGATTCACCAGGGGCGTACCTTGCTGGCTTTTGTTGATCAGAAAACCGGAAGGCCCTGTCGACCACCCGATGCCATGATGAAGGTATTGGAACCGTTTTTTACATGAAGTACAAGTACAAGAAATATCTCCTCCAGGTTACCCAGGCACGCGTTTTTTTAGCGTGGATGAAAAAAATCCGCTTTAAGCGTTTCGACAATGTTTCACTCTACATAATTGTTAAAACCCTGTTGCAAAATTTGCAGCAGAACGATATCATTGATCGGGCCAATGGTGTAGCCTTTAATTTTATCCTGGCCATCTTTCCGGCCATTATCTTTTTATTTACATTAATACCCTACGTCTCGGTTTTTTTTCCGGCCATCAATACCGAGAGCATCATGCTGTTTTTAAGTGAACAGTTGCCCCCCAGTATGTACGAAGTAATTGCTTCTACGGTGTTGGATATTATCAGCATTCAACGAGGAGGGTTGTTGTCGTTTGGTTTTGTGTTGTCAATATACCTCTCCACCAATGGTATGTTAGCCCTGATGCGGGCCTTCAATGCGTCTTACAAAACCAACGAAAATCGTGGCGATATTAAAGCGCGGCTAATCGCCACGGCCTTAACCTTTAACATGGCTGTGGCTTTGCTGGTGGCCATTGCTTTACTGATTGTCGGACAACTTGTGCTGAACTACATCACCACAAACTTAAGTGAATTCAGTTGGGTTGATATTGATAATCTCACCATGTATACGTTGTTTGTCATCCGGTTCATGGTGGTGTTTATTGTTTTTTATCTGGTGATTTCCAGCATGTATTATTTCGGCCCGGCCATTCATTACAACTGGCGGTTTTTTTCGGTGGGCAGCCTGGTAGCCACTTTTTTTATACTGGTTGTTTCCTACTTATTCTCCTATTACATCACCAGCTTCGGAACCTACAATAAAATCTATGGTTCTATCGGAGCATTAATTGCCTTAATGATCTGGATTCAGTTGGTTACCATTGTATTACTGGCGGGTTATGAACTAAACGCCAGCATTCACGACAGCCGCAGAAAGGAATCGCTTCGTCAGGCAAAGCGTGTGATCCGGAAAGTGGAGTCTGTTCGGAAGTAAATTCCTTCGATGCGTTGTAACCCAGTGTAGGAAATAGAACTTTCGTTTCTTTAAATTGCCTTTGTATGTCATCCATGGTCAACGTACAGGAAGCCCGGTCATTCTTAAAAAGAAAGAATATCAGGCTCATTCTGCTGATCATTCTCTCTTCCGCCACGCTGGTGATCATTAATTACTACTCAATCAAAATTAATTCTTCGGTACGGGCGTACATTTTTGGGGAGTCTCTTTACTCAAAAGGTCAAAAAGATGCCTCGCGACACCTCATTTCATATGTTATGTTTCAAGAGGAGGAAACCTGGGACTTATTTAATACTGAGTTAAGCGTACCCATTGGTGACAGCCTGGCGCGTACCGGGCTTTCTTATGATAGTTCGTATGCTTTTGTCCGATCGGGATTTTTACAGGGAAAGAATCATGAGGCTGATATTGATAATATGATCTGGCTTTTCAGAAATTTTTCAGGACTTTCTTTTATGAAGGAAGCGATTCAACTCTGGAAAGAAGGCGATGTATTAGTTGGGCAATTAAAAATTCTGGGCAATGAAGCACACCGGCACATTCAAAATAAAACGCTTAGCCCCGAGGATGGCCAAGCCATTATAAGGCGTGTAAATCTGCTTACTTCCGAGCTGACTATAAAGGAGAGGGCATTTTCTTCCCTGCTGGGCGCTACGGCACGGCAGATCAGTTTCTGGCTGTTCGTAGTAAATTTTACTGTCATTTTGCTGATCATCACCAGTGTGGTTGCCTATGCTTATAAAGATTTCAGGCAGTTGGTAAGCGTTCAGCAAGAGTTAGAGCGTAGTAACAAAAACTTGAAGGACCTTAACCAAGAGTTGGATAATTTCATTTATGCCTCCTCACACGATTTGAAATCGCCTGTTAATAACCTGGAGGGTTTGTTATCCATTGCCAAATTACAGCAAGCCACCAGACCTGAGATCATTGAAATGATGGATCGCTCCATCGCCAGTTTAAAAAAGACAATAAGTGGATTGACAGAGGTTATGAAGACCGATAAAAATCCAATGGACGACATTGAGGTTATTTCTTTTGCAGACGTTGTCCATGAAGTTCAACTTGAAAATCAATTCCTGCTGGAGGAAGCCAATGTATACGTGGAGAAAGATTTCCAGGTACCTTCAATACCGTATTCGAAGTTAGGGATACGAAGCATTGTTCAGAACCTGTTATCAAATGCTATAAAGTACCGTTCACCCATCAGGCAATGCGTGGTAAAACTAAAAACCTATGGCAAGGACGGTAAGACGATACTCGAATGTAGTGATAACGGATTGGGAATGGACCTGGAAACAAACAACGATCGGCTTTTTAAAATGTTTACCCGCCTGCACAGTCATGTTGAGGGAACAGGTGTAGGATTATACATGATTAAGCGAATTATAGAAAGGAAGGGGGGCTCCATACAAGTTGAAAGCAAACCCGATGTGGGGACTACCTTTTATATCAGACTCAACTAGAAATTAAAAGCTTTAGGTAAATCAAATGAATGTCAACCACACAACACTGGATCTGAAGTCGAGCCATTCCAAAACTGTCATATTGTTTGACACTTTTTGATGGGACGCTCTAACCAAAAACTTAATCCCCCTTACCTGGTGTTATAAGGAATGCATTTTGAACTTCTGGACAATAAGCTTAACGGGTATCTGCGCCTTTTTCACGGGTTCGATCCGAAATCGGAATCTACTACGCTGGATAGCTACACCTTTATCTGGAACCGGGGAACCGCCAAACACTGGGAACTGGATCTACTGCCCATCGTAGTGCCTACCCAATGTATATTTTCACTTTCTCCCAGACCCTTTCGGTGTTCCGCCAAACCGATGATTATGTGGTCATCCAGTTCAATCGTGAGTTTTACTGTGTTCAGGATCACGACCACGAAGTATCGTGTAATGGTATTCTTTTTAATGGTGCACTGTCCACACCCATGCTTCAATTGAATGAAGAGGAGCGGCAAGCTTTTTCAGTGATACTGGAGGTAATGAAATATGAATTCAAGAACCGCGATGAAGTGCAGCTGGAAATGATGAAAACAGTGTTGAAAAGGTTTATTATCATGTGTACGCGCCTTGCCAAACTTCAATATGCCGATAAGCTGATTGACCCTAATGATCTGGATATGGTACGGCATTTCAGCGCACTGGTGGAGAAGCATTTCCGGGTGCGGCATAAGGTAAGTGACTATGCTGAACTTATGAACAAATCACCCAAGACACTTTCGAATGTGTTCAACGCGCTGGGTGAAAAAACACCCTTGCAGATTATTCACGATCGCATTATTCTCGAAGCCAGGAAGTTGTTGCTATTCACCGATAAGTCGGCTAAGGAAATTTCGTATGAATTGAACTTTTCCGACCCCGTGCAATTCAGTCGATTTTTCAAAAATGTTTGTGGCGTATCTCCGCTTGACTTCAAAAAAAATGGACTCACACCTTCACCGACCGACACAATTACCTGAGCTTAAGCTATTGCTACAGCACTGATCGGGAAGAATTGTTAAGGTATTGGGAAAAATCATCATTTCATGCAGGTATATCAAGCTGCACCTTTGCATCATCAAATCGTTTGAGATATTATTCAACTAAAAAACTTTAAAACTTATGTCAACAGTAAAACCGCTTACGCGCGAACAAGCTGATGCTTCTGTTCAACCCATTTTTGATCTATTGAAATCAAAAGTAGGCATGGTGCCCAACCTGTACGCTACCATTGCCCATTCGCCCAATACATTACCCGCTTACCTGGCCTTTGATGAAGCGCTCAGCAAAGGAGTGTTTAACGCAAAGGAACGCCAGGCGATTTTTCTGGTAGTGTCGCAGGTAAACGGCTGCCATTATTGTCAATCCGCACATACCGCATTAGGTAAAATGAATGGATTTTCTGAAGAAGAAACTATTCAGCTGCGCACGGCCAGCATAGCCGATCCGAAACTGAAAGCCTTAACCACACTGGCTGCAGAGATTACGCGCAACTACGGCAAACCTTCGTCTAGAGCGCTCAATGATTTCTTTGCTGTGGGTTATAACGCTGCAGCCCTGGTTGAGCTTATTGCACACATTGGATATAAAACAGTAGCCAACTATTTACACAATGTGGCTGACTTTCCGATCGATTTCCCGGCAGCAAAGGAAATTGAATTGGTACCGGCTTAACTTCATGAAACGAAAAACAATTTTAGACATACCTGATATGGAAAATAAAATCAATTGGTCGAACGCCATCTTAGCAGGAGTTCTGGGAACAATTTTGTTTGATTTAGCCGGGCTTGTATTAGCCGGACAGTGGTGGGACGTACCTGCTT
>CAZOYJ010000013.1:14504-23424 GCA_964583905.1 uncultured Roseivirgaceae bacterium
TTAGGAATTCTTTACGCGGGCATTGCGCCTTCACTTTGGGGCCCAAACTGGTTGCGTCCGCTTACGTTCATGACAGCAGAAACCATAGCCCTGGTTTGGTTCTTTATGTTCCCCTTATTAGGCGCAGGGATAGCCGGTGTTGATATGGATCCGAAGACACCTGTCGCTTCTATGGTACGGCACCTGTTGTTTGCCATACCACTCATCTTCCTGGTGAAGGTAAAGAGTTAAGCTAATGTTATATTAAGAAGGAGACGCTTTTTATAATCCTGATTAAGTGGATTTCAAGTTTTTACTGGCACTGGGGGTGGCACCAACGGAATGAGAATTATTGAATAATTTGGTAGGCTCTAAAAACAAAAAACCTCGAATTCATAAGGAATTCGGGGTTTTAGTTTTAAATGATACTGACTTGGCAGAGGAGGAGGGATTCGAACCCCCGAGCCCCGTAAAGGGCTGTCGGTTTTCAAGACCGATGCATTCAACCGCTCTGCCACTCCTCTGGGTTTCGGTTGCCTGAATTTTGGGATTGCAAATGTATACGAATTACCTAACTCGACAAAGCAATGCCTGACCGGCCACTAAATTTTCTTCAGCAAAATCCGGAAATGCCAATAGAACATTCGCGATAAGTATGTAAATTATTTCTCTCAAGTTTTTGACTGGGAAGCAAGGTTAATAAGATCAGGCAGTGATATAATATGGAACGTAAAAAAATCGGCACGAACACCAAAAATTTTTTTGAAGATGTTTATGCGGTAGTACGGCTCATTCCAAAAGGAAGAGTTACCAGTTACGGTGCCATTGCGAATTACCTGGGAACCCGGATGAGTTCCCGAATGGTGGGATGGGCCATGCACGGAGCGCCACGGGGAGTTCCGGCTCACCGGGTAGTGAATCGCGTAGGCATGCTAACCGGTAAAATGCATTTCCAAACTCCTGTTAGAATGCAACAATTGCTCGAAAAAGAAGGCATTCGCGTATCAAACGATAAGATTATTGATTTTAAAGCAGTTTTTTGGGATCCTTCCAAAGAACTGCCCTAACTCCTCAAATCTGGAGTGTATGTTCCCAATTCAAGAAACTCCTTGCACAAGATTTTTGATTTCGGCTTGAATTCAAGGGTTTGAATGGTGGCATCCGATTGGATTATTGAGAGCTTGATGAAGATTGTTACTACATATTTACTGGTGATGATGGTTGTGTTTACAACCCAGGCACTGGATGAAGATGTAACCGCAATAATTCCGGGAAAGAGCAATCATATAGTGGTTTTTAAAACCGACCGGAAGTTTATCGGGGCAACGGTTGAAGTGCTGGATGCAAATGGTAACCCGGTGGTGGCGCAGAAACTTGAGCGTAGGAGGATGATGGTTGATTTTGGATTGGTGCGATCGGGTGAATACACCATCCTGGTAAAAATAGAAGATGACGTACTGGAATACCGGTATGTAAAAAAATAAGAAGTGAGGTGGGTTAAACGTGAATTGGTCGCTTTGTTCCGAAGGCGACCTTTTCCATTTTCAGCCTTTTTCCATTTGCCCTGTTTTAGATTGGGCGATTATCCATAATCCTAAAAACGTGAGTAATCCGTTTACGATCAATATTTCAAAACTGAAAACATATCCTCCGAACCATTCTTTTGAATTCAAACTTAACCCGTACGATAGGATTGGTGAGAGCACACAAACAACCGGAACAAGTTTATCGCGGACGTTGAGTTTGGTGAATAATCCGAATGCAAACAACCCCAGCAATGGGCCATAGGTATAACCGGCTATACCCAGTACCGCATCAATCACCGATCGGTTATTGATTTCTTTGAACACCAGAATGATAATCAGAAACAACAACGAAAAGCCGATGTGCACGAAAAGCTTTTGTCGCTTCCGGGTGATTTCGGGTTTGTTTTTAAAATTGAGGAAGTCGATGCAAAAGGAAGTAGTCAGCCCAGCCAAAGCCGAATCTGCACTGGCATACGATGAAGCCGTGATGCCCAGGATAAAGAACACGCCAACCAACAGGCTGAATTCATTCAGCGCAAGCGAAGGAAAAAGTTCATCGCTCACGGCCGGAATAGCCAGCCCATGCTGATTGGAATATAAATAGAGTAATGCGCCCAAGGCTAAAAAAAGCAGGTTTACAAACACCAGGGTCAGGCTAAACCAAAACATATTCTTTTGTGCATCGCGCAGGGTACGGCAGGTTAAATTTTTCTGCATGATTTCCTGATCCATGCCAGTCATGGTTAAGGCAATAAATGCTCCGCCCAGAAATTGCTTCCAGAAATACATAGGCGAATTCACGTCATCGAAATAAAAAATTTTTGAGTACCGGCTTTGCTCAATGGCATCCACCATTTCTGAAAACGATAACCCCAAACGGCCGGCAATCTGCCATACGGCAATGACAACGGCCGTTACCAAAAAAAACGTTTGAAAAGTATCCGTCCACACAATGGTTTTGATGCCACCTTTATGGGTATACACCCAGATTAAAACAATAGTGGTGGCTACTGTAACATAAAAAGGAATGTTCCAGGCATCAAACAAAAACAACTGCAGCACGGTGGCGGCCAGGTACAGGCGCAGGGATGAGCCTATCGTTCGGGAGATCATGAAAAAAAACACCCCGGTTTTATGTGTCCAGAAATCAAAGCGTTGTTCCAGATAGGCGTAAATGGAAATAAGATTAAGCCGGTAATACAGCGGCATGAGTATGCCGATGATGGCCCAGTAGCCTAATAGATATCCCAATACCACCTGGAAATACCCAAACCCGATTTTTCCCACATTCCCGGGAACGGAAATAAAAGTGACACCCGACAGGGAGGCGCCAATCATCCCAAAAGCCACCAGGTACCAGGGCGATTGACGATTAGCTGTAAAAAAAGTATGGGTATCGGCACCCCGGGAAGTGAACCAGGAGATGAGAATAAGCGCCAAAAAATAGATGGAAATGATGGTTATTACCAATGTGGGCGTCATACCGCAAAAAGTGAGTAAATACACTTAATTCCAAATCAAACATAGAAGTTTGTTAATTTTGCACTGTCATTATGATATTCGCTACACAGGAAAAGCAATTAACCGAGTTACTGGAAGCCATTGAGACTACCGAGATCATGGATCTTGTAGTTTTCAATGACGACTTCAATACGTTTGAACATGTGATTGATACCTTGGTAAAAGTGTGCAAGCACACCATTGAGCAAGCCGAACAATGCACCTGGATTATTCACTACAAGGGCAAGTGCACGGTTAAATCGGGTTCGTTTGATTTTCTGAAGCCCATGCGTGATGCAATATGTGAAAAGGGCATTGATGCCAAAATTCTATAATCCTCATTTTTAGTGGACTACTCATCCAAACTGATAGAAGAAGCCGTTAACCAGATTTCGAAATTACCGGGCATTGGAAAAAAAACAGCCTTGCGATTGGTCCTTCATCTTGTTAAAGAAAATGAAGCGAGCACCCTTGCCCTTACCGATGCGCTGAATAGACTTCGCTCCGGCATTCAGTTTTGCCGACACTGCCACAATATTTCCGACACCGAAGTGTGCAGCATTTGCAACAGTAACAAACGCGACCGTTCGCTTGTTTGTGTCGTAGAGAGTGCCAACGATGTAATGGCCATTGAAAATACAGCCCAGTACCGGGGCTTGTACCACGTGCTGGGAGGTGTGATTTCGCCCATGAATGGTGTGGGGCCATCGGAGCTTAAAATTGAATCCTTGTTCAGCCGGCTTAACCACGGTCAGTCGGAAATTAAGGAATTGATTCTTGCGTTAAGCCCGACCATGGAAGGCGATACTACTTCATTTTACATCCACAGACGTATGAAAGACCTTTCCATTAAAGTAAGCGTGATTGCGCGGGGCATTCCGGTGGGTGGCGACCTGGAGTATGCCGATGAAATAACCCTGGGCCGCAGCATACTCGGTCGAACTCTTTTCAATTAAGCTTAGCCTTCCGCCATAATTTCTTTATTTTTCGGTTTCAGTTTTTTGCTATGAATACTTTATCCATTCGTCTTAATTCATTTGAAGAATCTGCCACCCTGGCCATGGCGGCAAAAGCCCGGGAATTCAAAAGCCGTGGGCTCGATGTGATCAGCCTGAGTTTGGGTGAGCCTGACTTTAAAACACCAACGCATATTTGTGATGCGGCAAAGAAGGCAATTGATGACGGAAAATATTTTGGCTATCCCCCGGTTTCAGGTTATCCGGATTTTCGCGAAGCACTGGCTGCCAAGTATCAGCAGGAAAACAGCGTTCCGTATAAAGCGGAAAACATTGTGGTATCAAACGGGGCCAAGCAATCCATAGCCAATGCCATGCTGGCCCTGCTTAACCCGGGCGATGAGGTGCTGATTTTTTCACCGTTCTGGGTAAGCTACGATGCCTTGGTGCGTTTAGCTGAAGCCACACCGGTGTTGGTGAAAGGTTCTTTGGAAAATGATTTTAAAGTTACCGCTGCTCAGGTAGAGGCTGCCATTACCCCCAAAACGCGAATCATCATTTTCTCTTCGCCCTGCAATCCTACCGGATCCGTGTTCTCTAAACAAGAATTACAAGCGATTGCCGATGTTGTGTTGAAAAACAATGATGTGTTGGTAATTGCAGATGAAATTTACGAGCACATCAATTTTACAGGCGAGTCGGTCAGCATAGCATCGTTACCGGGAATGTTCGACCGCACCATTACCGTAAATGGTTTTGCCAAGGGATTTGCCATGACCGGCTGGCGTGTGGGTTACATCGGTGCTCCAAAATGGATTGCTGATGGTTGCAACAAGATTCAAGGCCAACTTACGTCTGCAAATTGCTCTATCGCGCAGCGGGCGGCCCTCGCAGCCATTACGAGCGATCTTACACCTACTTTGAAAATGGTAGCGGAATACAAGAATCGCAGAGAAGTTGTTTATAAACTGCTCCAGGAAATTCCGGGAATAAAATCAAATTATCCGCAAGGAGCCTTTTATTTTTTCCCGGATGTGAGCTCCTATTTCGGTAAGCGTAATGGCGCCAGAACAATTTCAAATGATGAGGACTTCTGCATGTATATACTCGAAGAAGCACTGGTTTCATTGGTGCCCGGTGGTGCGTTCGGTGATCCGAATTGCGTAAGACTGTCCTATGCGGCAGCAGAAAGCGAACTGCGGGAGGCTTTAGGCCGGATTAACGCTGGGCTGGCAAAACTTGCCTAACGTTGGAATTGCCAACTTAATTTTTTTTCCCTTCAAACTGAAGTTGTAAGGGTCCTGCTTTTTCAATATCCTCCAACACCTTTTTGTCCAGCGGAGAATCTTTGATTACGTTATAATTATCCCAGAACTCTTTGTTATAAGGCATGCCCTGGTGTTGCAATCCGTAGGTACGCATTTTTTCGGCTGGCTTAATAACCGTGGAGGCGTTGGGGGTTACTTCATTGATGAGTAATTGTTGAATTAATTCGGTTTCAAACTTTAAGGCGTTGGTCTGAGCATCCCGCCAGGCGAACCGGGAATTCATACTCATATAGCTCAGATACATTTTGCTATCCACCTCCCGAAAGTCCATAGATTTCTTTACATGGAGCGGGTAGCAGATCAGTCCGTTTTTTCGTTCCACTACTTTTGAAGAAGCACCAATTTCATATTCAACGTGCACTATGCCAAAACTCTTCTTATCTACAAACATGCGCATCAGGTAATCGCGGTTATACTCGATTACAAATACGTCACGGTTATTGTAGTAGGAATCGTCTAATCGCTTTACGGCATCACTTATTTCTTCATGTGTATCTACTTCACGGTACCGGATGGAGTTATTAAGGAGTAAGCCCTCCAGGTAATTAACCTGGCCGAAGTAATGGGTAAATTTGCTGTCGTAGCCCAGGCTCTTCCGGATTTCAATCAGCTTAACCCGTTCGCGAAGCTTCTTTTTGTTTCGGGGTGTGTGGTAATCCTCATCATAGATTTTTACAGCCGCTTCCAATAATGCGATGTTGGTGCCGGCAACTTTCTTGATGTCGCGGTAAAACCCATCCAGCAAAAAAGGGCGCATAGCAAAATTTTGCTCGATACGTTCAACGGCCAGACGCAGGATGTCGCCACCGGTATAGCGTTCAACCACTACTACTTCATCCAGCACGGTAGTAGTGCGGGTCATTTCAATAACCACTACCTCATCTGACCGAATTGACCAGATGGGTGATTCGAAGTTTTTGAACCCCAACATGCTAACCACCAGAATTTCGTTGGCATATTCCTGTGGAATATGAAAATCAAAACTTCCCACCAGGTTGGATATGGTTCCGATGGATTTATCTTTAATACTAATGGATGCATAGGGCAGGGGTTCATGCGTTTCCCTGTCCAGAATGGTTCCGGAGATAGTAATTTTTTGAGCCACGATAAGGTGGCCGGCCAAGACTAGTCCTCCAAGCAGCGAAAATCTCATGTATTGGGCCAAAGTTGGTTAAACGCTGGATGGGATTCAACTGCCCGTAATATTAACTTGATTTTTGCGGGTTTGTCGGTGAAAGACCCGCATTAACCGATTTGTTGCCATTCTGTGTAACTTTAAACGACAAATTGTTACCGTGAAGCACCTGGAAAGAATACCACGTATCTGGCGTCAGGCCATATTGCTGTTGTACCTGTGGTACTTCATCAACTTTGCGTTGAGTGCCTTTCTGGAATGGAAGCTTGAAACTCCTTTTGCTTTTGTGTTCTGGAATGCCCTGTACATGTTTGAGGCTTTGTGTGTCAGCATCCCGTTGATTATGCTGTACGCAAACTTCCTCTTTCAGTTCAGGTGGGTAATTCAGATAACCTGTCATGTATTGGGCGCCATGGTTTACTTTATGCTGATGGGAACGTTCTCGTATTACCTGGAAGATTATGTTGAGGGGTACGTGTATTGGGAAAACTGGCGCGATCACATCCTGGGCTTGTTGCGCTGGAATGGATTGCAGTTTCAAAATCAGTACATCATTGTTGCAGCCGTTTATTATGTCATCCGGTATTTCCAGGTGCAGCAACACAAGGAACATGAACGCGGTGAATTAGCGGTTAAGAATCGGGAAATGCAATTGTCGTTGTTGAAGTCGCAAATCAATCCGCATTTTCTGTTTAATACGCTTAATTCGATCAATACATTAGTGGGCTCAAGCAAAGAAGAAGCACGCAAAGTAATCACACAACTTTCGGACATTTTCCGGTATGCGCTCGATTCGCATGGCGATAACAAGGTAAAGCTCATTCACGAATTGGATTTCATTGATAATTATATCCGGATTCAACAAGTCAGGTTTGGTTCACGATTAAAGTATGTGAAAGAGATAGACCCAACCTGCCTGGGCATAAAAATTCCCCCGATGATTCTTCAGCCCCTGGTGGAGAACTCGGTGAAATACGGAATCGCTCCTAAAGATGATGGCGGCACCATTACGGTTATTGTGAAGCGTTTCAGTAACATGATTTATTTTGAAGTAAAAGATAACGGGCTGGGCATCAAAGCCAAGAAGGTGATGGACGGAAGTTCGAGTGGTGTAGGCGTAAAAAATACCGATCAGCGACTCCGTAACTCCTTTGGCCCGGGTCATGGCTTGAGGATAAAATCAGATGAGTGGGGGTACTCCACGAGTTTTTTTATCCCGGTTCCACCCGAAGAACGCATAACTGAAGTTGCAAACAAGAATGGAAAAATCGTTGAAAAAGATCCGTCTGAAAAATCGTTTACCTCTTGACCGCATATATTATTTAAACTGAAATAACTATACCCATGACTATAAAGTGTGTAATAATTGATGACGAACAGTTGGCCCGTGAATTATTAAAAGAGTACATCCAAAACATTCCGGAGATCACCATTATCGGTGAAGCGGCAAAAGGAACCGATGCCGTTGAACTGATTGATGAAGCACAGCCGGACTTGATTTTCCTCGATGTTCAAATGCCCGGCATGACGGGCTTTGATGTACTGGACGAAATCACGCACGACCCCTACGTGATTTTCACCACGGCCTACGATCAATATGCCATCCGTGCCTTCGAAAAAAATGCAGTGGATTACCTGCTTAAACCGCTTGACGAAGACCGGTTTAAGCTGGCCATTAACCGTATTATGGAGCGCATGAAACTCGAGCAAAACAATGTGGGCGAGTTGCTGCTCGACATGAAAACCGAAAACCGCACGTCTTACGATTCGCACATTTTCGTTCAAAAATCCGAGAAACTCATTAACCTTGCGGTGGAAGAGATTATGTTTCTTGAGGCTTCCGGTGATTACACCATTTTAAGTACCAAAGCCGATCAGTTTGTAAGCTCTTCGGGTATTGGTAAGCTGGAAGAAATCCTGAACCCCGAAATGTTTATCCGGGTGCACCGGAGTACCATTATCAATATTAACTTCTTAAAGGAAATCGAAAAGCATTTTAATGGCGGGATGATCGTGAAAATGCACAACGGTAAAAGTTTTCCGGTAAGCCGTACGTATGCAAAGCTGATCCGAAAAAAGGTAGTGTAAAATTATTTTTAGCAGGTAATGTCGCGGCTACCTGCGGCATTACTTGCCCTGTTCAATCCAAATTTTCTGAGGATATACAAACTCTACATGGCTCACATAAGGCTTCAACAATTCCTTTAGCTTTTCTTCGGTAGTGGCTTTCGAGTTTTCAATGAATGTGCCCTGTTCGGCATACTTGCGCGCGTCTGTGATAAAAGCATTGGTAGCACGCGCACGGTCTTCATCGCGCACCCAATTCCAATACCCGTTTTCATCCCGGAAGGTCATATTGCCCCCCGCCTCTACGGAAAGTATTTTCGGTTCGGGTAAATAAACGGTTGCCTGCTGACCTTCAAGGTGGATGCTGAATTTTTCATTCAGGTCAAACCCGCATTTCGCTTCAAAAGTACCGGCTATGTCAATCTGCTT
>CAZOYJ010000013.1:23524-30564 GCA_964583905.1 uncultured Roseivirgaceae bacterium
AAGTTTCAGGTAACGGGCAAGCATGATTATTTCGGTAATGTAAATTTGAGTCTCACGCGGGCTTTATCGCGAACCGGCACACCATCTTTTGTTGTGGGTACCCACGTTGGTCCTTCTTTAATGAGCCGGATTAATTCTTCATCACAACCAGAGCCAATGCCCCGAAGAATAGTAAAATCGTTGAGGGTGCCATCTTTCTCCACTATAAATTCAATCGTTACCCTGCCTTCGGTTTTATTGAGTATGGCTTCCTGGGGATAATGGATGTTGGTTTCAAGGTATTGCTTGAAAGCACGATTGCCGGTTTCGGGATGAGCCAGATTAACGGTGGGTGTTACGTACCCGGTTGATGGTGTACCCAATCCAACCACCACTACTTCGCTAAGTTGGGCAACATCCAGGTTCATTTGAACATCCACTTCATGGCGGTCGCCAACCGGTACTTCCGTGCTTTGCAATCCAATGAAGGAGAAAACAAGCGTGGGTTGAAGGTCGGTTAAGGTTAACTGGTAGTTTCCACTGGCATCGGATATTGCTCCCCGGTTTGAGCCTTTAATAATTACGTTAACACCCGGGAGTGGCGTTCCATCTTCGGCTGAGGTTACCTTTCCGGAGATCACACGCGTTCCTGCCGGAGTAACGTTGGTGGCAACACCTGAAACCCGACTGACGGCTTGCTTCTTTCTTGCATCATCAGCCTCATCGCGGCTAACGGCAACCTCAACTGGCTTAACCAGCTCTTCTTTCTTGTCGCCAACTTTGGGTTGAACTTCCAACGTTACAGGCATTTCCAGCGGCCGCACCGGGGTAGTAACCGGTTCAGTGAGGAGATCGGCTTCTTGAATGACATCTTTTTCGGCTTCTGATTTTTCAGGAACCGGCTTGCCTGCCGAGGGCGACAAACGCGTGGCCGGTGTAACCACATCTTCAGTGGCTGTCATGGTATCATTTTCTGTAATCAGTAAGTCCTCTTCAGCAGTTGCTGAATCAGTATCCGTACCATTTTTCAAAGCAAGAGGTTTTTCCTGCACAACCGATTGACTCAAATTCCAGATGACGTAGGTAGAGAGTAACAGCACTACTAATCCGGCAGCAATACGCAGGGTCCAGGTAAGCGGTAAAGTTTTTACCGGTTTTTGAGCAAGTATCCTGCTGTTCAGGGATTGAACATCCTGGGCAAATTGATCGGCTGTAAGTTCTTCTGCTCCCTCCAGGGCTTCAGCCAGAAACGGATCGTCCAGCGCTTTTTTTTCCAATGCATGCCGCTCGACCGGACTCATTTCGCCTTTCCGGTAGCGTTCAATATCGTGGGTGTAATCAGTCATTCCGTTCCATACATAACTTTAAATTCCGCTTTCCATTCTGGATATAACTTTTAACCTGGTTTAGGGTATAGTTGGTTTCCGCACTAATTTCCTGGTAACATCTCTGCTGAAGAAAAAACAAGCGTACACAGTGCTGTTGCTCCTCCGAAAGCTTTTCGATACAGTTCTCTAATTTAACAAGATTTTCCTCCCATTCGGTCGCATCTTCCGGATGCTCCAGGCGATACGATTCCATAAAGAGAGGCGATAATTCTTCCGGTTGTTTTCCTTTTTGTGCCCGCAAGTGCATCAGGCAATGATTCCGGGCGGTAACGTAGAGCCAACTCTTAAAATGGGTAACCTCATGATGCAACAAGCTGGTCATTAATTTTTCGAAGAGGCTCATGGTGGCATCTTGTGCTTCTTCGCGGTTTTTCAGGTACTTCAGGCACACCCCATACACCAGCGAAGTATAGCGCGTAAATAAAACGCCCACCACTTCTTTTTCCTGCGATTGCTTGTACAATTGTATGAGTTCCTGATCGGAAGTATCGGCAACGGGCTTTTTAAAAAGCATTTTTTAAGGTAGCAAAATTTTACGGATTGGTTTATGGAATGCGGTTTTACCGTGCATCTCATTCCTGTAAACCAAATTTTATCGCTTATGAAAACGCATATTTTAATTTTTTGGGTGATGCTGTTCTCGGGATTTACCCTCCAGGAAAGAATCATCACCGGTACCGTTACTTCCGTAGATGACGGCTCCTTGCTTCCTGGCGTTAACGTTGTATTGAAGGGCACCTCAAAAGGCGCCACAACCGATGCGCAAGGCCGGTATAGCCTTTCGGTTCCTTCCGGTGGAGGAACCTTGGTGTTTTCTTTTATCGGAATGCGTACCCGGGAAATCAAGATCGGTACCAGTAATGTAGTAAACGTGGCCCTGGCCGTTGACGTAGCCCAACTCAGCGAAGTGGTAGTAGCCGGGTATGCCGGTAAGAAGGACAAACGCGCTATGATGACTCAAGGCGCCTACACCATGCCCATGCAGCCGGGCGATTACCAGCAACCCGATTGGAACACAGAAGAGTATGATGGCATTAACGAAAACATTTTTCACGATGCACTCCGTAACCCATTGTCTACTTTCTCCATTGATGTGGATGCTGCATCGTACAGCAATGTGAGGCGGTTTATCAACAACGGGCAGCGCCCGCCAAAAGATGCGGTTCGCATTGAAGAGCTGGTAAATTACTTTGATTATGATTATGCGGATCCGAAACACGAGCACCCCTTCAACATCATTACCGAAATTTCCTCAGCCCCCTGGAACGCCAAACATCAACTGGTGCACATCGGACTGCAAGGAAAAAGAATTCCTACCGAAAACCTTCCGCCCTCCAACCTGGTGTTTTTGATTGATGTTTCCGGTTCCATGAATATGCCCAATAAACTTCCATTATTGAAATCTTCTTTTAAAATGCTGGTGAATGAACTGCGTCCGCAGGATCATGTGGCCATTGTTGTGTATGCCGGTGCAGCCGGATTGGTGCTGGAGCCTACATCCGGTGAAGAAAAGAAAAAAATAATTCAGGCCATTGACCAGCTTGAGGCAGGTGGTTCAACAGCTGGTGGTGCCGGTATCCGGTTAGCCTATTCAGTAGCCCGGCAACATTTTAAAAAGAATGGAAACAACCGGGTAATCCTGGCTACCGATGGTGATTTCAATATCGGAGAATCAAGTAATGCTGCGATGGAACGGCTAATTGATGAAGAAAAGAAAAGCGGAGTATTTTTAACCGTGTTGGGATACGGCATGGGCAATTACAAAGATTCGAAAATGGAAACCTTGTCCAATAAAGGAAATGGTAACTACGCCTATATCGATAACATTACCGAAGCCAAAAAAGTATTGGTGAATGAATTTGGCGGTACATTATTCACCATAGCAAAGGATGTAAAACTTCAGGTTGAATTCAATCCTGCCAAAGTTAAAGCGTACCGCTTGATTGGGTATGAAAACCGGGTGCTCCGAACCGAAGACTTCAACAACGATAAGAAAGATGCCGGAGATCTGGGCTCGGGCCATACCGTAACGGCCTTGTATGAAATTATTCCGACAGGTGTGGAGAGCGAATTCTTTACCGTTGACCTGCTAAAATATCAATCCGTAAAGGTTGATCCGTCTGCTTCCAAATCAAAAGAACTGATGACCGTAAAATTCCGGTATAAAAAGCCCGATGAAGACATAAGTAACATGATTGTCCACCCGATGATTGACCACCAGATACCATTGGAAAAAACTTCTGATAATTTCCGGTGGTCAGCCTCGGTGGCGGCATTCGGCATGTTGCTGCGCGAATCGGAATACATAAAAGGCTTTTCGTATGGCGATGTGCTGCAATTGGCACAAGGTGCAAGAGGAGTTGACAAAGAAGGATACAGAATTGAGTTTATCCGGATGGTGCAATCGCTCGATCAGGTAGTGGCCCTTCGGTAAGCGGTCGCTTTGAGCTGAAGTAACAATGGTCTGCAGGGCTTTAATACTGAAAAGCCGGCAGACCATTTGTTATATACTGACAAGACCGGCACATTTATTTTTATTTATTTTTTGTCTAAACAACGATTTCTTACTTTTGGAACCCATGGAAGAGGCAGCGCGTCAAAACTACTCGGAAGCAGAGAAACTGCACGTTTTTAATGATGAGTTTATGCCTCACATCAACTCCATGTACAATTTTGCCTACCGGTTAACCCTCGATTCGGACGATGCCAACGACCTGGTGCAGGACACCTACCTGAAGGCCTTCCGGTTTATTGATTCTTTCGAACGTGGAACTAATGCTAAAGCATGGCTGTTTCGAATCTTGAAAAACAGTTTCATTAACGACTACCGGAAAAAGAGCAAGGAACCGGCAAAAGTTGATTACCAGGAAGTTGAAACGTACTATAATTCAGATGAAGTAGACCGCCAGATTACACCGGATTTACGTGTTGAGTCGTTGCAGGACATGATCGGAGATGAAATTTCCAACGCACTCAACTCACTCGATGTTGATTTCAGAACGGTAATCATTCTGTGTGACCTGGAAGGGTTCAAATACGATGAGATGGCGAAAATTCTCGATATACCTATCGGTACGGTACGCAGCCGGTTGCATCGTGCGCGTAACCTGCTGAAGGAAAAGCTAAGTGAATACGCCAAAAAAATGGGATACAAAAACAATTAAGCCTATGCCTGAATTCTCCGATCCAACTTCGCCCGGCAACAAGCTCACCTGCATGGAAATGTTACAAATTATTCTGGATGGTGACGCCACACCCGAACAGCATGCTCAGTTTAAAGCCCACATGGATGCGTGCATGCCTTGCTTTCAATCGTACAACCTGGACATGAAGGTACGTCAACTGTTGAAGACAAAATGCACCGGCAACGGGGCTCCCCCCGAACTCATCGATAAAATCAAAACGCAAATCAGCCAAAACCTACCGCATTAATGACCGGCAAAGCCATTATCTTCAGTGCGCCTTCCGGTTCGGGCAAGACAACCATCGTAAAACACCTGTTACAGCATAACCCCGATTTGGGGTTTTCCATTTCAGCCTCAACGCGCGATAAGCGTGGCCGTAAGGAAGAACACGGAAAAGACTATTATTTTTTATCGCCTGAAGAATTCAAAGCGAAAATCGACAATGATGAGTTTATTGAGTGGGAAGAGGTGTACGAAGGCAACTATTACGGAACCCTAAAGGCAGAAATCCAGCGCATCTGGGACGAAGGCAAGAATGTGATTTTTGACGTAGATGTAAAAGGCGGCCTTGCGTTGAAAAAGTATTTTGGCGAAAACGCCCTGGCCATTTTTGTTAAAGTTCCTTCCCTTGAAATTTTGAAAGATCGCCTGCGCAACCGCGGTACCGAATCGCACGCCTCGCTTTCGCAACGGGTTTTTAAGGCCAATTTTGAAATGTCGTTTCAGGATAAATTTGATGTGGTACTTGTAAACGAAGACCTCGAAAAATCATTGACCGAAGCCCAACGCCTATATGATGAGTTTAAAAGTAAGTAACTTCGCCCGAGAACAATTCCCAATTCGTGAAAGTCGGCCTCTTCTTCGGTTCGTTTAACCCCATTCACACGGGGCACATGATCATCGCCAACATCATGGCCGAAACCACTGATCTGAATAAAGTGTGGTTTGTGGTTACACCGCAAAATCCGCTAAAACCCGCCAAAGGTCTTTTACACGATTTCGATCGGTATGATATGGTACGCGCAGCGGTATATGAAAACTATAAGCTGGAGGTTTCGGATGTGGAATTTAACTTGCCCAGGCCTAACTACACCATCCACACGCTGGTACACCTTTCCGAAAAACATCCCGACAAGGCGTTTAAACTGATTATAGGCGAAGACAACCTGGCCGGTTTTACCCGCTGGAAAAACTGGGAGCGGATCCTGGAAGATTACGGCCTGTATGTTTATCCACGACCAAACGTAACAAATTCCGAACTTAAACGTCACCCGAACGTACGCATGGTGGAAGCGCCCTTACTGGATATTTCGGCAACCTTTATCAGAAACTGCATCCGGAAAAACCAATCGGTGCGGTATCTCGTTCCAGATGCTGTGGAGGCCATTATCCGCGCTAAAAATTTCTACAGTTAATCAGGCAACCACGTGATAAAAATCAGCATCTGATCATCGTTTGAACCGTAAATTTCATCCCTCAATCATGCGAATTCTTGCAGCAATTATAGGCTCTTATATTACTTCCATTTCACTGGCGGGTGGTATCCGGGGCAACATCACAGCCGATGACGGTACGGTATTGTCGTTTGCAACCATTTATGTGAAGCAACTCGGCACCGGCACCGTAAGCAATCAGGACGGTTTGTATGAATTGCAGTTATCGCCCGGCACCTACGATGTAATCTTTCAATACCTGGGTTATGAAACTCAGGAAAAATCGATAACCGTTGCCGACTCGTACGTGGTGATTAATGTGGTGATGAAATCGCAGGTGATCATGTTGCGCAACGTTACCATTTCCGGCAAGGAAGACCCCGCCTACACCATCATCCGGAAGGCCATTGCCAAAGCGAAATATCATACGCAACAACTTAACAGTTACTCCGCTCAGGTATACATCAAAGGAACCGGCAAGCTGGTGGATTATCCCTGGCTGGCTAAAAAAGCATTGGAGAAGGAAGGCATTGAAAAAGACCGGGTTTTTATTTCGGAGTCGGTGAGTGAAATTAAGTACACCCGACCCAATACGTTTTCTGAGCGGGTAATCTCCATCCGAAGCGATGGAAAAGACAACAACACTTCGCCCAACGCTTTTATTTTCGGAAGCTTCTATCAACCCGAAATAGCCGAAACAGTTTCACCCTTATCTCCGGCTGCTTTTGGGTATTACAAATTTGAATACCTGGGCACCTTTCGGGATCGTGATTATGAAGTAAGCAAAATAAAGGTAACTCCCCGGTTGCGTGGCGACAATGTGGTGGAAGGCGAAATATTTATCGTGGAAGACTGGTGGTCTATACACAGCCTTGATTTAAAAACTTCCAAGCTCGGAATTAGCATTGGTGTAAAGCAGGTGTATGCTCCCATTGACGACAAGGCCTGGATGCCGGTTTCCCAGCAGTTTGATATTGGTGGAAGGTTTTTTGGATTTGAGTTTATCTACAATTACCTGGCCACAGTAAGCGATTATAAAATTGAACTGAATCCCG
>CAZOYJ010000014.1:0-30486 GCA_964583905.1 uncultured Roseivirgaceae bacterium
TATTTAACGCCACCGCCAGGTCGGCTATTGTGCTGTCTTCGGTTTCGCCCGAGCGATGCGACATGACACTTTTATAGGCATTACGTTTCGCCAGGTTTACGGCATCAATCGTTTCGGTTAAGGACCCGATCTGGTTAACCTTGATCAGAATTGAATTGGCTATGTTTTCATCAATACCCTTCTGCAAACGCTTCACATTGGTCACAAACAAATCATCGCCAACCAATTGAACCTTACTGCCAATTTTTTCGGTTAGTGCTTTCCATCCAGCCCAATCGTCTTCGGCCATGCCATCCTCCAGTGAAATAATCGGGTATTTCTTAGCCCAGTTGGTCCAGTAGTCGGCCATTTCCAGGGGTTTTAGTTTTTTACCGGATGATTTTTTGAAATGATACACTCTGGCTTTTGAATCATAGAATTCGGAAGCTGCCGGATCAAGCGCAATAAAAATATCGGAGCCCGGTTTGTAGCCGGCTTTCTCAATGGCTTTTAATACGACTTCGATGGCCTCTTCATTGGATTTCAAATTTGGCGCAAAGCCACCTTCATCGCCCACGTTGGTTGAAAGTCCTTTGTCGTGTAATACTTTTTTTAAGGTATGAAAAACCTCGGCACCCATTTGCAGCGCTTCTGAAAATGTATCGGCACCTACCGGCATCACCATAAACTCCTGAAAGTCGATGGCATTATCGGCATGACTGCCGCCATTCAGGATGTTCATCATCGGCACCGGTAAGGTGTTTGCATTTACGCCACCGATGTAACGATACAAGGGAAGGCCGGCCTCCATGGCGGCCGCTTTGGCAATAGCGAGGGACACGCCCAGAATTGCGTTGGCGCCCAGCTTACTCTTATTCACTGTACCGTCAAGCTCCAACATGATTTTATCGAGAAGATTTTGCTCGAACACTGAAAAGCCAACCACCTCGGCAGCGATTTTTGTGTTTACATTTTCAACGGCTTTTAATACACCCTTGCCCAGGTATTTCTTCTTATTTCCATCGCGCATTTCAACGGCTTCGTGTGTGCCGGTAGAGGCGCCAGACGGAACAGCCGCGCGACCATAAGCGCCACTGCTGGTTACAACATCTACTTCAACCGTAGGATTACCGCGGCTATCCAGAATCTGGCGGGCATGAATATTTTCAATCAACGACATAATAAACAGGTTATGATTTATAATTTCTAATTACTTACAGCCTGCAGTTGATCATTCCGGATCAATTCAACAAACTGATCAAAAAGGTAGCGTGAATCGTGCGGACCCGGAGAAGCTTCCGGATGGTATTGCACCGAAAATGCTTTTTTATTTTTTATCCGGATACCCATGATGGTATTGTCATTCAAATGAAGATGCGTGACTTCCACGTTGGTATTACCTTTAACATCTTTCTCGCTAATCGCGAACCCGTGGTTTTGCGAAGTGATCTCGCCCAAACCGGTAACCAGGTTTTTAACCGGGTGATTTAACCCCCGATGACCGTGGTGCATTTTATAGGTAGATATTCCGTTTGCCAGGGCAAGAATCTGGTGACCCAGGCAAATTCCAAACGTTGGTTTATTGGAGTCCAGAATCTGCTTCACGGTTTGAATGGCATAGTCCATAACTGCCGGATCACCGGGGCCATTGGAAAGAAAGTATCCATGTGGCTCCCATTTCTCCATCTCGGCAAAAGTTGTTTTAGCCGGGTACACTTTTATAAAGCAATCCCTGGAAGCCAGATTGGTTATAATACTTTTTTTAATTCCGAAATCAAGTGCAGCTACTTTAAAAGATGCATGCTTATCGCCAACCGTATAAGCCTCCTTGGTTGACACAACAGAAGAAAGCTCAAGACCCTGCATAGAGGGTACTTTCTTCAGCTCCAGTTTCATCTCTTCCGGAGTAAGCTCGGAGGAGATAAGGGCATTCATGGCACCTTTACTGCGGATGTAGCGCACCACCATTCGGGTGTCCAAATCAGCGATGCCGGTAATGTTATGTTTTTCCAGGTATTGCTGAAGGCTTTCTTTTGCTGTGAAACGGCTGTATTCCTTAGGGAAGTCGTTTACAACCAAGCCGCTGATTTTAGGCTTGTCAGATTCCTGCTCTTCATCCACCGTTCCATAATTACCAATATGGGCGGTGGTGTTCACGATAATCTGACCGAAATAGGAAGGATCGGTATAGATTTCCTGGTACCCCGTCATGCCGGTGTTAAAACAGATTTCACCCCCGGTTGTTCCGGCTTTACCGATGGCAATGCCCTCCACCAGAAGGCCGTCTTCAAGAAGTAAATACGCTTTTTTGCTCACGTGATTTAGTGGTTTTACAAAAATAACCTTCAAACCCGATTGCCGTGACTAAACTCCAAAGTTTTTCACTTCAATCGATTTAAGCTTTAATTACCGGCATAAAAAAAGGATTGAACAAACGCCCAATCCTCTTTATATCGTTTATTTCAAACACTATTCTTTCGCTTTCTTAGCTGCTGAAGCTTTTTTTGCCGGCTTTTTCTTAGCAGCAAGGTTTTCAGCTTTTTCCTCAACGGCTTCATCAACTACCTCAGCAGTTTCAGCTTTTTTAGCTTTCGTACGACCCCTACGGGTTTTGCCTTTTTTAGCATCCCCCTCCTTCTTGTAGATTTCATTGAAATCAACCAGTTCAATCAGGCACATTTCGGCATTATCCCCCAAGCGCACATCACCCATCTTAATAATTCGGGTATACCCACCCGGACGCTCCGCGGTTCTGGAGGCAACGGTTCCAAACAATTCCTTTACCGATTCCTTATTCTGAAGGTAGGAAAAAACCGTTCTTCTGGAGTGCATGGTATCATTCTTGGCCTTTGTAATCAAGGGCTCTACGTACTTGCGCAAAGCCTTTGCCTTTGCAACCGTAGTGGTGATGCGTTTGCCCAGGATAAGGGAAGAGGCCATATTCGACAGCATCGCTTTGCGATGACTTGCCGTTCTGCCCAAATGATTTACTTTCTTACCGTGTCTCATTTCTATTAATCTTCTTCGAGTTTATACTTCGCGAGGTCCATACCAAAAGTGAGGCCTTTCTCTGCTACCAATTGCTCTAATTCGGCCAACGACTTTTTGCCGAAGTTTCTGAATTTCATCATATCCGAAATCTCGAGTTCAACCAAGTCGCCCAAGGTTTTCACATCCGCTGCCTTTAAGCAGTTGTATGCGCGAACGGAAAGATCCAGATCATGAAGCGGTGTTTTCAGAAGCTTGCGCATGTGCAACAGTTCCTCATCTACCTGCTCAACTTCGGCATCTTTACCGGTCTCCAGTTCCATAGACTTATCGGAGAACAAGGCAAAATGCTTGATCAGGATGTGCGCGGCACCTTCCAGCGCCAGTTCGGGATGGATTGAACCATCGGTTTGAATTTCAAGAATCAGTTTTTCGTAGTCCGTCTTTTGTTCAACACGGGTATTCTCAACGCTGAACTTCACATTTTTGATAGGTGTGAAAATGGCATCAATGGGAATGAAGCCAAACACCTGCTCGTTGGGTTTGTTTTCTTCTGCCGGAAGGTACCCTCTGCCCTTTTCGATGGTCAGCTCAATTTCGAAATTGGCGGCTTCATCAAGGTTGCAGATTACGTGATCCGGGTTTAATACTTCAAAAGCCGAAGTAAACCGGGCGATATCGCCTGCGGTAAATTGCTTCTGCTTTTTAATGTTGATGGTGATTTTGGTATCGAAGCTGTCGGAGATTTTCTTGAAGCGAACCATCTTTAAATTCAAGATGATTTCGGCAACATCTTCCACAACACCTTCAATGGTTGAAAATTCGTGAAGAACGCCAGGAATTTTAATTCCGGTAATGGCATACCCCTCCAGTGACGACAGGAGGATTCTGCGTAAAGCATTACCAATGGTAACGCCATAACCTTTTTCCAGCGGTTTGAAGGTGAAGGTGCCGTGAAATTCATCGGCTTTCTCCATGACTACCTTATCCGGGATTTGAAATGCTAATATTGACATAATGCGTTCTGATTAATGGTTAGAATTACTTCGAGTACAATTCAACGATCAACTGTTCGTTGATGTTCTCTGGAATATCCTGGCGCAAGGGTATGTGAATTACCTTACCTTCCATTTCACTGCCATCCCACTCCAGCCATGGATATTTCTTTGCACCTTCAATAGACAAGCTTATGGTAATCGTTTCCAATGATTTGGATTTTTCACGAACGCCAACTTTATCACCAGCCCGAAGGGTATATGAAGGAATGTTTACAATTTCTCCATTTACGGTAATGTGTTTGTGCGAAACCAACTGGCGGGCAGCCCTGCGTGTTGGGGCTATACCCAAACGGTATACCGTATTATCGAGGCGTGCTTCCAATAGCTGAAGCAACGTTTCACCGGTAATACCTTTTTTGCGCGATGCCTTATCGAACAGCTTGGCAAACTGGCGCTCCAGTAATCCGTAGATATACTTGGCTTTCTGCTTTTCAGCCAACTGAACGGCATATTCCGATTGCTTTCTTTTTCTACCACGACCGTGCATGCCGGGCGCGTAGTTTTTCTTTTGAAGTGCCTTGTTATCCCCTAAGATTGGCTCTCCAAATCTTCTTGAAATTCTGACTTTTGGGCCTGTGTATCGTGCCATCTTTTATTGTTGATTTTATATCGTTGATTTCAGTTTCTTTTCCTGAACAACAATGTTTTACTCAATTAAACTCTTCGCTTTTTAGGAGGCCTGCAACCGTTGTGCGGAAGTGGCGTAATGTCTCGGATAGCCGTAACTTCAATGCCGGCACCTTGAATGGTGCGGATTGCTGATTCGCGGCCCGATCCGGGGCCTTTTACGAATACCTCAACCTTGCGTAAGCCAAGTTCGAAAGCCCTTGAAGCACAATCCTGTGCGGCCATTTGTGCGGCATACGGGGTATTTTTCTTTGAACCCTTAAAGCCCATCTTGCCAGCCGATGACCAGGTAATTACCTGACCGGTTGAATTGGTGATGGAGATCACAATGTTGTTAAAAGTAGCCTGAATATGGGCCTGACCCGTAGCTTCTACCTGTACAACACGTTTTTTGGCTTTATCTTTTCTTTTTTCTGAGGCCATTACTCTTTATTGTTATTTATCCAGATCAATGATTATCCTTTCGTTGCCTTCTTCTTATTGGCTACCGTTTTACGCTTACCCTTACGGGTACGGGCATTGTTCTTGGTGGTCTGTCCACGAACCGGCAACCCCTTACGATGGCGCAGGCCGCGGTAGCAACCGATATCCATCAAACGCTTGATACTAAGTTGCACTTCCGAACGAAGCGCACCTTCTACCCGGATGCCTTCCGCAATAATCGAACGAATGGCATTCGATTCCTCGTCTGTCCAATCCTTGGCTTTTTTGCTCCAATCTACACCGGCACCCGTTAAAATTTTCTGGGCGGTTCTTCTGCCAATACCATAGATGTAGGTCAGGCTGATTTCGCCCCGTTTGTTATCCGGAATATCGACACCTTGTATCCTTGCCATGTTTTTATTTTATCTGTTTCTGTTTTTATCAATAACCAATTACTTCAACAATTACCCTTGTCTTTGTTTGTAACGCGGGTTCTTCTTGTTAATCACATACAACTTGCCTTTGCGCCTGATGATCTTGCAATCTGCGCTTCGCTTCTTTATGGATGTTTTTACTTTCATCGCTCGGTAGTTTATGCAGGCACTCTCGCGCCAGGTATCAATTATTTATATCTAAATACAATTCTTCCTTTTGTTAAATCGTAAGGCGACATTTCTAGCCTTACCTTATCTCCGGGTAAGATGCGGATGTAGTGCATCCTCATTTTACCTGAAATGTGCGCCAACACTTCGTGGCCGTTTTCCAACTGAACACGAAACATGGCGTTCGACAATGCTTCCATTATCGTTCCATCCTGTTCTATCGACTTCTGCTTCGCCACTTAAATCCGTAATTTTCTTCTATATACTGATGTGTTGTTAACACTTCTGTTTTTTCTTCACCTATTGCCACCATGTGCTCAAAATGTGCCGATGGTCTTTTATCGGCTGTGCGGATCGTCCATCCATCACGCTCCTGAACAACATTTTTTGTTCCCAGGTTAATCATTGGCTCAATAGCGAACACCATCCCTGGAACCAACTTCACACCCTTGCCCCGTTTGCCATAATTGGGCACTTCGGGGTCTTCATGCAAATTCTTTCCAACTCCATGCCCCACCAGTTCGCGAACCACCCCATAGCCAAAACTTTCAACATAGCTCTGGATGGCAAAACTCACATCGCCCATCCGGTTTCCGGCCTTTGCCTGCGCTATTCCTTTGTATAGCGATTCGTAGGTCCGGTCAAGCAACAACAAGGTTTCTTCGCGAACACCTTCCAACGGATAGGTATAAGCCGAGTCGCTATGGAAGCCCTTGTAATACACTCCGCAATCAATGGAAATTACATCCGCTTCGCGAAGCTCATAGTTACCGGGAAATCCATGAACTACAATTTCGTTCACCGAAATACACAAGGCAGCCGGGAAACCGTTATAATCCTTAAACGATGGCACCCCTCCAAAATCCCGGATGTATTCCTCTGCTACCTTACTTAATGCAGAAGTTTTTACACCTGGCTTAACCTGTTTCGCTACCTCACCATGAGCTTTGCCCAAAATCTGGGCTCCCTCTTTGATGATCTGAATTTCCTCTTCAGTCTTTAAGTGAACCATTTAGCACTTAAGCCGCAGCAAATTGAGAACGACCTTTCACACGTCCTGATTTCATCATCCCTTCATAATGACGCATCAGCAGGTAGCTCTCAATTTGTTGTAAGGTGTCGAGGATTACCCCCACCATGATCAACAAGGATGTGCCACCGTAAAACTGGGCGAAATTCTGACCGACACCAGCCTTCACCGCAAAAGCCGGAAGGATGGCGACAATCACCAGGAACAATGCACCCGGAAGTGTAATTCTTGATAAAACTGTATCTATAAACTCAGCGGTCTGCTTGCCCGGCTTAATGCCCGGAACAAACCCACCGTTACGTTTCAAATTGTCAGCGATGTCATTTGAGTTAATGGTAATCGCGGTGTAGAAGAAGGTGAAGATCAGGATCAACGATCCAAACAATAAATTGTATTGCCAGGATGTAAAGTCGGAGAAGGTAGAACCAATGTACGCTCCGATATCGCTGTCTCTCCAAATACCCGCCAGTAATGCTGGAATGAACATCAACGCCTGGGCAAAGATGATCGGCATTACACCTGCAGAATTCAATTTTAACGGAATGAAGTCGCGCTTGCCTCCGTATAGTTTATTCCCAATTACCTGTTTGGCATACTGAATCGGAATTCTGCGGGTAGCCTGTGTGAGCATAATAACGGCCATTACAACAAAGAAAAGGGCCATTAATTCAATTATAAATAACAAGGCGCCCTGCATACCGCGGTTGTTCACCGCTTCATCAATAATGGCGCCCGGAAAACGGGAGACAATGCCAATCATGATCAGCATGGAAATACCATTACCAATTCCTTTATCGGTAATGCGCTCACCCAGCCACATGCAGAACATGGTGCCGGCAACGAGAATTACAATGGATGAAACATAAAAGAACAATCCGGGTGTAGTAATGGCCTCAACCGGAATTGTACCCCGGATGTATCCGTATGACTGAAAACCGGTAATGAAGATGGTAAGCACTCGGGTTATTTGATTTAGCCGCTTGCGCCCCGAATCACCTTCTTTCTGCATTTTCTGGAAATACGGCACGGCAAAACCCAACAGCTGCACAATAATGGATGCCGAAATGTAGGGCATTATGCCCAAGGCAAAGATGGATGCCCGGCTGAACGAACCGCCCAAGAAGGTATTCAAAAGATCGAAAATTCCTCCTGAAACCGCGTTGGCTTCCAGGATTACCGGATCAATACCCGGCAACACAATGAATGAACCTAACCGGAAAATGATCAGGAATCCGATGGTGTTGAGGATTCTAACCCTCAGGTCTTCAATCGAAAAAATATTCCTTATGGTGGTAAAGAATCGCTTCATTATTTAACCGGGGTTGCAGTGCCTCCTACTTTTTCTATTGCCTTTACAGCGGTGTCTGAAAAAGCATGAGCCTGTACATTTACTTTTGATTTCAACTCGCCTCTTCCCAACACCTTTATTTTATCGTTCTTACCAACGATACCATTATCAATGAGAACCTGTATACTGAGGTCGGCAGATTTAACTTTTTCAGCAAGGGTTTCCAGTACATCCAGGTTCACTGCCTTGAAATAAACTTTGTTGTTGTTCTTAAAGCCGAACTTGGGAATCCTCCTCTGCAAGGGCATCTGACCACCTTCAAAGCCAAACTTTTTGGAATAGCCTGAACGCGACTTCGCGCCCTTATGTCCACGGCCTGCAGTGCTTCCACCCGATCCCTGGCCACGGCCAAGACGCTTGTTGGTTTTTACTGAACCTTCGGCAGGTTTTAATGTATGTAACTTCATCGTATTAAAGTTCTTGTACCGTAATCAAATGATTCACTTTATTGATCATACCGGCAATCTGCGGAGTCAATTCCACTTCAACCGATTTGTTCACTCTTCCCAAACCTAAAGCACGTAATGTACGCTGTTGTCTTTCAGGCCTTTTTATATCGCTTCTGGACTGTGTGATCTTTACTTTAGCCATGTCCTTATCCGTTAAACACTTTAGATAATGAAACTCCTCTGTTCTTGGCTACGGTGTATGCATCCCGCATGTTGGTTAATGCATTAAAGGTTGCCTTCACCACGTTGTGCGGGTTAGACGATCCCTTCGATTTGGCCAATACATTATGTACACCGGCACTTTCCAATACGGCACGCATGGCACCACCGGCAATTACACCGGTACCGGGCGAAGCGGGCTTCAACAACACCAGGCCACCACCAAACTTGCCAATAGCTTCATGCGGCACTGTTCCCTTGGTAATCGGAACCTTAACCAAATGTTTTTTGGCATCGTCAATTCCTTTGGTAATGGCATCGGTTACTTCATTGGCTTTACCCAGGCCATACCCCACCACGCCATTGCCATCGCCTACCACTACAATCGCAGCAAAACTGAACCTGCGTCCACCCTTCACTACTTTTGCTACGCGTTCAATGGCAACGACTTTCTCTTTCAGATCAATTTCGCTGGCCTTTACTGTGCTGATGTTGCTAACTGACATATCTTAATACTTAGAATTTCAAACCACCTTCCCGGGCACCTTCTGCCAGGGCTTTAACATTTCCATGGTACAGGTATCCATTGCGATCGAAAACGATATCGCTGATGCCGGAAGCAAGCGCCTTTTCAGCGATCTTCTTCCCAACATTTTTGGAATTCTCCTTATTCAATCCGGCTTCTTTACCGAGGTCGGCTGTTGAAGCAGCCACCAGGGTAGTTCCATTCAAATCGTCAATGATCTGGGCGTAAATTCCGGTATTGCTTCTGAACACCGATAACCTGGGCCGGGCGGTTGTTCCGGAAATTTTTTTCCGAACACCTTTCTTTATTCTTGATCTTCTTTCTCTGTTCTTGCCTGCCATAGTGTTGTTAGCTATGATGCTGTTTAGTTATTATTTAGCAGCTGCCTTTCCGGCTTTTCTGCGAACATGCTCACCTGTAAAGCGAATACCCTTTCCTTTGTACGGCTCAACTTTTCTAAGTGACTTGATTTTTGCAGCCACCTGACCGATTAACTGCTTGTCAATACCTTCAAGGATTATGGTAGGGTTGGTACCTTTTTCCTGGATGGCCTGCACTTTCAATTCCTGAGGAACGGCTAAAAAAATGTTATGCGAATATCCCAAGCTAAGTTCAAGCACGTTGGCCTGAGCGCTTGCTTTGTATCCCACACCAACCAATTCCAATTGCTTTTTGTAACCGTTGTTAACCCCTTCCACCATATTGGCTATTAGCGAACGGTACAATCCGTGCATAGCCTTGTGGCGTTTTTGTTCTGTAGGGCGCTCCACTACCAGTTGACCATCCTCCTGCTTGATGATAAAGTCGGGGTCGATAACCTGGGTAAGTTCGCCTTTAGGGCCTTTCACAGAAACGGTATGCGTATCCTTATTGAAGTTAATTACAACTCCTTTGGGTAATTCGATGGGTAGTTTTCCTATACGTGACATGACTTCAATCGATTAATACACGTAACACAATACTTCACCACCCACATTCAATTTGCGGGCTTCTTTATCGGTAACTACACCGCGGGAGGTTGAGATAATGGCTACACCTAAGCCGTTCATTACACGGGGTAATGTGCTGGTGCCGGCATACTTTCTCAAACCGGGTGTACTTACCCGCTGCAGCCTGGTGATGGCCGACTCGCGTGTTTCGGGGTTGTACTTCAAGGCAATCTTGATAGTACCCTGCGCGGTTGGGCCTTCCTCAAACTTGTAATTAAGAATGTATCCTTTGTCAAATAACACTTTGGTTATTTCCTTCTTCAGGTTGGACGCAGGAATTTCTACCACCTTGTGGTTCGCCTTGATTGCATTCCGCAACCGGGTCAAATAATCTGAAATAGGATCAGTCATTTTCGTCTATTTCTTTACGCTCATTTAAATAGCAAGCCCGTTCTTTTAAAACGGGCTGCAAAGATACCTAACAATTTTTGTTATCCAAACTGTTACCCGGTTTCGCTAGTGGCGACCTTGGTACTCAGCAACCTAATATGTCGTTTCGCTGTTTTACCAGCTTGCTTTGGTCAAACCAGGGATTTTGCCCTCGGAAGCCATCTCGCGGAAAACGTTTCGGCATACGCCAAATTTCCCGATATAGCCTTTAGGGCGACCCGTCAGTTTACACCTGTTTTTCAGGCGGACCGGAGACGCATTACGCGGGAGTTTATCCAACGCTGCATAGTCACCGGCTTCTTTCAGGGCCTTACGCCTGGCGGCATAGGTTGCCACCAGCTTCTCTCTTTTGGTTTGCCTTGCAATTACAGATAATTTAGCCATAGCAAATTTTTAATTCTTATTAGCAAACGGCATCCCGAATGCTTTCAGGAGTTCGTAGCTCTCTTCGTCCGTATTGGCAGAGGTTACGAACGTAATGTCCATACCACTGATTTTGTTCACTTTGTCAATTGAGATCTCCGGGAAGATGATCTGTTCCTTTACCCCCAGGGTATAGTTGCCACGACCGTCAAAACCTTTTGGGTTAACGCCACGGAAGTCACGTACGCGGGGTAAGGCAATGTTCATCAAACGATCCATGAACTCATACATTTTCCTGCCGCGCAAGGTAACTTTTACCCCAATGGGCATGTCCTCACGCAGTTTGAAGTTAGAGATCGCTTTTTTGGATTTCGTAGCAACCGCCTTCTGGCCGGTGATGGCTGTGATTTCCTCCAATGCCACATCGATAAGCTTCTTATCGGTTACTGCAATACCCATACCCTTGTTGATGCTGATCTTTTCGATCTTGGGTACCTGCATAACGGACTTGTACTGGAATTTCTCTTTCAGAGCCGGTACAATTTCCTTTACGTATTTTTCTTTTAATCTGGGAGTAGCCATTATTTTATAAATTCTCCGGTTTTCTTAGCATAACGCTGAAGTTTGCCCTTCTCATTCAGTTTACGACCGATGCGGGTGGGGTTACCACTTGCCGGGTCAACCAACATCAGGTTACTGATGTGAATGGCAGCCTCAGTTTTTTTAATCCCTCCTTCAGGCTTGCCTGCAGAAGGCTTTTCGTGTTTGGTAACGATGTTGATGCCTTCAACAATCGCCCTGTTTTTTGTTGTAACAACCTCAAGCACCTTACCGGTCTTGCCTTTGTCATCACCGGCCAGCACCTTAACAGTATCGCCTTTGCGAATATGAAACTTGGGTTGTTTGTTATATTTTCTTTCCATGGTATTAAAGCACTTCGGGGGCCAATGAAACTATTTTCATAAACTGCTTTTCGCGAAGCTCGCGGGCAACGGGCCCGAAAATACGGGTACCGCGGGGTTCATCCTGTGCATTCAGCAGCACGGCAGCATTATCTTCAAAGCGAATGTACGATCCGTCTTTCCGTCTGATTTCTTTAGTCGTTCTCACCACAACGGCACGCGATACGGTACCCTTCTTTACCTGGCTGGAGGGCATGGCTGATTTCACGGTAACAACAATCTTGTCGCCCACGGAAGCATAGCGTTTACTGCTACCACCCAACACATGCACACACAGTACTTCCTTGGCTCCGCTATTATCGGCAACAGAAAGTCTTGACTCGGTTTGTATCATGATTACTTCGCTTTTTCTATTATCTCAACTAATCTCCAACGCTTGTTCTTGCTCAGCGGACGCGTTTCAGAAATACGAACGGTATCACCGATACCGGCTTCATTCTTCTCGTCATGCGCCATAAACTTGGTTGTCTTGTGAACAAACTTACCGTAGATGGGGTGCTTCACCTTTCTATCTACGGAAACGGTAATGCTTTTTACCATTTTGTTGCTCACCACTTTACCAACACGTTCTTTTCTCAGGTTCCTTTCCATAGGAATTATTTTTGAAGTTCTTTAGCGCGTAACTCGGTATGTAACCGGGCCACCAGCTTTCTTGATTCTTTTATTTTCATCGGGTTTTCGATAGCGGAAACCTGATGGGCAAACTTGAGTTTGCGCAGCGTTTCTTGCTCACTGCCGATCTTCTCCCGCAGTTCAGCCACGCTTAATTCTTTTATTTCTTTACTCTTCATGACGCTGAATTATTCTACGTAATCGGTACGTACCGTAAACTTGGTTTTAATAGGAAGTTTACCTTCCGCGAGGCGCAATGCTTCACGAGCGGTTGCCATGTTCACGCCCCCTGCTTCAAACAAAATGGTTCCGGGTTTAACGACAGCCACCCAATATTCCGGAGCACCTTTACCCTTACCCATCCTTACTTCTGCAGGTTTACGTGTAATGGGTTTATCGGGGAAAACGCGGATCCACACCTGGCCTTCGCGCTTCATAAAGCGTGTAACGGCAATACGGGCAGCCTCAAGCTGACGCGAGGTAATCCATCCGGCTTCCATGCTCTTCAGACCAAAAGATCCAAACGCAATGGTATGTCCACGGGTGGCCATGCCTTTTACGCGGCCCTTCTGCATTTTTCTGAACTTCGTACGTTTCGGCTGTAACATCGCTACCTTACTTTATACTTTTACTATCGTTTTTCTCGTCCACGGCCACCGCGTCCGCCACGGCCACCATCATTAGGTCTTCTTCTTCCGCCACGATCACCACCACGCTCGGCTCCAGGGCCTCCTGCAGTTGTATTGCTTACGATGCCTACATTAGGTGACAGATCGCGTTTGCCGTACACTTCGCCTTTGAAGATCCATACTTTAATTCCAATCTTTCCATACACCGTTTGTGCTTCCGATACGGCATAGTCGATATCTGCTCGAAGCGTATGCAACGGAATACGGCCTTCCTTATATTGTTCGGTACGGGCCATGTCGGCACCGGCCAAACGACCGGAAACTTTTATCTTGATTCCTTCAGCACCAACACGAATAGCGGAAGCAATTGCCTGCTTCATGGCACGCTTGTAGGAAATACGGGCTTCAATTTGCTGGCCAATCGATTCACCCACCAGTTTCGCATCTAACTCAGGACGCTTAATTTCATAGATGTTAATCTGAACATCCTTGCCGGTGAGTTTCTTCAACTCTTCCTTAATCTTATCCACTTCAGTACCGCCCTTACCGATAACTACACCAGGACGTGCCGTATGAATAGTTAAAGTAATGCGCTTTAGAGTACGTTCGATAACAACTTTAGCGATACCGCCTTTGGGTATACGGGCATCAACATACTTTCTGATCTTCTGGTCTTCAACCAGTTTATCAGAGAAAGTGTTGCCTCCGAACCAGCTGGAGTCCCAACCACGTACGATGCCTAAGCGGAGTCCTACAGGATTTACTTTTTGTCCCATTTATTCCTTCGTTTCTTGTTCTGTTGTTTCGATACTTACATTCTTCAAACTGTCGAGCACAAGGGTAACGTGGTTTGAACGTTTCCGAATCCGGTGTGCTCTTCCCTGGGGAGCCGGACGCAATCTTTTCAGAATACGACCTCCGTCAACCCAAATATCTTTTACAAATAAGTCGGCTTCTTCCAGCTTGCCATCCTGGTTTTTGGCTTCCCAGTTAGCAATGGCCGAAAGCAGAAGTTTTTCGAGTTTAAAAGAACCCACTTTAGGCTCATACTTTAAAATGTTCAGCGCTTTGCTTACACGCTCGCCACGGATAAGATCGGCAACCAACCTCATTTTACGTGGAGAAGTAGGCACGTTTTTCAGCTTAGCCACTACCGAACCTGACTTAGCAGCTTCTTTGCGGGCATCGCGCTTCTCTCTTTTAAGCACCGACTTTTTAGTCTTTTTCTCTACAGCTTCCATGATTCTTAAGCTTCTTTTCTGTTACCGGAGTGACCGCGGAAAGTACGGGTAGGTGCAAATTCGCCAAGTTTATGGCCCACCATGTTTTCCGTTACATATACGGGTATAAATTTATTTCCATTGTGAACCGCAAAGGTGTGGCCGATCATATCCGGAATGATCGTAGATCTGCGTGACCAGGTTTTGATCACAGATTTTTTACCAGACTTCTCCGTAGTTTCTACTTTTTTTAGCAGGCGAAAATCGCAATACGGTCCTTTTTTAATCGAGCGTCCCATTATTTTTTCCTCTTGGATATGATTAGTCGATCAGAATATTTTTTAGGATGACGGGTCTTCTTGCCTTTAGCAATCAAGCCCTTGCGTGAACGCGGGTGACCGCCTGATGCACGACCTTCTCCACCACCCATCGGGTGATCTACCGGATTCATGGAAACACCACGGTTGCGGGGGCGTCTGCCTTTCCAACGATTACGCCCTGCCTTACCCGCACTTTCGTTCATGTGATCAGCATTGGATACGGTACCAACAGTAGCCATGCAAACTTCCAATACGTTGCGCATTTCACCGGAAGGCATTTTAAGTGTTGCCATTCCGTTATCACGCGCTAACAACTGAACAAATGAACCGGCACTGCGTGCAATTGCACCACCTTTACCCGGCTTCAGTTCAACATTATGAACAATAGTACCGAGTGGAATTTTGGAGAGCGGAAGAGCATTACCAATCTCCGGGGCTACATCAGCACCAGAAATAACTTGTTGTCCCACTTTCAAACCGTTAGGCGCAATGATGTATGCTTTGGCACCATCTGCATAAAATAACAAGGCAATGCGAGCCGAGCGGGTTGGATCATACTCTATCGTGCTAACCGTGGCAGGAACACCTGCTTTTGTGCGCTTAAAGTCGATGATACGAATCTTCTGCTTATGGCCACCGCCAAGGTAGCGCATGGTCATTTTACCATTGTTATTACGGCCACCGGTTTTTTTACGGGCAGCCAGGAGGCTTTTCTCCGGCTTCGTTGCTGTGATATCATCAAACGAAGGAGCGAGCCTGTGGCGCGTGCCTGGTGTTACTGGTTTTAATTTCTTCAACGCCATTGTTCGATACTTATACGTTGCTGTAAAAATCAATTACTTCGCCTTCGGCCAACGTTACAATGGCCTTTTTATAATTGGGCTTACGGCCTGCCAAAACACCTGTTTTGGTAAACCGGGATTTAAACTTACCCATCATGCGCATGGTGTTCACGCGCTCAACCGTTACTCCATACTGTTTTTCAACAGCTTTCTTTATTTCTACTTTATTGGCTTCAATATCTACAATGAAGCCGTACTTGCCCTTTTCATTAAGAGCCGATACTTTTTCGGTAACCAGGGGCTTCTTTAATACGCTCATGATTCTTTATTTAATAGGTTTTCAACCTTGCTTACTGAGCTCTCCACAAAAATTACGTTGTCGGCATTCATTACATCATAGGTATTGATCTGATCGACCGTGGTGATTTTCGTACGCTTCACGTTTCTTCCAGACAACACCACATTCTTGTTGGGTTCCGGAAGCACAAACAACGTCTTCTTATCGGTCAATGAAAGGGCCGAAAGCATACTGATGAATTGCTTGGTTTTGGGGGCTTCGAAAGTGAAGTCTTCAAGAACGGCAATGGCGTTATCTTTGGCCTTATAGCTCAGGGCAGATTTACGCGCCAGGTCTTTCACTTTCTTATTCAGCTTAAAGGAATAGTCGCGGGGCTGAGGCCCGAATACCCGACCACCTCCTTTAAACAGAGGGTTTTTGATATTCCCCGCACGAGCACCACCGGTTCCCTTTTGCTTTTTTATTTTTTTGCTTGATCCGGCAATCTCATTCCGTTGTTTAGACTTGTGCGTTCCTTGACGTTGGTTCGCTAGGTAACTTTTAACATCTAACCAGATGGCATGATCATTTGGCTCAATGGCAAATACAGAAGCAGCAAGACTTACCGTCTTTCCCGCATTCTCTCCGCTATATTTTAATACGGTAACTTCCATTATTTCTGAAGAATTACGGTTGAATTCATAGCCCCCGGAACGGAGCCGCTTACAACAATCAGATTTTGATCGGCCACAATCTTAACTACGGTAAGGTTGGTAACCTTAACCCGGGCATTACCCATACGCCCGCCAAGACGCTTTCCTTTCGGAACACGTGAAGCAAACGAAGCATTACCCATTGAACCGGGTGCGCGTAGCCGGTTGTGCTGACCGTGTGTTGCCTCGCCTACCCCGCTGAAACCATGACGCTTTACTACGCCCTGAAAACCGCGACCCTTGGAGGTGCCCACTGCATCTACAAAATCACCTTCTTTAAAAACATCCTGTACCCGGATTTCCTTTCCAAGCTCAACAATGCCGTCAAACTCTGCGCGGAAATCACGAAACTCTACTATGTTCTTTTTAGGGGTTGTGCTGGCCTTCTTAAAATGACCAACCAAAGGATCGGTGGTATTTTTCTCTTTCTTCTCGCCAAAGGCAAGCTGTACGGCACGGTATCCGTCCGTTTCGACATTCTTTACTTGTGTGACTACGCAGGGACCTGCCTGAATTACTGTACAGGCAATGTTCTCACCCTCGGGGCTGAAAACGCTGGTCATTCCTACTTTTCGTCCTATAATTCCAGGCATGGTTGAAACCTTTTTATGCTGTTTTTCAGGATTTTGCGCCACTCTGACGCAAAAAGGACTGCAAAGATATGAGATAAAGGATAGTTAACAAATGCGGTATTTAAAATTTTTCCGGGTGGTCAGCCCCGGTTCATTTGCCCCCGGCTTCTCTGCCTGGATGTCGAAAGAAAATTCTTGCTTTAACCGTTAACCCCGATCAATTGCCCCCAATCCGGCAGGTTTACTTGCATGATATTAGGTATCATTGCCAGCAGAAATTAAGCAATGAATTACACGGATCAGAGGTATCGATGGCTTGCTTTAACCACTTTAGTGGTGGGGCTATTCCTGATCAACATCTCCCTCGGAAGCGTTAAAATTCCTATTGCCGATACACTTTCAATTCTTTTTGGAAAAAATCCGGAGGTGCTGGTTTGGAAAGATATCCTGATTGATTTCAGACTTACCAAGGCACTGACCTGTGTAGTAGCCGGTAGTGCCCTTTCGTTAGGAGGCTTGATGATGCAGACCCTTTTCCGTAATCCTTTGGCAAGCCCGGACGTACTGGGGTTGAGCTCAGGGGCCAGCCTGGCCGTAGCCCTGCTGGTAATGGCAGGTAACTGGGGGGTTGCTTTTATAACCGGATCTCTATCCATTGTAATTGCTGCAACCTTAGGTTCCAGCCTTATCTTCCTGACTGTACTGGCGGTTGCGCAACGCATTAAAGACAATACTTCGCTTCTGTTGATTGGGCTTATGATCGGAGCGACAACTTCCTCCATCGTCAGTGTACTTCAATTTGTCAGCCGTACCGAAGACCAGCATTATTTCCTGATCTGGACCTTCGGAAGTATGGGTGGACTGAACTGGAATGAAATCCACTTACTTGGACTTATTACACTTGGTGGCATCTGCCTGTCGTTACTAATAGTAAAACCTCTTAATGCCTGGTTATTGGGCGATCATTATGCCCAAAGCCTCGGAATCAATCTTCAAAAAACACGTTTACTCATTATTATAAGCACCAGCATGTTGGCCGGAGCTGTAACAGCCTTTTGCGGACCGATTGCCTTTGTAGGATTAGCGGTTCCGCACCTTACCCGGCTAATCATTAATACCACGAACCACCTGGTGCTTATCCCAGGGGTGATCTTAACCGGAGCAGCCTTAATGTTGTTTTGTGATACGGTTGCTCAACTTCCCGGTAGTTCCTATGTGCTTCCCATCAATGCGATTACGGCTTTAATTGGCGCACCGGTGGTGATCTGGGTTATTGTAAGGAGTAAGAAGGTTAGAATTTGATTACTGGTTCTGGAGCCACAGATAAAAGAGTTCAACTTTGTCCGGATTCGCTTCTACCCATGCTCTTGGAATTTCATTTCCGGAAGCCAGTGAAATATGGTAACAAAAAGCTTCGGTAAATCCTGCCTGGCTCAGGTTGTAGAAAAAATCCGCATAGTAGTCGTTCCACAAATCAAATGCATCCTTCTTCGATTTTTTGGATTTTTTCTTCCCCTTGTTCTGATTGAGTTCACCAATAATCTGGAAGAAACTGTGCGTATCGGCAGCAAAGCGTTCAACATCATTTTTGTCTTTATGTTTTTCCATTGATGCTGCTGCAATCAGCGCCAGGCTAAAGTCTGGCATACCCGATCCGTCTTTGCCGGGCATGGCCACGTTAACGGTAATATTTTTCGGATTATCCTGATCGCGACTTACTCCTCTATAGAAAAGCGCTGTTAAATTTTCGTACGCTTCCCGGGCACGTTCCGTTTTATTTTCCAACATCAGAAAAAAATACAAGCCCAACATCGCCCGGATGCGTTGCGCCTGATCCTGTTTTAGGTAGGCCAGTTGCAAATGACTTCCCGGATGCCCCACATTATTGCTGATGGCCCTGATCAACGCTTGCTCGGCTTCGGCCACCAGGTTCATACGCCCGCAACTCACCGCATAATTGTACAGCAAGAGGTATGCATTGGGGTATCGCTGCAACGCCTTTTTATAAAATTCAACCGACTGCTTTACATTACCCATGTCATCCAACGCGGAACCTTTAATGATAATGCCTCCCAATTCATTATCGTCTTTCTGGGCAATTGTAATCTCGGCAAATTTCAGGGCCTCTTCATACTTCTTCATGGTGAAATACGTGAGCGCCATTTCATAATTCACCAACGATGAATTGGGATTGAGTTGAAGCGCCTCATTGTACTTAAGCAAGGCTTCTTCATAGCGGCCGCTATCGTGCAGGATGATGCCTTCGCGTACCAGCGCTTTGAGGTCATCCGTTTGGGCTGAGGCCAGGCTTGATGTGGCTACAATAAGAATGAGAAATAATCTTTTCATCCGTTTATTCATTTGGGAGTTCTGAATTTTAAATTTCAAGGTCGCTAAAAAGACACACTGATAAAAAGTAATTTGCCATCAAATCATACGCTGTCATGTCGTCTGCCGGTCAATTGTTGACAACCCATAATCTCTCCGTTGGCTATTTGCCGGAACACCCGGTTTTTGAAGCGCTGAACCTTACGATCCGTAAAGGTGAATTGGTTTGCTTTATGGGCCCCAACGGCATCGGGAAATCAACCTTGATCCGGACACTGGCGGGATTGCAAAAAGCCTTACGGGGTAATTTCGAATGCAACGGCTCAGAAACGCTGCAACCCAAAAGCCTTGCAGTTGTGCTGACCGACAAAATTACGGCTGTAAACATGACGGTTCTTGAACTGGTAATGTACGGACGTTACCCTCATGTTGATTGGCGCATCCGCATGAATGATGCCGACCGGCAAGCCATTGAACAAGCTATAGAACTTACGCACATTTCGGAGCTCATTAATAAACGACTTTTTGAGCTTAGCGATGGCCAAATGCAAATGGCCATGATCGCACGTGCCCTCGCCCAGGACACACCCCTGCTGTTGCTGGATGAACCCACCGCACATCTTGACCTCAACAACCGGGTTGAGATTATGAACCTGCTGCGAAATTTAACCCGAAGCACCTCGAAAGGAATTGTATTGGCAACCCATGAGCTCGACCTGGCCCTGCAAACAGCTGATGAAATCTGGCTGGCCGGAAAAGCCAAAAACATTCTTACCGGCATCCCGGAAGATCTGGTGCTGAATGGATCCTTCGATGAAATTTTTCAGTTCAAGGGTTTTGATCTGAAGACAGGCAAGGTATTTCATGAGCCGTGGCGTGGGGTTTCTGTTCAGCTTGTTGGTGAAGGCCACGGGTATCTTTGGACAAAGAACGCGCTGGAACGATCCGGGTACCGCATTGATCCAACTTCGGAGTTGAAAATAGCAGTAGAGAATACGGCCCGCTGGCAGATTACGTTTAAAAATTCTCGAAAAGAGGTGCACACGATTGATGAATTACTTGATGAAATGGGGGTAATCTGTTAAAACCTTACTTTCACAGAATAAACAATAATATTGCTTATCAACTTTTCAGTCCCTAATTTTAAGTTTAAATCAAATTACTGTGACAACTCTAGTACTTAATAAAAAAAAATACGTGGTTGTTGAGCAACAGAAGTATGAAAAACTGCTCGAAATTGCTGCCAGAAAAAAACCTTTAGCAAAAAAACTTTCCCTATCGGAAGGAAAAAAATTAGCTTACTCGCTCATTGATAAATGGGACAAAGAAAAGTAAGCATACTTGATAATGCAGCCGAAGAGGTTGCACATGTTGCCTATTTCATTGAGTCAAAGGGATTTCCTAAAGCCGCTAAAAAGTTTATAGCAGACTCATTCAAATTTTTTGAAAAGCTTGGTGATACCCGACTGGAACACAGGCCCTGCAAGCACAAAGTATGGGCTAATGAAGGTTACCGGTGTGCTACCTTCAGAAAGAAGTATATTGTTGCTTATCTGGCTAACGCTGATGAAATAATCATTTGTGATTTTGCGTTGCAAAAAATATTGCCTTCATACTGACCCCTCCATTTTAAAGAAACAAGGTTTAAAAACCCCTTCAATCGTTTGCACTTACGATCTTCAAAAACATTAAACCTAATCTCAACTGATTTGTTAGCTTCGCAACTTTACTTTACACCATGACCGAACTGAGCAGTCTCTTTCCCTACAAGTTTAATAAAAAGTACACCCGGCCCGTTGCCTATTTTTCGATGGAGTTTGCCATTGATCAGCCGTTGAAAATTTACAGCGGTGGATTGGGCTTTTTGGCCGGCTCGCACATGCGCAGTGCGTACGAGCTGAAACAAAACATGATCGGCATTGGCATTCTTTGGAAAAAGGGCTACTACGATCAGGAGCGCAACGAAGATCAAACCATGCTGGCCAGTTATCGGATCAAGGATTATTCCTTCCTTACCGACACCGGGTTTTTATTTCCAATAACCATTCACGGTTCACGGGTATTTGTAAAAGCTTACTTGCTGAAACCGGAGGTTTTCAAAACAGCGCCTGTCTTTTTGCTAAGTACCGATATCGAAGAAAATGATTTCCTAGCCCGTACCATCACCCATCGCCTGTATGATCCGAACCAAACCACACGGATTGCGCAATCAATTGGAAATTCTGGGGCGTGAAACGGAAATCTACCACATGAACGAAGGCCACTCGCTGCCCCTTTGTTTTTATTTGCTTGATAAATACAAAAGTCTTGAAGCGGTAAGAAAAAGAGTTGTGTTTACTACACACACTCCCGAGAAAGCAGGTAATGAAGAACACAGTATACCCCTGCTTAACGACATGAGTTTCTTCAACGGACTCACTACTAAACAGGTGGATGAATATGTGTTCCCGGAGAACGGAACATTAAACTATACCCTCACGGCTTTACGCATCGCCAAAAAATCAAATGGCGTATCGCAGTTACATGGTGAGGTGGCGCGCAAGATGTGGAAATCGTATGAGGGCATCTGTGAAATTACCGCCATCACCAATGCCCAAAACAAAACGTATTGGCACGATTACATGCTCGACAAAGCCTTAGCGAAGGATGACGATGAAAAGCTAATGCTGCGCAAAAGAATGCTGAAGCGCAAACTCTTCCGGGTAGTAGCCAACCAAACCGGCAAGCTGTTTAATGAAAATATTCTGACGATTGTGTGGGCCCGCAGGTTTGCCACCTACAAACGTGCCAGCTTATTGTTACGCGACTTTGCGCGGTTCACCCGGATTGTACAGAATAAAGAATATCCTGTACAAATTATCTGGGCCGGAAAACCCTACCCGGACGATTATGAATCCATCAACATGTTCAATGAAATCTTCTGGAAGACCAAACCCTTTCCAAACTGCACCATCTTAACCGGATACGAATTATGGCTTTCCGGGCACCTGAAAAGAGGTTCTGATGTATGGTTGAATAATCCTCGGTTGTATCATGAAGCATCCGGAACTTCCGGGATGACGGCCGCCATGAACGGTTCGGTTAACCTTTCCATTCCGGATGGCTGGATACCCGAATTCGCCAAACACGGTAAAAACAGTTTTATCATTGAGCCTGCCGGGGATTCCTTATCGCAGGATGAAAAAGATAAAATTGAAGCGGGCCGATTGTACGATCTGCTGGAGAACGAAATCATTCCGATGTACTACAAAAACCATTCGAAATGGAATAAAATTATGAAAGCCGGAATGAAGGATGTGCTTCCCTACTTTGATTCGGCCCGCATGGCCGATGAGTATTACGAGAAGCTGTATAAATAGCTGCGCGTCCGGGTTTCAACATTTGCTTTTGCGCAACACCAACCGAAGTGACGCATTTCAACAACTTCTTTATGAAGCACGTGCATACAAGTCCGTTGAAATTCAGAAATACGTTTCCACTGCAAACTCAAGCTGGTCGATGAAGATTTTCTTAAAGGCTGTAATGTTGTTTTGCTCGTAAAATAGCAACATGGCTTTTTTGTAAAGGATTGGGTCCACGGTGCGAAAGGACAAGGGACATTGATTGGCGCTGATGAGGATGGCATTGCTGATGATGCGTGCGGTGCGCTTGTTGCCGTCCGTGAAAGCCTGTATATAGGAGATCAACACCAGCGAAAGCAACGCCTTCGAAAACACATTTTCCAATCCATTGACTAATCCACACATGGCCTCCAGCGCTTCCCTTATTTGAAACTCATTATCCAGTGGGCGATAGTTGGTTCCGGTAATGCCCACGCCCCGCCTGCGGATGTTTCGTTCCACATTTAATTCTTTAATAAGCAGGCTATGAATCTCCTCAATCCGGGCAATGGACAGCGGGTTGATGTGATGAGGGTTTTCAATAATAAAATCCAACGCTTCTTTGTGGTTCAGCAGCATGGTGGCCTCATCGCGTGTTTTGCCTGAGGCCGTATGTTTATCTTTCAGCAGGCGCTCGGTTTCTAAAAGGGAATACGTGTTCCCCTCAATCTGCGATGATTTCCAACTCAAATCGATTGCCAGTCGTTCCAGCTCATTTTGATATTCTGTTTTGGAAAGATTAAGGACTTTTTCATGGTATCGCTGTTGGAATGTGTTCAGGCGATTTAGTTCATCAGCCGTAAATACATTCACCTGGCCTAGCAAGCCGATGAGTGAATAGTTGAAGCTACGCCTGATGACGCGCTCATCGATTTCTCTTTTAAAGTATTCATCCAAGTCAACGGGAAGTAACAGTTCATAAGCTGGACTCACACGGTATCGGGTGGCTTTCCCCTTGCCGGTAGTACCCAACAGATTTTCTTCCAACAGGTTATGAAGGGCACGTTTCACCGTTGCATAGGCCAGTTCGCCTGCAAGTCCGACATGGATTTCCTTCGAAGAAACGTCCGGATTTGTCCTTACAAACTCCAGGATCAGGCCGCTCTTATCCGTTATTTTTTTGACCATTACTCGTTTTTAAGATCAACAATAAAAAGATTGGAGCTCAAATATAAACAAATATGAGCCGTATTATACAGTAAAATGAGCTTAATGGTAATAAAGCTCAAGAAACCATCAATTACAGCTCAAAAATCAGGTTAATTATGCTTAATCTCATGGCGCATTGAGCTGCATGGTTTCATGCCATTCAAATACTATGAAAGCAGTTTACTACACAACATACAGAGGCCCTGAAGTTCTGCACATCAAAGAAGTAGAAAAACCCCTGCTCAGGGAGGATGAAGTCTTGATGAAAGTGCACGCGGTATCGCTGAACGATTGGAACCTGGCCCTGCTTGAAGGTGATTTTGTTAATCGCGTGCGAAACGGTTTTGCGAAACCCAAAATAACATACTGGGCTCCGACATCAAGCCGTATAATAAAGCGTCTGGCCGGCCTTGGTTAAGATCACCTTCCCTTTTACATGCCCAATGGCTATGCCTTTGGTGTCGTACAGAAAACCATTCAGGAAGTGCCCAATGTGCTCACCCGCTTCACTGAAGAGGTTCTTGCCATCGTGGCTGTAGGCTCTGTAGGTTCCGTTGGCATCATAGTATTTGGTCATGAATTTTTACTAACTAATTTTCGCAAACGCTACTGCTTCTCCTCCTTCTTCTCTCTGTAGAAATTGAGTGATGCCGAGTTCACACAATACCGTTTGCCGGTTAGCGTTGGCCCGTCATCGAATACATGACCGAGGTGTGAGCCACAGTTGGCGCACATGATTTCCGTGCGGGTCCATCCGTGCGACTTGTCAATTTCATATTTGATTTTCCCACCTTCCAGGGCACGATCAAAACTTGGCCAGCCACAGTCCGAATCAAATTTCATGTCGGACGTGAACAACTCGGCATCGCAGGCCCCGCAGGAATACACACCTTTATCGTTGGTCTTGTAATATTTTCCTGTAAAGGCCCGCTCCGTTCCTTTCTGGCGCAGCACGTGGTATTGCTCGGGTGTTAATACCTTCTTCCATTCTTCTTCCGTTTTGAAAACGGTTTGTTCAGCCACCGGTGGCTTCTCTTTTTCTATTATTCTTGATTTCATATCCTGACCGAAATTATTGCATGAGTAAAAAACAAAACAAATTAAAACGACTGTAAGGCGATTCATAACGATTACTTTTTGATCGGTGATTACTTTAAATTTAACAAAACAAAATGGATTAAGTTCAGGCCCTTAAAGCGGTGACTGCCTGTTGGCCGTTACCCTCAATTTAACCGTAACCTCTTCCGACATGCCGAGGTTCCTGCCGCCCACGCCAAAATCTCTCCGGTTCAATTTAAATTCACCGGAGAAAACCAGGGCCATTCCCCTCTGTTCCACCTCAAACGGTATGAAAACCTCCCGGGTAACGCCTTTTAGGGTAAGTTTGCCTTTTGCCACCCAGATGTCTTTCTTCTCCCCACGGTTAACACCTGACGAGGTGAACTCAATCCGCGGATTTTTTTCCACATCTAAAAAATCTTCCTTGCGTAAATGCTTGTCGCGCAAATCAATTCCCGTATTTACCGATGAGGAGTTCACCCTGACCTGAAACGAGGCTGCCTCGGGGTGGGCCGGATCAAAGTGTATTTCGCCCGCCAAACCACTGAATGAACCCTGTACAGTAACCCCTAAATTCCGAATTGAAAAGGTTACCGCTTTAGGATTATCAACAGGTACATAAACTGTTTGTGACCAGGCAATCCCTGAAAACAATAGGATTCCGAAAAAAAGGATCTTTTTCATCACCTTTCAAATTTTCACGCTATCCATCAAACCGTATCTCAGAGTTTAACCTGCACCCCGGCAGCAAAGAATAGTGACTTTCTTCTGAAGCGATCGTTGGGTTCGGGGAATTGCTGCACGTCAATATCGGTTGTGTACTCGGTAAAGTGAAATTGCGCGCCCGCCTTCAACCCCCAACGTTTATTTAAATCATACCGGGCATAAAATTCAGAGTTCAGGCTGCCATAGTCGTTATCGCTGGTAAGCAAAACATTGAAAGTTGTCGGCTTTGCGCTGGTTAAAATCTCCTGATCATCATTGGTGTACGTTCCTTCCCGGCTGCCGCCAAATGAAAACCCGATGGCATCGATGTTAAAACCAACGTGAAGCCTGTTGCTGAATTTATAACGGAGGTTAATAAACAGGTTTACAGAGTTAACCCATGGAGACTGGACCAATAAGGTATCGATGTTCTCCTCAATATCGGGCTTAAAAATCACCAGCAAACTTCTCTCTCCGGTAGTAAGCTCTGCCGGAGCCGTCCGGTAGGGTTGATTGGATCCGAAATAGGAAGTGAATCGCGCACCAGTGCCAATAGCAAACTGTTTTCGCTTGCCGAATTCAAAATCATATCCATACAACACGCTGAATGTTCCTTCCGATTTACCAACCCCAATAGTGGCCTGCAATACTTGCGCCTGGGCGAACAATCCGTAGGAGCAGAAAATCAAAACGGGAATAATTAACTTTTTCATATGTGGCATTTAACCACAAAAGTGCGGTACGAGTTGTACGCCAAATGTCACGCCTGTGACAAGGCTATCATTTAAAAAAGGCGCATTTATGGAACAGTGTTAACTGTAAATTTGTTGGGCGCTTATTTCAGTTGTTCCAGATCGCGTATCAGTATTTTCTTCCTGTCGAAATAGATGAGGTTTCGCTCCTTGAGTTCATTTAAAATGGTGGTAACCGTTTGCCGCGAGGTTCCGGTAAGGGCGGCAATGTCTTTATGGGTTAGCCGGGTCGGGATCATCGTTTCAAATCCTACCTTCTTTCCTTTCCAGGAAGCAGCGTCTTTTAGGAATTCAATAATGCGCGTGCGCGCATCTTTAAATACCAGCAACTCCAGTTTTCGTTCAAGCCGCATCAGCCGCAAGCCCACCAACTTCAGCAACCGGAAACTCAACTCCTTATCTTCCTTCATCAACGCTTTCAGGTCTTCAATTTTAAGCGGACAAATGCTGGTGTCGTTGTCCATTATTTGGGCAAAGTCTTTTCGCTTTTCTTCACCCGCCAGCGCTAGCTCGCCAAAAATTTCACCCGTAGTTAAAATGGCACTCACTACTTCCTTGCCGTCATCCAGGTAGTGCCCTATTTTTACGCGGCCGTTGGCCACCATGTAAATATGGTCAGCCTCATCATCCGGGATATAGATATATTGATCCTTTTTATAATGCCGAAACGCATGTTGCTGCTCCATGTCCCGGGTTTTATGGGGGCACAATACATGAAACAGGTTAACGCTTTCGAAATACCAAAGCGAGGCGGTAGTCATCAGCACGGTTATTTTTGATAAGTTAGCAAAAATTAAGGCTCAAAAGTTCATGATGGAATTACGGTTAAGTGAAATCTGGATTTACCCCATCAAATCGCTGGGCAGCATTCGCCTGAAGCAGGCACGCATTCTTGAAAAAGGCCTTGAACACGACAGACGGTGGATGCTGGTAGACGAACATGGCCGTTTTATAACCCAACGGGAGCATCCGGAACTGGCGTTATTCGATGTGCAGATAAACGGAAATTCCCTTCATATTCTTCATCGGAAAAATAAGGTTGAGCATGTGGTGGATATGCGGTATCGGGCGAGTCATCCTGTACCGGTTTCGATTTGGAAAGATGTTGTAACCGCCACTGAGGTACAGCCCGAAACCAGCCGATGGTTTTCAGATCAACTCAACCTACCGTGCAAACTGGTATTCTTTCCCGAAGAAAATGCGCGTCCGGTAGACCCGGCTTATGCACCGCAACATGAAAACGTAAGCCTGGCCGATGGTTATCCTTTTTTACTTATCGGGCAAGCTTCCCTGGATGACTTGAATACCCGGCTTGCTGAACCGGTTACCATGCAGCGCTTTCGTCCGAACTTTGTGTTTACGGGCGGACAACCCTACGAGGAAGATCAATGGAGAAATTTTTCAATCGGCACCAACCGGTTTGCCGGGGTTAAACGTTGCGCCCGGTGCACGCTTACAACGGTTAATCCGGTTACTGGGATCAAAGGAGTTGAACCCCTGCGCACATTGGCTGCCTATCGAAATCAAAACGGAAAAGTGAACTTCGGACAAAATGTGGTGGCTGTTGATTTTGGAGTGGTTGGCGAGGGCGATCCGATAATGTTATCCTGAAACAACCCCTACCGGTTCGGTTTATCGCCACTCCACCGGCCTTCAAATTTGATGTTGCCATCCTGGTCAAACAATTTTCCAAAACCTTCCCGCGTGTCGTTCTTCCACTCTCCTTCGTAGCGCTCACCGCTTGGCCAACTATACGTACCCACCCCATTGCGCTTGTCTTCTACGTATTCGCCTACATACTTCTCCCCGTCTGCCCATTCAAAGGTGCCTTTTCCGTGTCGTTTATTGTCTTTCCATTCACCCCGGTACAAACTCCCGGTGTTCCAGATACCCACTCCTCCTCCGTTGGCTTTTCCATTTACAACTTCACCGAGGTAGTGAATCAATCTTCCATTCTCGCTTTTAAAGGATATTACCTGAATAAGTTGTTTGCGGTTTAGCTCATTATTTTTTTTTGCTATTTCTGCATGTAAGCCGGCAATGCGTTGCCGCAAAGAATCTGCGCTGGTCGTGGCGCTCTTCATTCTGCTTAATTGTACTTTCAGTGAATCAATCGATTTTGTGTTCTGCTCTATAATCAACTCATACGCTTTGAGCGCTCCATTGTCTGAGGGTCTGCGCATAATTTTCTCAACCTGGGCAATGCGACTGTTCAAAAGCGTTGCTTTTTCTTCTGGAACTTCCGGCAATAAATTTTTATATGCCTCAAGCGCACTCCGGTGGTCTTCCCTCAAAAGAAATAGTTCATCGGCCAGGTTCAACGCTGCAAAAAATTTCATTTCGCGCTGCAAGCTGTCGATTACAATTTTTTGCTCATTCAACACATCGTCACCATCATCTTCATCATAAACCGACCAGGCTAACAGTACAGTGGTAACCGCAGCTATAACACCTGCCAGAATAAAATGAACTTTATAGGATCGTTCAGCGGCCATACATTATTTTTTTTGCAAAAATATAAATTGTGGGAAAGTCAGCAGTGGTTTCCAACCTGTTTTTGAACCCTTTATACAAATACCGCTACGGTACTAATCGAATATTCTGATGGCCGGAACTTTCTCCTCAAATTTTCTGAAATCAAGTGATAGGTATACGTTAAACCGTAAAACCCACCGGGTGTTATACACATAGGCATTGCTAAGCGTTTGGCCAGTAGTCCACATCATACCCGCTGTATATTTTACCCGTGGATTTTTGATGTATCCGATTTGCGGATACAGGCGCAAATCTTCCACGGGGCTTCCACCAACCGGCCCACCACTTTGCAAAATTATTTCGGCATCGGGCACTACATACCAGGTCTTTGGCATGAGTGCCTTGTTGTTAATGGGTATAGCCATAAAGAATTTATAGCGCCACCGGTTACGGTAAATCCATTCATCGCCATACCGATTGCCTTTACTCCATCGGTGTTCAAAACGCAAGCGGTGATAAACAATAAAGCGGTCGTATGGAATAGCAAAAAGATATTCATGCCAGATGCGGGGCTCCACAACCAGGTTTTTAAATTCCGGATTGCCCGGCTCGGGTGTAAAATTCAACCGCAGTACAGGCCCAACCGTAAACATAAAATTGGGTCTTGCTCTGTAGCTAAGTCCATGACGGTTATAAATCTGAGCCACGCGCCCGACAAAACGCGTATCCTGATAACCTGCTGTTCGGAAGTGAAATTGGGCATCCCAAAACAATTTATCAGACAATCTGAATTTGGCATACGTTCCCAACCAAAGGTTTGTTCCTGGTGGATTGAACTGGGCATTACCGGGGCCGGGTTGCCCAATTGCACGCATGGCTATAACCATGAACAACAGCGTACCGGTAAGTTTAATCGCCCGAAAAAAAATCATACACCTGTTGCTATTTTAGAGTTAGGTTGATAATCTGCAAAATCCGACTGGGCGAATTAGCACCTCTCAGCGCTCTTTCTAGATCTTTTGTGTCCTGCTCGCGAAGTTCCATCATTTTACGGTATAGCAATTCAAAGTTTCGGCTTTTATCCGCTACCCTGCTACAATGAATGGACGATTCAATATCATTCCGGTAATAGGGAATTAGGTGCGATTCAAAGGCTGTGTACAGCCTTTCTTTCATCCGCTCTTGCATATCCGTCATCGTGTAGGGATTCCAGACCGTGCGTGTATACGAATCGTCCAGGCGTTTAAGTTTGGTTGGAATTTCAGCCTGGGCGGCATACAACATCAGGAATGAGTCCAGGCAATTGACCACATAATCTATGGTATCGAGTTTTTCGACCAGCTCCATTCGGGCGTAATCCTCAAATACGGCTTGGATATAAGCCGCTACCTTCATAGATACTTCCTGATGGTACGAATTGTATGCCTCATTCGGATTGGTTGGACTATATAAAGCAAGAATGCTGTCTTTCTTCTTCAAGAAAAGTTTTTCTCTTTCAATCAGCCGGGCCTGCTTCAGTTTGCTCTCCAGTATCCGATCCGCTTCAGTTTCAATGCGCGCCATATCTTTTAACACTGCGGTAAGGTGTTTGATCAACGTTTCGGTAATGCCGTTGTCTCC
>CAZOYJ010000015.1:0-29861 GCA_964583905.1 uncultured Roseivirgaceae bacterium
CACCTTACAACAGGTAACTATTTTGTTAACGATGTGCTGCACGTTGATCCAGCAGGCGAAGGCATAGTGTATTTCATCGCTTCGGGAAAGGAGCCCGGACGAAATCCTTACCAGCAATACCTGTACAGTATTTCACTTGCTGGAAGAAACCTGAAACTTCTTACACCCGAAGAAGGTAATCACGAATTTTCGCTTTCGCCCGACAAGCGGTTTGTTGTTGATAACTATTCATCAAGCGATAAACCAACCACTACCATATTACGCGACCTTAAAACCAACAAGGTGTTGATGGAAATTTCCAAAGCCGACATCGCTCCCTTACCGGCAATAGGGTGGAAGGCCCCGCAAGCATTTACGGTCACAGGCAAAGACGGCAAGTCGCCCATCTATGGCTTGTTATGGAAGCCTACCCATTTTGATCCCACAAAGAAATACCCGGTGATAGACCATACCTATACCGGTCCGCACACGCAAATTGTTCCGCGAAGTTATGCCCGAGTGCTCAATACAAGTAATCAGGCCTTAGCAGAGTTGGGTTTTGTTGTCATGATGGTGGATGGCTTGGGAACCTACGGCAGGGAGAAAGCCTTACGGGATTTGTCGTATAAACGATTGGGCTATGGATTGGAAGATCATGTACTTGCACTCCGGCAACTGGCCGCGCAGTACACCTGGCTGGATACAACACGGGTAGGAATATTCGGCCACTCCGCAGGTGGGTATGATGCCGCGCGTGGACTTTTGCTGTTTCCTGATTTTTATAAAGTAGGCGTGGCCAGTGCAGCCGACCACGACCACCGTATGGAAAAAGCCTGGTGGCCCGAAATGTACATGGGCTGGCCGGTTGACTCGGCTTATCATGAACAGTCCAACATCACGATGGCTCACCGGTTGAAAGGTAAGCTGCTCATCATCCACGGTGGTATTGATGAAAATGTAAACCCAAGCGCCACGTTTAAACTTGCCGAGAAACTTGTGTTGGCAGACAAACCGTTTGATATGCTCATCTTCCCTTCCATGCGCCACGGTTATACAGGGGCGCACCAGCGCTACTTCACCAAGGTGCGCTGGAATTATTTTGTAAAGCACTTGCTGGGCAGTGAACCGGTGTGGGATGTGGAGTGGAAGTAAAACGCCTGTTTGATAAGGTTTTTGAGAGAAATTTTACAGGATGGTATCCTGGATCTTCTTAAAATCCAATTGCGTAAACTCACGGATTATTCAACTATGATTTTTTCCACCGCGGGCTTTGAATTCGTTATCGAGGGCGGCTAAGTGTTCGCATATAGCTTTAAGTTATCCTTGCAGTATTCTGATCAGGTCATCATTCAAATAATAAATTTCTTTCCCGTCTTTTTTAGGGCTGAGTATCCGGGCTTCCACCAGATCATCCATGTAGCGGGTAAGCGTAGTGCGCGAGGTAACACCGGTAAGCGTTTGTATGATTTTGGGTTTACTGTAAGGCTGGCTGAACAGTGCTTCGTTGATTTCTTTGTTATACCATTTAATATGTGCTTTGCCATGTGCCAGCGTAGCTTCCATCTGCTTAAGAATTTCGTTGATCAGGTCATTGGTTAGCAAGGAAGTTTTTTCCACCGCATCCAGCATGTACATCACCCAGTTTTTCCAGGCACCGCGTTGTGTAACTCCGCCAAGATGAAAATAATAGTCGTCTTTGTTTACTATGATGTATTTGGAAAGGTAAAGAACCGGTTGGGAGAGAAGGTTTGCGGAAACAAGGTACAGGAGATTGAGAATGCGGCCTGTCCTTCCGTTGCCATCCTGGAAAGGATGGATCGCTTCGAACTGGTAATGGGCGACACACATTTTAAGCAAGGGATCGGTAGGATATTTAACCTCATCGTTCAGGTATTCAAGCAAATTGTCCATCAACTTTTCAACCACACCTTCTCCTCTGGGTGGAGTATAAATGACGTCACCGGATCGAAACTCGCTTTGCCCGCGCCTGATCACGACCAGCGCTTGTGGTGGACGAAACCCCACGCTGGAATTTTTGATCTGTTGAAAAATTTTTACGACCAGCTTTGTGTCAATCCCGCTTTTGTTCTTCAGTTCGTTGTAACCCGCCCATAGTGCTTCGCGGTAACGCAAAACCTCTTTCGTGGCCGGGTCGGCTTTTTCTTCCTGTACCGAGTCGGATATGGCCTTGTACAATTCATCCTCTGTAGTAAAAATATTTTCAATGGCTGTGGAGGTTTTAGCTTCCTGCAGCGCAATGGTGTTGACTAGCATATTGGGGTCAGGCAGCCGTAACACATTAACATTTACAGAGGCCAGGGTACGGGATGTGCTGACCAGCTTTTTCAGGATTTCGGGGTCTTCTTCTATTTCCCCTGAAGGGGGAAGCTGGGGCAGATCATTAAAAGGTTCGTTTCTGTCGTATTTTGCAGTCATACATGTTCATTTTTAATATGAAAAATGGACATGTGGCAAATATATGTCCATTTTCTGAAGGTTTTACCAGGACATGTCCAAAAAGCAATGATAAATTGGACATATAGGGGTTTTATGTCCATTTTTATACATGCGTCCCCCTTCCAAACTCTCCAGCGTTATTTTATACTCCGTTATCTCGGCTGCGTTTATCGGGCCGGGCACGATTACCACAGCCATTACTGCAGGGGCTACCAACCAGCTTCAATTGTTGTGGGCGGTAACATTGGGCACCATCGGCTGTTTGGTGTTACAGGAAGTTTCGGCACGCATTGTCATCAGCAGCGGCTTGAACTTAGGACAGGCTTCCAGGAAAAGTTTTGGTGAAAAGTGGGGGAAGTCATTAATGGTTCTTGTTGGCGGTACGGTGATGTTAGGCTGTGCGGCTTACGAAGCTGGAAATATCCTTGGCGCGGCAGCGGGGTTGAACTTGTTAAGCAGGGGGAACACAAAAATTCTTACTGCACTTATTGCGCTTGCCGCCTTTGCTGTATTGTGGACGAACAAGCGGCAAGTTATTTCCTGGCTGATGACGGCTTTGGTAGGGATGATGGGCATTGCGTTTTTTGTATTGGCGCTTCAGCAGCCCTTTTCATTCACCACGGTAATTTCAAAAGCTGTTATCCCGGCATTTCCAACCGGTAGTGGATTACTGATTCTCGGGTTGATCGGTACTACCATTGTACCGTACAATGTTTTTTTAGGCTCGGGCATCAGCAAAGGAAAAACTATTCCATTGATGCGCATCGGGCTTACGGTTTCGGTTTTGGTGGGCGGATTGATTACTGCAGCCATTCTCATAGCGGGCACCTCGGTGCAGGCGTTTTCTTCTTTTCCGGAGTTGGCGAATTCCTTGCGTGAAAAACTTGGCCCGGTAGGATCGCTTGCCTTAGGAGTTGGATTGTTTGCTGCCGGATTTTCTTCCTCCATTACAGCACCGTATGCATCATCTATTATTGCGTCCACCATTTTTGGATGGGAAGATCAGCGCAGGCTACGGTGGGTATGGGGAATTGTTTTGGCGACCGGTTTTTCCTTCGGCATCAGCGGCATCCGCCCGATACCGGTCATTCTCACCGTGCAGGCAATGAATGGATTGATTCTGCCGTTGCTGGTGGCGTTGTTAATTGTACTGATCAATCACAAAAAATTAATTCCTAAGCAGCATGGTCATGGATTAATCTTTAATAGTTTACTGTTACTGATTTTCGGAAGCGTATTACTAATCGGACTGAACCAGGTGGATAAGGCCTTGATTTCATTTGGTATTTTTTCAGAAGACCATCTTGAATGGATCGCAGTAATCAGCGCAGTAATGGTGATGGCGTTAAGCGGTTATATCTATGCCAAAAAAATTGTCCAATGATAGAATCACCTTTTTAACCAAAAAGTGCACAAAGCTTTGCATAGAGAACACATAGAGAACACAAAGTAAACTTAATAGGTTGTGCTTGCCACTGCCCACTTATTTGTCAACTGCCCTTTTGTCGATTATTATAACAGGTTAGTCTTGAAACCATATTTTGTATTATTGCCTACTGCCACTTGCCTACTTTTTTACCAACTACCCCAACTTCGCCACCATACTGATATACCGTTCTGGCACTTCCCCTTTGGTAGCCGTTTGATAATCGTTGTAACTGCAGGGAGCGATGCTGTTTCGTGCATAGCGTTCCAGTCCGTCAGGGTAGGGCACTTCCATCCACCAGCGTTCGCTGAATTTGCTTTTGTAAAACGTAATCGTTTCGGATTCAACAGGCATGGCTACAACGTATTTCAAGAAGTCGTTGCTTTTGAAATTCTGTTCCTTTTTTCGGTGATAATACCCCTCCATAAAGTACCAGATCATGGTGGCTACCACAGCGGCAGTCTTTTTGTTTTCATCATCACATTCGGGATTGTACTCATAAAACCCAACAGAGCTGAGCTTTTCGTTTTGCCCGGCATACCAGCAAATCTGGCAGGCTTCTTCACCGGTTAAACCAAAGGGCTGGGCGTTTGCATTGCCGGGGGCATCAGCCGACTTCAATGCCGTAATATCAAACGAAAGCATATCGGCATTGCGGATAACGGGTTCCATCTCCTGTAAATTGGTACGCATCTCGCCAATGCGAAACGCTTCAAAGTAGAGTTTCTCCAGCACGTTAACCGATGATGAATCAATCAGGTAGCTTTGATACCCCAGGTGAGTGTAGCTGAACAAATAGTTGGGTTCGTGTAACAAAATTTTATGAATATGCCGGTGATGGGCAGCCACTGCTTTATCATCATCAAGGTCGAGAAAGGCATCAACGTTTAAAAAACTAACCAGTTTGTCCATGCTTTCGTAAGCCGAGTACTGGCCGTAATCCAAATCGTGCGAGCCGCCCAGGATTACCGGAAGAACATTATTTTCAAGAAGTATGCGGCACACTTCACTAATGCGGGTATAGGTTTCATCCAGGTCGTGGCCCGGATTCAGGTTTCCCAAGTCAACAATTTTATACAGGCCATTCCCTTTCTTCAGGTTGTACAGTTTTTTACGGATTTCATCCGCGCCTTTTGCTGTGCCGTTGTTGTTACCGGCTCCACGCCCTTCCTTTATTCCCAACAAGGCAAGATGAGCTCCTTTGTAATCGGGCATCTTATCGCCAAACACCCGGATGCTTTTGTATAAGGATGAGGAGGATGTAATGGATGAGTAGATGGATTCATCAAGCGGTGAGAAGAAGAGCGTTAAATCCATAGGTAATAAATATGGTGTGAAGATAGGCAGAAATAAAAAAGGAGTGAAGCAAGTCCACTCCTTCTTTATCCTTTGAAGTCAGGTATTATTTACTCAACCGGTATGCATAGGAAACGGAGATGAGGTAATCGGCAAAGGCGGCATCGCCATGTTGGTAATTGCCGGTGATCTCGGTACGCTTCTTGTCCAGAACGCTTTGTGTACGATTCCGCTTTACTGCTACAGGAACATTTACACCGAAGCTATGTTTCCCCCGGGCATAGGCCAAACCTGGTTCAACTGAAAGGATATAGCCCGGCCTTCTGAAGCCATCACTTTTCCCAAAAACATCCTCAACAGGAATGCCTTCATACCGGCCCCCCATGGACAGCTGGAAATTATCCTTGAGTGCATACCTTGCACCGAGACGGAACAAAAACTGGTCTGGCACTGACATTTCATTGGAACGCGGAATGTCATTGACAAGGTTCTGGCTGCGCAGAGTCCCGTTGGTGTTGCGCGGATTGAACAAATAAGTCCCTGAAGCATACGCTGTGAGGTTGCGGGCAAACATATGCGCAAGATCGAACTCAACAATCGCCCCTGTTCCTCCGTCACCGGGTTGGATGGATTGATCCACAGGCCTAAGTACGAGTACCTCCTGTCCTTCGGAGTCAAGCCGGTGGAAATAATCCTTCTGGTTATAATCTCCGGTAGGAAGTTTTAGGCCCAATCCCACTGCGAGATAAGTAGTGTGGCTGTTGGGCGTTGTATTCATATAGCCCATGATGCGGATGTCTCCTATTCCCTTGGCTGAAGTAGAATAACGTTCACCGCTGCTGTTGCCTTTGTGCTCATACAGCGATGACCGGTCGAAATAAAGGAAGGGCGCCAGTATGGATGTACTAAAACGATTGTTGAAATTATAGGTGATGCCAAGCAGTACGGAGTTATCGTGGTTAATAACTTCAGTGCCGTTTCGCACCCGTTCTTTTTCTTCATGCGAGCCCCGGAAGTGCCGGAACGATTCGAAGTATCGGTAATTCAGTGTAAGTTGCCAACTGCCCTTTGGAATGCTGTCGAAGTTCAGGGAACAACTCGACATGTTGCGCACGGCTACACAGCCCTGGGCATTTGATTGCTGAAAAAACAGAAGGCACTGTAAAATAATTATGAATGGTATAACGTGTTTCATTTTGTTTGCAGGCTAAAAATACAACAATGGCCGCCTCTTTATGAAAGGGGAACGGTACAACGCCTGAGTTGATTTAAAACCCAGTGTTGGGATTAATCAAACAACCTGCTCAGGAGGAGGGACGAAAACGGAGTGTTCGCGGTCAAGTAAACGGAACACCTTTTGGCTGAATTCCAGGGAGAGATTACAGCCAATGCTGTTCACCTGTTCCGCTTTTTGAACGGGTTCATAATCCTTTATCATCTTGCCCATGAAGGTCATGGAATTTTTTGACGACAGAGGCAAATCGTTGGAAAATTTAGCGAAGTCTGAAAAAGCATCAATAATCCTTTTCGCATCGCGGTCCTGGTAACAAACAATGTAGAGCACATCACCCTCCAGTTTTTGTTTAATCAGCTTTAAATGCTGACCGTTGTATTCAAATTCTCCGTTTACCCGCTGGAAATGATCCGTAAAGATTGGGTAGGGCATCGTAATCGGGATGGTGAGCGTAACGGTCTCTTCTTCCAAATAATCTTCCTTATCAAACCGCTGTACCAGTTTCTTTTTGGCGTGATAGGTAAGGCCATAAAACATAAAGTAGTATCCACCCACATTAAAGAGGAACACCAGCAGCATACATGTGGCGGCTATTTTTTTCAAGGGGATAGTTTATGTAAATACGAGTTAGCAAAATACCATTTCAATTCAAAGGATGGAGACGGACAGGAATTTCCGCAAACGATTGAATGGTAGAGAAGCGGAATTTCAGAAATTGCCTCAAGGGGCGATTTCAGAGTTAATCAAAAGATAAAGCCTGATTGGTTTAACCAAACAGGCTTTTTATGAATGCGATTAAAATGTATTTTATTTACCCTCCGAAATCATCAAACCTGATGTTCTCTTTCGGGATGCCCATTTCATCCAGCATTTTCAATACAGCCGCGTTCATGAGCGGAGGGCCGCAGAGGTAGTATTCAATATCTTCTGGTGCCGGGTGATCTTTCAAGTAATTGTCGTACAGGCACTGGTGGATGAAGCCGGTATACCCATCGCCTTCGCGGTCTTCTAAGCTCTTGTTCACCTTCCAGTTGTCTTCGGGGAGGGGCTCGGATAACCCGATATAAAAACGGAAGTTCGGAAACTCCTCTTCAATCTTGCGGAAGTGCTCTACATAGAAAAGTTCTTTTTTAGAACGGCCTCCATACCAGTACGACACTTTGCGGTTTGATTTTTCGGTATGAAACAGGTGGAAGATTTGGGCGCGAAGCGGGGCCATGCCGGCACCACCACCGATGTAAATCATTTCACGCTGGGTAGGGTTGATGTGGAACTCCCCGTAAGGGCCAGAGATGGTTACCTTATCGCCCGGTTTGCGGGAAAAAACGTACGATGAACAAATACCCGGATTTACATCCATCCATTTATTGTTGGCCCTGTCCCACGGAGGGGTGGCCACGCGTATGTTCAGCATAATGATGTTCCCTTCGGCCGGGTGGTTGGCCATGGAGTACGCACGAAAGATGGGTTCATCGTTTTTCATCTTCAAATCCCATAGCTTGAATTTAGCCCAATCGCTCTGGAATACATCGGGTTTGTGGCCCAGTTCTGGATGAGGTGTAATGTCGATGGTTTTGTAATCCACCAGAATCGGTGGAACGTCAATCTGGATATAACCACCTGCCTCGAATTTAAGGGTTTCGCCTGGCGGCAGTTTTACTACAAACTCTTTAATAAAAGTGGAAACATTGTAGTTGGATACAACCTCACACTCCCATTTCTTGATGCCAAAAATTTCTTCCGGAATCCGGATGCGCATATCCTCCTTCACTTTTACCTGGCAGCCCAGCCGCACATTGTCGGCTTTTTCCTTCCGGCTTAAATGACCAAGCTCAGTAGGCAGCACATCGCCTCCGCCATCCTCTATCACGCATTTACACATGGCGCAGGTTCCGCCACCGCCACAGGCAGATGGAAGAAAAATCTTTTGGTTGGCCAGGGTATTGAGCAGGGAGGATCCGGCAGAAACGGTTATCGGGTTTTGTTCATCACCGTTGATAATCAACTTAACCGGGCCCGATTGCACCAGTTTGGTTTGGGCAAACAGCAGGAGGGTCACCAACAGAAGTATGATAAAGGTAAACGCGAGTATTGAGGCTGCAATAACCATTGAAATTCAGGTTTAATGGGACACAAATATATTGTACACAGGCGTGAAACTGCATATAAAAACACAGTTTTTTGACAGGTGTTTATCCCATTTCTATTTCAGGCGGCCGAATACTGTTGTTCTTTGATTTTTGTATACCGGGAAACAAATCGGGCTTGCGGAATGATGATCAAACCAACATTTTCCAACTGTGCCCAGCGCCTTACTTTCTCCAGGCTTACCTGCCCCAGCATATAGTGCTGCCCGTTGGCCGCGTATCCGGAATGAAATTCTTCAAAATCCTGAATCGATATTTTGGCGTGCTGGCTAAACCGTACAAAAATGTCAATCAATGCATCCTCCGAAAACCGGGTGGTTTCCTCCTGCTGATTAAATTTTTTATACTCATAACGGTAATTATAAGTAAGCGCAGAAATATCTGACAATACGGCTGAGCCTGTTGGGTAGCTGCCGGCTCCCTTGCCCACAAACAATTGCTTTTCGGAAAAGGCACCCTCAACCGTTACTGCGTTATATTCATTGCGCACGGCATATAAGGCGTGGTTGGGCTCTACAAATTGCGGGGCAACTAAACCGTAAACCTTGTTACCTTCCTTGAAGGCCCGGGCTACCAATTTAATACCCAGGCCTTTTTCACGGGCAAACTTCAGGTCAAGGTCACTTATTTTATCTATGCCGATGTTTAGAATGTTTTCAGGTTTTACAAACACACCAAAGGCATGCGCTATGGCAATGGTGAGTTTAAACTTAGCATCAAAGCCCAAAACATCCAGACTCGGATCGCTTTCGGCAAAGCCAAGTTCCTGGGCTTTTCGAAGAGCATCGATGTAACTTTTACGCTCTTCAAAAACTTTGGTAAGGATGTAGTTGGTGGATCCGTTGAAAATCCCTTCAATGCCGCTGATCAAGTCATTGTCGTAATACTCTTCCAGATTGCGAATGATGGGAATGCTGCCGCACACCGCGCCCTCATACAACACCGACCGGTCATATTGTTTCTGAAGATTGAAAATTTCTTCCAGGTGTTCGGCCAGCATTTTTTTATTGGCGGTAATCACGTGCTTGCCGTGTTGAAGCGCTTCCGTTAAAATGCCGAAGGCTTCATCCGCATCATCAATCAGCTCCACCACTACATCAATCTCCGGGTCGTTTAGAATTTCAGCTTTGCTGAAGGTAAACCATTCCGGTGAAAGCGGCCTCACCTTGTCGGGGTGCTTCACACAGATTTTTTTAATCCGAGCCTTTACTCCATTCGTTTCATTCAAGACGTGATACAAGCCCTGCCCAACACATCCAAACCCGAAAACACCGAGTGTTAAATTCTTTTTCATTTTTTTTATACTTAAGCAGTGAGTAAGGTTTTCTTCTTTACTTTTTCGAACGCTTTTTTCAAATCTTCGACCAGATCTTCCGCGTCTTCAATTCCGCACGAAATCCGGATTAAGGAATCCGCAACGCCCGATCGTAAACGCTTTTCTCTCGGTATCGACTTGTGCGTCATCTGCGAAGGATGACAAATTAGACTTTTCACTCCGCCCAGGCTCTCAGCCAGTTTGAAGTAGCGGGTGTTGGTAACGAAAGCTGTGGCGGCTTCTTCGGTGTCCTCTTTTAGCGTAAAGGAAATTACCCCGCCAAATAATCCGTTTTGTTGTTGTGCCGCCAGGCTATGGTTTTTATGTGAGGGTAAACCGGGGTAATAAACCGTATCAACAGCTTCGCACTGCGAAAGAAAGTGAGCAACCGTTAAGGCAGTTTTACACTGTCGTTCAACACGTAACGTAAGGGTTTCAATACCACGGATAGTGAGCCAACAATCCTGCGGACCTAATATTCCACCGGAAGCATTTTGAATGAATTTGATTTTTTCAGCCAGTTCTTCGGTTTTCACCACCACTAAACCTGCAACCAGATCGGAGTGTCCTGCGAGATATTTCGTGCCGCTGTGGACAACAATATCCGCGCCAAGCCACAGGGGCTGCTGTGCAATTGGTGAAGCAAAGGTATTGTCAACCACTACCAAGGCCTTATTGGCATGGGCAATGGAAACAATTTTCCCGATGTCTGAGATTTTCAGTGTTGGATTGGTAGGCGATTCCAGCCAAACGAATTTTGTTTTTTCGTTGATGTAGTCCACATTATCCGCATCTGTGGTATCCACATAATGGATTTTGATCCCGAATTTTTCGTAGATATGAGTGAACAACCGGTAAGCGCCACCGTAGAGGTCGTCAACGGCAACGATTTCATCCCCGGTGGAGAGCAGTTTAATCACCGCATCGATGGCGGCAAGTCCGGTGGCAAAAGCATAACCGGAGTGCCCGCCTTCCAGTTGGGCAATAATGTTTTCTAATGCCAATCGGGTTGGGTTGTTGGAACGTCCGTAATCAAAGCCTTTGTTAACACCAGGCGCTTCCTGCACATAGGTGGCCGTTTGATAGATCGGAACGGAGATGGAGCCGGTCAGTTCGTCAACCGGTACGGAGTGAATGAGTTTGGTTGTGGTGCCCATAGTAAGTGAGTTTTAATGTTTTATATTTTTTTTAACATCACTTACCAGGAATGGCTTACCGGAGAGAGCTCCATCGTGTAGGCACTTCGGAGTGCAAGCCACAACAAAAAAGCTCTTCCGATAAATCAGAAGAGCTTTTCGATATTTTTGAATCAATATTTCTGAGCTATAATCTGACTTATCTTCCCCTGGCCCCGATAACGGGGGGGTTGGAGTTGGCACCTTACCTCTGACGCTACGGTCAGGGCAGGTTGTCAAGGCTTCACAGGGCCATTTCCCTCAGCCTTTCTTGATAAGTAATTTGTTCAAAGAACGTATGCAAATATAAAGGTGTTAATCAGGTATAAAGCAAATGATTTGATAAATAATTTTTCAATCCATAAAAAATTCAGGTCATGATCATCCGATTTACTAAACTATCGAACGCTTGTTTGGTGGTGCTAATAACTTTGTTGCTCGCTACGACATGTACTTCCAAAGCACAGGATTTCAACCGCTTGCGCGAGAAAATGGTGGAGGATCAGATCGCCAGGCGAGGTATCAAATCTAAACCCGTGCTTGAGGCCATGCGGAAAGTGGAGCGCCATAAGTTTGTTCCGCGCAACGTTATCGATGGAGCCTATAATGATTTTCCCTTGCCGATTGGAGAAGGTCAAACTATATCGCAACCTTATATCGTGGCCTTCATGACTGAGGCACTTGCACTCAAGCCTACTGATCGTGTGTTGGAAATTGGTACGGGCTCGGGTTACCAGGCGGCCATATTGGGAGAAATTGTAGAGGAAGTTTACACGATTGAGATCGTTGAGGTGTTGGGGCAGCGTTCTGACAGTTTGCTGAAAAAACTCGGTTACCAAAACATTTTTGTGCGCATTGGCGATGGCTACCGGGGCTGGCCAGAAGAGGCGCCCTTTGATGCCATCATTGTCACCTGTTCTCCAAGAAAAGTGCCTCAACCGTTGCAGGACCAACTTGCCGAAGGTGGCCGCATGATCATCCCGGTAGGGGAATCCTATACGCAAGAATTAGTGCTCATTACAAAAGAAAAAGGTAAGCTTAAACAACAAAGCCGTTTGCCGGTGATGTTTGTGCCCATGAAAGATAGCGGGGGGAAGCGATATTAAGCACACTAAGCAATTGCCATCTTGCGCGGTCAAAACAGGTGCTTTTGAGTGCAGGGTGTATTAAAGCTTTACCTTATTAAAGGTTCCGGATTTTTTGTACCTTTTCCACTCACAAACTAACCCTGTGAATAATGAAAAAAATGATCGTCCTTTCTGTTGGCATAATGGTTTTGCTGGCAGGTGGCTGCGGAGGTCGTGGTCCGGCTCCGATGAATGTTGCCTCTTTGGGCGAGCTTGCTGCTCAGTCTATTCTTCAGGACATAAGTAATCCTGAGTTTGATTCAGTCCGGGAGAATAGACTCAGACTATTGAATAGCATGAATGAAATTGACCGGAAAACCCGGAAAACAATCAATGAAAAGGACTACACCGTTGTAAGTTATTGCTGTGCCTGTCCGATGGGTTGTTGTGTTTGTCCACCGGAGGAGTCAACTGAAACATTTGTGTCTACCGATGAGGTTACTGAAGTGGAATTGGTCAATACAAAATCCGGAGAGAGCATCTCGTCAAGACCTAAGAAAAAGGAAACAATCAATTTCTTCACTATTGATTCCGGCAATCTGCCTGAGGGCGCTTACACCTTATATATTCGTGGAAGTTTCGGTGAAGTTCGTGTGCCTATGGTTTTCAGATACAAAAAATGGACGATCATCATACCAGGTGCAGAGGAATAATTTGGTATGCGGTCCTTCTTTCTGATTGGTGGTGTTGCATTGATATTCATTGAATCGGTTGCCCAGGCCGGGGAAAAAATTCCCCGGCTCTTGGATTCAGCAAAGCACTACCAATTCATAAATTTTGACAGGACGATTGAGTTTGCTGAGAAGGCGGAACAACTTATCATCTCTGCAGGAGTTGAAAATAATGCAGGTCATTTTATCCAGTCGCTTCAACTGAGGATTACCGCCTGCCGTTATTTTAAACACTTCCAGTTGTGCCGCCAATACCTTGACCGGGTTGATGAATTAACTGAAAATTTCAAAGTTGAATTGGGCGAAAACTATCGGACTGCAGTGATTTTCAATCTTCAGTCAAGGGCTGGTTATTACTACGATATCGATGACTATGAAAAATCCCTCGCGTATTTTACACAAGCCCTGCAAGGTCTGAGGCAACTCCCTCAAACAGACTGGACCTGTTATATGTTGTTTAATGTCAGCCAATATATCGCAAGTATTCATGGTGCAAGGGGTGAGTTGGAGGCCTCCATCAACCAATATCTGACCAGTGTTCCTTATTATGAATGCTACATTGCAACAGCAGGTCCTCAAAGTTTTTCCTCCCTTGTTTTCAGAAACATTGGGTTGGCTTACCTGACGAAGGGCGATTATGATAAAGCCGGGGCATTTCTGAGCCAGGCCAGGGATTCACTGAACACGTACTTTGCAAAGACAAAAGACTATTCAATTGCCTCACATGCTATTGCATTACACGAAACCCTTGCGCGGTACTACACTAGGATTAATCAACACGGAAAGGCTTTGGCAACCCTTCGGCAAGCGGCCTCATTTTTACCACATGCCGAACCTTTTACCGGACGGTATTACCTGGCATTGGGCGAAGTCTACGAGAGCAGTGGAAATACAAGGTCAAGTGCTGAATTTTATGACCGGGCTGCCCGGTTCTTTTTAAACACGGGCACTAAGGGTATACAATTGTCCGATGCCTGGTTGGCCCGTGGGCGACTTCAGGAATTAACAGGAGATTTTGCAGGAGCCAGGAAGTACTATCAGGATGCAATCACCAGCCTTGTTTTAGACTTTGATTCGCAAAAGAATGAAAACCCGGCACTTTCCCAGGTACTTTCAAAGAAACGATTGTTTACAGTCTTGCACCGGAAATCGACATTGCTGGAGAAAATGTTCAAAGAAGAAGGTGATGCAATGTTGCTTAACCTTGCTTATCAAACCAACCAGCTTGCATTAGCCCTGTTCGATAGCACGGCCAATGAATTCAGCCTCGACAGGGATAAAATCATTTTACGAGAACAAAGCTTCAGCGCTTTTGAAGGCAGTATCCGGATGGCGTACGAACTTTACCGGCAAACAGGCGATGAACAATACCTTACCGATTGTTTTGCCCTGGCGGATAAAAGCAAGGGCGTTTTGCTGCTGGAGAACCTCCGTCTGGTGAATCGTTTTTCCGGTGTACAACAGGAGTGGCTTGAAAAAGAGAAAGCGTACAAATCGGAAATGTTGTTGCTGGAACAGTCCATTTACCAGGCAGAGTTAAACAAAAAGAACATAGAGGAATTAAATGCCGTTCGCGAGCGGTATGCCTCGGTAAGGAATGACTACGCCCGGCTGATGGAGAGCTTCAAAAATGAATCGCCCCAATATTACCGCCTCCGCTTTGACCGCACCGTTGTCACACCGGAGATTGTTCAGCAACAGTTGCTGAAACCCGGTGAGGTGCTGGTTGAGTTTTTTGTGGGCGATTCTTCAATAATGATTCTGGGTATAACACCGGAAAAGAAATTTGTAACGCTGAAGAAGTTCCCCCATGATTTTCAATCGGCAGTCGGCAGCCTGCAGGCAAGCTACTTTACGCCAAATGCCCGTTCCAATGATTTGCAGGTTGTTATTGAAACGTTACGGTCGGGATTGATGTCAGCGGAAGGAGAGATTTCACCTGGTGGGTTAGACAGCCTCTCAAAGTATGTTTACAATTACCTGCTTGAAGATTGCCTGGCTGCATTGGGCCCCGATATCCGTTCGCTCATCATCGTGCCCGATGGCGTGCTCGGCTACCTGCCGTTTGAATCGCTTAGTTTGATAAAGCGAATGGCCGTGCGTTATGCACCTTCTTCTTCCTATTTACTTGAGTTGTCGAAAAAACAAACATCCAAAACCAAGCATTTTTTTGCCGGCTTTGTTGCCGAAAACGGAGCCCGAAACTATGCGCAATTGCCGGGTGCCCGTAAGGAAGTGGATGCCATTACGGCTTTGCTGAAAGCAGATTTCAGCATCTTCGATCCTGCTGATAAAAAAAGTTTTCTGGAACAGGCATCAAACTTCCGGGTCCTTCACTTAGCCATGCACTCGGTCCTTAACGACCACAACCCGATGATGTCGGAAATGGTGTTTTCATCTCTTGAAGGTGAAGATGAATCGGAAACGATGCTCACGGCCATTGAATTGTACAACCTGAAGCTCCATGCCGACCTGGTGGTGCTGAGCGCCTGCGAAACCGGCATCGGCCAAATGCACCGGGGCGAGGGCATTATGAGTTTCTCACGGGCTTTTGCCTATGCGGGGGCCTCATCGGCTGTCATCAGTTTATGGAAAGTTCCCGATAAGGCTACTTCAAAACTGATGGTGTATTTCTACCAACACCTGAAGAAAGGCCTGGCCAAGGACGAGGCCCTGCGTCAGGCCAAACTGGATTTCATCCGCGATTACCCGCAGATGACGCACCCGTTTTACTGGGCCGGATTTATTTTAACAGGCAGCAACGACCCGCTGGATTTTCCCGAACCAATCAGGTGGTGGTGGTATGTGGCCGGTGTGTTAATTGTAGGGGTACTGTTTGCAGCAGCAAAAAAGGCCCTGACCGTTAAGCATATTTCTTAATCAACTGTATCTGCCCGATGTGGTAGATGTCGTGATGGATAATTCCGTGCAAGAGTATGAAAAAGTCATACTTACGGTTGGCCACAGCTTCGTGAAGTTGATCGGAAGTCACCGCATCAAGGGCCCGTAAAAGTTCTGCCTGACTATCTTCTAATTTTTTCATGGCGGTTGGCCAATCGGTTTCGGGCGGGAAATTCTGGTCATCGGTAAGCTCAAAGGCGCTGTCGCCCAGCAAACGTTTGGTGACAAACGTGCGCCACGAAACCATGTGGAGTACAAGTTGTACAAGGCTGTGACTATTACCCAGTTTTTTTCTGGCTGTGGAGTCATCCACATCTTTCAGCACATCCATGATTGAAGGCCCGTGCCAGGCCTTGCCGTTGTATACCCGCTGAATCAGGTTTCCCAGGTTTTTGATTTCCTGCATAACGTTTACGTTAACATGCCGCCATCCACCTGTAACACCTGCCCGGTAATGTAAGCTGAAAGATCGGATGCGAGGAATACACAGGCATCAGCAACATCTTCGGGTTTACCACCACGCTTCAATGGAATAGCATCGCGCCAGCTTTGTACGGTTTTTTCATCGAGCTTGCCGGTCATCTCGGTTTCAATAAACCCGGGCGCAACAGCATTCGAACGAATTCCCCGTGAGCCTAACTCCAGAGCAACCGATTTGGTAAAACCAATAATACCTGCTTTTGAGGCCGCGTAGTTAGCTTGCCCGGCATTTCCTTTCAGCCCCACAACCGATGTCATGTTAATAATGGAACCACTTTTTTGTTTCATCATGGGTTTAGTAGCCGCCTTAACCGTATTAAAACATGACTTCAAATTCACGTTGATTACTTTGTCCCATGCATCTTCTGTTAAGCGCAGCAATAAATTATCCATGGTAATGCCCGCATTGTTAACCAGTACATCGAGCGATCCGAAATCGGCAATCACATCGTTGATGAGTTTTTCAGCTTGCGCGAAATCGGAAGCGTCCGAACGATAGCCCTTGGCCTTCACGCCTTTCGATGACAGCTCAGCCTCAAGAGCCTGACCCTGTTCCACGCTGGACAGATAGGTAAAGGCAACATGAGCGCCTTGTTCGGCAAATTGCAGGGCAATGGCGCGTCCGATTCCTTTTGATGCTCCGGTGATGAGGGTTGTTTTGTTCTCGAGTAGTTTCATGCTCAATAAAGTTCAATGGTCATGGAAAATAGCGATAAATTTCTCTTCTGTGCAATGCACGTTCGAACGTTAACACGTTGTCAGCATAATGAATCCCGACCCGGTAATGACCAAATCTGATTTTAAAATAGGCTTGGTATCCATGAAGTTTTTCGGCCCGGGGAACCTCACGAATAGATTCTAAATTTGGCGCCTGTTCGAATGCCAGATTCTCAATTCTGGTTCTTTCATGAATGGGCAAACGGGACAGGTCTTTCAAAAATTTTTTATGGTAGAGTATTTTCAAGAATGTGACTTTTTCAAACGGGCGTAATATGCCTTAGCTTGCTTTAATTCTAACCTCTCCTTAATACTGTTTTTTTTCATCACCTCTCCTAATACATAATCCTCAAGAAGTTTTTCAATCCGTTCAAAAGTTTTAATGTCTACCTGCACGGCAATTTTTTCATCCGACTCGTTAACGATGTATTTCTTTTTGATGGTCAGCATGGCCCAAAGGTAATACGAAATAGGCATTTTATCCATTTTTAAAATTTTGAAAGCGGTAACGGAGGCTTATCTTTGAGCGGAAAAATTTTAAGGATTATGTCAAAATATGATCTCATCGTCATTGGATCAGGCCCAGGTGGATACGTGGCCGCTATCCGTGCTTCGCAACTTGGAATGAAAGTGGGGGTGGTTGAAAAAGCGGAGTTGGGCGGAGTGTGTTTAAACTGGGGCTGTATCCCAACCAAAGCCTTGTTGAAAAGCGCCAATGTTTTTGAATACATCAAACATGCCAGCGACTATGGCATTGAAGTGAAAGACGCCAAGGCGGATTTAGCTGGAATGGTTAAACGCAGTCGCGATGTGGCCGGCAGCATGAGCAAAGGCGTTCAGTTTCTGTTCAAAAAAAATAAGATCGATCAGATTATCGGCTTTGGAAAATTAAAGCGTGGCGGAAAAGTTGAAGTTACCGCAGCCGATGGCAAAAAAACCGACTATGAGGCAAAACATATTATCGTGGCTACCGGTGGCCGATCACGCGAGTTACCTGCATTGAAAATTGATGGAAAGAAAATCATCGGCTATCGCGAGGCGATGGTATTGGATAAGCAACCTAAAAAACTATTGGTAGTTGGCTCGGGTGCAATCGGGGTTGAGTTTGCTTATTTCTATAATTCCATCGGTACGGAAGTAACTGTTGTTGAGTTTCTTCCCAACATCGTTCCGGTAGAAGATGTGGAGGTTTCGAAAGCATTGGAAAAATCCTTCAAGAAATCGGGAATGAAAATTCACACCAACTCGGAAGTAACGGCTGTGGACACCAAAGGAAAAACCTGCGTGGCAACTGTTAAAACTCCCGAGGGGGAAATTAAAATTGAAGCGGATGTAGTTCTTTCTGCCGTTGGGGTTACGGCTAACCTAGAGGGTATTGGGCTGGAAGATGTTGGTGTAAAAACCGATAAAGGAAAAATCGTGGTGGATGATTTCTACAAAACCAACGTCTCCGGCATTTATGCCATTGGCGATGTAGTGAAAGGCCAGGCATTGGCTCATGTGGCTTCTGCCGAAGGCATTATCTGCGTTGAAAAAATTACAGGGCATAATCCTGAGCCCCTTAATTACAACAACATTCCCGGCTGTACATACTGTTCACCCGAAATTGCATCGGTGGGCTATACCGAAGAAGGCGCTAAAAAAGCAGGTTACGAAATTAAAATTGGGAAGTTTCCCTTTACGGCATCGGGTAAAGCGAAAGCGGCCGGTGCACCGGATGGCTTCGTAAAAGTGATCTTCGATGCCAAGTATGGCGAATGGTTGGGAGCCCATTTTATCGGTGCCAATGTTACCGAAATGATTGCCGAAGTGGTAGTGGCCCGGAAACTGGAAACCACTGGGCATGAAATTGTAAAATCCGTTCATCCTCACCCCACCATGAGCGAAGCCATTATGGAAGCAGCTGCTGCAGCCTATGGCGAAGTGATTCATTTGTAAACATTTCATTCAGGCAACAGAAAAAGGCTGGAAATGCAGTTTTCCGGCCTTTTTCTTTTATTCCTATTTAAATTCCGGTTTAGCACGCCACAATTGTCGTGTAAGAATTCCTCCAATCAGGTCAGAAATTCATGCTGTATACCGAAATAATCAGCCATTAGACTGCTGGTTTATCAAATTCGCTTCTCTTTTCAGTTACAATACTTCAGCCGGGCAGATATAAACCTGCACTTTAAGTAATTTAACCTTCCATTGTTATGAAAAAGGACATTTCACTTCAAGCGTTTATAGACCGGGCCAAGGCTATGCTGTACATGTTTGTGTTCTCTGCAATTGCCTATATGTTGTTTGCCATCTTTACAAGTTTGCACCGCTGATGCTTCTAAATGAGAAAAGGCATTCCGCTAAGAGGCTACTTTGTCCGCGCTAAAATATTTGGCTATGTACTCGTGCTGATCCTGATCAGTATTGTGGGGTATCTTATTGCTTCTCTGTTTTAATCGTTCTGCATTTTTCCGTTCTCTGGCATGGATTTTTCTATTTTTGCCTGAATGTTCCGTTTCATGATGCAGAAATTACTGATTCCTTGTATTGTATTGCTTTTTGCGCAAGCGTGGGCACAAAAAAATGATCCCGCGCAGGATTCGCAGTATGCCAGTGCACTGTTGAAATTCAGAGAAAAGAAATTTGAAGAGGCGTCCACCTTGTTTTCCAGGCTCATTAGTGCCCGGTACACAAACCAGGAAGTGTACGTAAAACGTGGCGCAGCTTTTTATCATTTGAAGCAATATGACCGGGCGCTTTCTGATTTGAACAAGGCAGCCGAACAGGGCATTCAAACCGGTGAGTTATTTGAAGTAAGGGGTTTTACCTATTATGAATTACATCGGTATGAACTCGCGGCTGCCGATCTTCAGCAAGCTGTAGCCAAAGGAGTGAGCACCTATGAAGTCTTTTTCACACTAGCCAACACAAGGGTTGCGCTAAAGCAATTTGAAGAAGCCATTCCGCAGTACACGAAAGCCATGACGTTAACCCGCTCCAATCCGATTCCTTATCTTAACAGGGGTAAGGCGTATCTGGAACTTAACAAGTTTAAAGAAGCCCTCAACGATTTTTCCTTTGCCATCCGGCTGAAATCAGATTATACCGAAGCTTACGAAAACCGTGGCTTAACCTATTTCCGCAGTGCACAATATGAAGCGGCTGCTAAAGACTTTCAACGGGTTGAGCAGTTAACCGAAAATCCTTCCGAAAACCTCTATAAATTACTGGCTGAATTATTTTTCACTACCAAAAACTATAAAGAGTCAATCGGTTATCTGGGTAAACTTATTGAACGCGGAACAGCCGATGGGGAAGTGTATTATAAACGGGGCCGGGCCTGGCTCGAATTAAACGATAACCAAAAAGCGTTGCGCGATTTTGAAGTAGCCGCTAATCTGGGCGAAAACACCCCGCAACTTTTTCTGGACAGAGCGCGCATTTACCTTAACCTGAACGATACAGGCTCAGCCCTGGAAGCATTAAACCAGGTTATTACACTGGATAGCAAAAATACAAAAGCCTATTTCAACCGCGCTTTGATTAAAGAAGAGCAGAAGGATTTTGAAGGCGCTATGATCGACCTTAACCGTGTACTATTGTTCGATCCTGACGATGGACTGGCTTATTATAACCGGGCCAACTGCAAGGTTGAATTAGGCGACCTGGGTGCCGGAATTTCCGATTTGGATGAGGCCATTCGGGTGGAACCTAAAAATGCAGCGTATTTTAAACAACGGGGTAATTTTTATTACCGGTTGAAAGAGACCGAAAGTGCATGCTTTAACTGGCGAAAAGCGGCTGAATATGGCGATGTGAAAGCTAAATTCCAGGTGGAACAATACTGCAAAAAGAAATAAGCGGCTGCAGTTTATCTATGAAATATCGGGTTTCAACGTAAGTTTCAGATCCCACACAATTTCCGGGCATGATGTGAGTTTATATCTTTGTTGCCATGTCACGCTTTTTAATAATCATATTATTACTTGCCTTCGGAGGTAATGCTTCGGCCCAGATTTTGAAAAAGAAAAAAGAATCGCAGCCCATGGCCCAACCCAGTTCAGTTGATCCGTATTATCCCAAACAAAACTTAGAGCCGAAAAAAAAGAAACCTTCGGGCAAAATTACATACAACGCCCGCGATAAGTTTTACGATCGCATGGAACAGGTGGCGCGCGCAAACCGCAAGGCCGAAAAAGAGTTGCAGAAACCGCAATACTCCGACCCCAGTTACTTCGGCCACAAACGCCCACCCAAAAGACGCCCTCCGGGAAAATTGAAATATTGCAAAGAGTGCGGCATCCGGCATTAACCCAACATAGTAATTATGGCCGTTGATCTTGAACGAAGAAACCATAACTTCGTCACATGGATCTTTCCCGGTATATCGAACACACCAACCTTTCACCAACCCTCGTTATTGGTGACATCGACAAACTGGTTGATGAAGCACGGCAATATAACTTCTACGGTATTTGTGTTCCACCTTTTTGGGTGAAACGTGCTCAGCGCGAAATCGGAAAGGATAACATTTCACTGGTAACCGTTGCAGGATTTCCCCTAGGCTACAACATGACCGAAACTAAACTGGATGAAATTAAACGGGCTATCGATAACGGAGCAAATGAAATTGATCTGGTCTGGAATATTTCAGCGTTCAAGACGGGACTCCCCTGGACAAAAATTGAACTCGCCAAAAGCAGCAAACTTTGCCACGATCATCAAATGATCATCAAGATCATCATTGAAACAGCCTACCTTACCACGGACGAAATTGAACAGGCTTGTAAAATGTGTGCCGATGCCGGTGCCGATTTCGTAAAAACCTCTACCGGTTTTGCGCCAACAGGTGCACAGGTTGAACACATCCGGCTCATGCGCAATGTGTTGCCGGCTGAAGTAGGCATCAAGGCTTCGGGCGGAATTAAAACCCGTGAGCATGCTCTTACTATGATTGAAGCTGGAGCCGACCGGCTGGGCACATCGTCAGGAATTAAAATTGTAAACAACACCTAAGCGTTACATTATGAACAATATTTTGTCCAATCTCTTTCCGGAAGCCTCAGCTATTCCGGAACAATTCAGCGTAAGCCCAATTGAACAACGCGAATACCTCATTCATGGAGAGCTGCGCCAGTGGCCGGGGGCAATGAACCAGGTATTGAGTCCCGTTTTCGTAAAAGACGGTGCTGGCGAACGCCAGCAGGTTATTGGTTCAACTCCTCTGCTCACAGCCCACGAGGCCCTTCAGGCGCTTGATGCTGCCGTTGAAGCGTATAACCTCGGTCATGGACATTGGCCAACACTTTCAGTTGCCGACAGGATTGATCACATCGAACAATTTCTTGCAAAAATGCGCGAACAACGCGATGAGGTTGTGAAACTGCTCATGTGGGAAATCGGTAAAACGTTGAACGACTCACAAAAGGAATTTGACCGGACGTGCGATTATATTACCGACACGATAAATGCACTTAAAGAACTCGACCGAAGTTCCGCCAAGCTGGTGGAAGAACAAGGCTTTATGGCGCAGATCAGGCGCGTGCCATTAGGTGTGGCGCTTTGTATGGGCCCGTTTAATTATCCATTAAATGAAACATTCAGTACATTAATTCCAGCCCTTATTATGGGCAACACGGTTGTGTTTAAACCGGCCAAATTTGGCGTGTTGCTGATCAGGCCCTTGCTAAAAGCCTTTCAGGAGTGTTTTCCGCCCGGGGTGATCAATATTATTTATGGAAAGGGTAGAGATACCGTTGGCGCGTTGATGGAAACCGGCAAAGTGGATGTGTTTGCCTTTATCGGAACCAATAAGGGCGCCAACGATTTGAAACGCCTGCACCCGAAACCTCATCGGTTAAAATCCATACTCGGCCTGGATGCAAAAAACCCGGCTATCATTTTACCAGATGCTGACCTGAACAATGCCGTTGCGGAATGTGTTGCCGGATCGCTTTCGTTTAATGGACAACGGTGCACCGCATTGAAGATTCTTTTTGTTCATAAAAGTATTGTTGAAACGTTTGTTGAACGCTTCAAAACTGCAGTGGCAAACCTTAAAGTCGGAATGCCCTGGGAGAATGGAACACAACTAACACCCCTGCCCGAACCCGGTAAAGTGGATTATTTGCGAGGTCTGGTTGAGGATGCCAGAAGACATGGCGCACAGATTATCAACGAAAAGGGCGGTGAAATCCGGAATACATTTTTCTACCCGGCTGTTTTGTACCCGGTAAATGAAAAAATGAAAATATACCACGAAGAACAATTTGGCCCGGTGGTTCCCATTGTTCCGTTCGAACAGGAAGAAGAAGCCATGCGGTATGTGGTAAACTCCAACTTTGGCCAGCAGGTAAGCATTTTCGGTACCGACAGTAAAAAAATTGCCTGGTTCATCGATCAGTTTACTAACCAGGTGGGGCGAATTAATGTGAACTCCCAATGTCAGCGCGGACCGGATACCTTTCCGTTTAACGGAAGAAAGGATTCAGCAGAAGGAACACTCTCTGTAGCCGATGCCCTGCGGGTTTTTTCCATCCGTACGTTGGTAGCCACCAAAAGCACCGACATCAACAAGCAAATCATCAGCACCATTATCCGAAACCGTGAGTCTGTTTTTTTAAGTACCGATTATATTTTTTAAACCAAGTGAACGGAATTTCGATTTTGGTTAGAGGAAGAGTGCAGGGTGTTTTTTACAGGGCATCCGCCCGTGAAAAAGCCGTGCAACTGGGTGTAAGTGGGTTTGTTCGCAATGAGCCGGATGGAAGTGTTTATATTGAAGCATCGGGTGAGGCAGTAGCCTTGCAGCAATTTGTGGCTTGGTGCCGTAAGGGCCCGCCACGTGCCCTGGTTACCGAGGTTGTAGTACAAGAGATTGTGCGATCAGGTTTTAATTCTTTCATAATCGAACGATGACTAAAAATCAATGGCTTAAATAATGGATGTACGGATAAAGTTTTTAGGAGCGGCCGAAAGCGTAACCGGCTCACGGTACTTGCTGGATGTAGGTGATTTTCGGTTCCTGTTCGATTGCGGATTGTTTCAGGGATTGAAAGATTTGCGACTCCGTAATTGGGAACCATTTCCGGTTGATCCTGCAACCATTCAGTGTGTGGTCATCAGTCATGCGCACATCGATCACATCGGGTATTTACCCAAGCTGGTAAAGGAGGGTTTTCAGGGATCGGTTTACTGCACCCATCCAACAGCCGACTTGATGGAAATTTTGTTGCTCGATTCGGCCAAACTTCAGGAAGAAGAAGCCCGGTTTGCAAGCAAAAAGGGATATTCCAAACACGAACATCCCAAGCCGTTGTATACCGAAGAAGATGTTAAGGCCGTATTTCCATTGATAAAGTCTTATGGGTATACAGAGCGGATCAGGATTCACGATCGTGTGGAAATCATGTATCATGATGCAGGCCATTTGCTGGGCTCTGCCGTTACCGAAGTTTTTATAAAGGGCGATTCGCAGGAAAAGAAAATTGTTTTTTCAGGCGACATCGGCCGGTACACCAGCGCCATGCTGCATCCACCAACGGCTATTGTATATGCTGACATACTATTTGTTGAATCCACGTATGGGAATAAAGAAAATCCTTATGATGACCCAACGGATGATTTCACACGCATTGCCAACGAAACGTTTGATCGGGGTGGTGTTCTGCTGATACCGGCTTTTGCTGTTGGACGTACGCAGGGGATATTGTACTACTTACGTCAACTGATGAAAGAAGATAAAATTCCGGATGTGCCCGTGTATATTGATAGTCCTATGGCGATTTCAACAACGTATTTGTTTTTCAAACATCCTGCTTTTTTAAAAGAGACCTTTAACCTCCATGAGTTTGTGAAGGAGGCTGAAACCAATATGCTGGTTTTGGTTCGTTCGAATGAACATTCGAAGGCATTGAATGAAATAAAGAAAAATGCGATCATCATTTCTTCCAGCGGTATGATGACAGGCGGCCGGATTCTTCACCATTTGTATCATCGGCTTAGACGCGAACAAGATACCGTGCTCATGGCCGGCTTTCAGGCCGAAGGCACAAGAGGAAGACGCTTGTTGGATGGCGAAAAGACGATCAAAATTTTTGGTGAGCATGTGCCCGTGCAATGCAAATTGGAATACATCAGCTCCATGAGTGGTCATGCCGATAAGGGTGAGTTGTTGAAGTGGTTAGGAAATTTTAAAGAAAGCCCGAAACTAACCTTTACAACCCATGGCGAAGGCCCCGACCTACATGAATACGCAAAAAGCATCCGTACAACGCTGGGTTGGAATGTCATGGTTCCGCAATACCTGGAGAGTGTGAGGTTGTTTGAAGGGATTTGAGACATGGTTTATACGTATCAAATATTTATCTTTGTCGTATAAAATTGAACCCATGGACGCAAAAATTACCCTGAGTTTTGATCGAGAAGTTATCCGAAAGGCGAAGAAATTTGCAGCATCCAAAAATATAAGCCTGTCGCGATTAACAGAAATGCTTTACGAGAAGATAACGCAAGGCGTCTACAAAAGCCTGGAGGATTTCCCGATTGCTGATTGGGTAAATGAAATAGCAGAAGGGGAATCAATCTACAGGACGCGCTCTCGCGGACGGAAATCGACCCGGAAAGAATACCTTGCTTCGCGCAGATGAGACTATTTCTTGATGCTAATGTTCTGATTTCTGTACTAAACAGGGAATACCCCGGTTTTATGTATTCTTCCAGAATTTTAAGTCTTGTTGATTCTCCGCGATATCACGTTTATACATCGCCCCTTTGCCTAGCAATTGCTTATTATTTCGCTGAAAAGAAATCCGGTCAGATTCGAGCCAGGAAAAAGATTGACTTGCTGTCTGAAAAAATTAAGATTACCCAACTGAACACTTTAACGGTAAGGAAAGCACTTGCTAATCAATCGATCCATGATTTTGAAGACGGATTGGAGTATTACTCGGCCATAGATTCAAAATGTGAGTGTATTGTTACAGCGAACATCTCTGACTATTATTTCTCGACCATTGAAGTAGTAACGCCTGCCGATTTTATTACCCGGCATAGGCAGTGAATCAGGCGCTCTTTATAATTCCCTTCTGCGGATGGATTTTCAATTCAAATTGCTGTGTAACAAATGTGGTTAATCGCTCACCGATAAATTTAGCCTCATCTTCCTTTGGATAAAAAACGGTAAGCTCCAGTATACCCATGATGAAATTTTTGTGCTGGCAAAACGAGCGCACCCATTTTTTGAATTCGGCTGCCCACTCCCGCTCGTACCGGTCGGCCGGATCTTCACCCGAGAAAATAAAGGTAAGTTGATTGTCGTGATAGTGCGTAAAGCGGAAGATACCGGCCAGGTTGATATAAAATTCGTGGAGTTTATGAAAATCTTCCGATTGGTGCTTTTGTATCCGTTCAATGGTTTCATCCACCAAGCCTAACGGATTATGTTGCAGCAGGTACTGCACTTTTACATAATCTACCAGGTATTCGAGGAGGAACGATTGCAACGACAACTGCGTCTGTTCAAGAACGTAATTCTTATCAAGTGGAAAAAACTTGCGCACCACGGGCGTAAAGGTTTCACAAAGATAGTGAGTTTCAGACTTTATGCTCTATGCCGTGGTAAAAAACTGAAAGCAATGCCCGTTGTAACGTTGGACTAAGTACCAAAACTCTCAGCTTTCGCCAGGCTCAGGTAATGATCAAACTCAATAGGCGCATCGGCCTGGTCCAGCAGGCAACCATCCGGAATGGGCGGATAAATTTCGGCATAGGTTTTCACCATGTTCATAAACACCCTGCGGTACACATGCGTGCGGTTTAATTTCTCGGGGCCGTCAAGTCCGGCACACGAGAGCAACTCAACCAGGCTGTCAACGGTATGCTTGTGAAAATTGGCTACGCGCACTTTTTTATCTTCTACTACGAGGCCTTTGGCGAAGTATGGATCCTGGGTAGCAACCCCAACGGGGCACGTATTCTTATTACATTCTAACGCCTGGATGCACCCCAGCGCCATCATCATGGCACGGGCGCAATTAGTAAAGTCGGCACCGAGCGCCATGGCACGAACGATGTGAAAACCGGTTAGAATTTTTCCGGAACAATCGAGTTTAATGTGTTCGCGGATGCCGAAGCCGCGCAAGGCATCATCCGCAAAGGCAATGGCATCCAACAGGGGCATGCCCACGTGGTTGGTATATTCCGGTGGGGCTGCACCGGTGCCACCTTCACCCCCATCAATGGTAATAAAATCCGGATAGGCATTTAGTTGCACCATAGCCTTGCAGATGCTTAAAAATTCACTCTTTCGTCCGATGCAAAGTTTAAATCCTATAGGCTTCCCATCGGAGAGTTCACGAAGTTGTTTAACAAATTCAATCAGCCCAAGCGGAGTATTGAAGGCGGAATGATAAGGCGGTGAGAAAACCGTTGTTCCAGGTTTCACCCCACGAATAGCCGCAATCTCGGGTGTATTCTTTTTAGCCGGAAGTATGCCACCGTGTCCGGGTTTAGCGCCCTGTGAAAGTTTTATTTCGATCATTTTTACTTCCGGGCGTAAAGCATTTTTACGAAAAGCCTCCGGAGAAAAATTTCCAGCGTCATCGCGCGCCCCGAAATAACCGGTACCAATTTGCCAGATTAAATCGCCACCGTATTTGGTGTGGTGTGGACTGATCCCGCCTTCACCAGTGTTCTGCGCAAACCCGCCAATCTTCGCCCCGGCATTCAGGGCTTCCACCGCATTACCGCTTAATGAGCCAAAACTCATGGCCGAAACATTCATTACACTTGAACTGTACGGCTGCCGGCAATCTTTATTACCAACCAATATCCGCGGACTGTGTTCCAGTTTATGGTGATCCAACGGAGTTACCGAATGGGTCATCCACTCGTAACCTTCGGCATAAACATTAAGCTGAGTTCCAAAAGGAACGGTGTCCAGTTGCTTCTTGGCACGTTGATAAATGACCGAGCGATCGATCCGGTTGATCGGTACGCCATCGGTATCCGACTCAACGAAGTATTGTTGAATCTTCGGGCGAAGATCCTCAAACACATACCGGAGCCTCCCGGCCAATGGAAAGTTTCTTTTTAAGGATTGCTTGGTTTGTATCATGTCGTACACACCCATGTAAATGAGCGGGCCAACCAGGATAAAGGTATAGAGCGCGTCAATCCAGAAATAGGCCCATACAAGGATAAGGGCGATTACAACAATGCTACTTATAATGAAAAGCTTTCTCATGGGTTCAGGGTTTTCGTCAAGGGAGCGAACAAGTTAGCGGGTAGGTAGGAAAACAACAAACAAGTCTCTAACTTTCGTTTAGTGTGCAGCTAATGAACTTAAAATGACCAGAAAGATTATTATTGGATTGTTGCTGGTATTGGTTGTTATGCAATTTATCCGCCCTCCCAAAAATCAAGCGGAAGGAATCAGTGAAAATGATATCTCGCTGACCTACGGAATGCCACAAGCTGTCCATAACATTTTGGCGCAAAAGTGTTACGACTGTCATAGCAACAGAACGGTTTATCCCTGGTATACAAACATTCAACCGGTTGGGTGGTGGATGTACTTTCACATTCAGGACGGTAAAGAGCACTTGAATTTTTCGGAGTTTAAAACGTACAGTGAGAAAAAGGCCAGTCATAAATTAGAGGAGTTGTCGGAAGCGGTAACCGATGGGTGGATGCCTTTGCAGTCATACCTTATTCTACACCGTGACGCCAAGGTCACCCCGCACGAAACCACTATGATTAACAACTGGATCGAATCGGTTGGCGTATCCGTAAAGCGGCAGGAGAATTAAATCAGTTGTACTGAATAAATTGTGGCGGCCTGACAAAGCTTGAACTGTATTTGACCCGTAAATTTGAGGAAAGGGTTACCCTAACCGTTGAGAGATCCTCGGTTACCCGGGGGAAGTAAAAGATTTTCAATTCGATCGTTCCAAAAACCAGGTTTTCATTGCGTGTTCGTAAGCCTGCTCCAAATCCGGAAAAGGGTTTTTGAGCGAACAGGTTTTGATCTTTCGGTGCGATAGCCGAAAGTTCAGCGAACACCAGCGGTGCAAACCGGAAACCCAATATTGACCTAGGCAGAAAGGCCAGGCTTTGGGTATAAATGGTAAACCGTTGAGTACCCAACACACTGTCGGCACGAAATCCATCTAATCCAAAATCGCTGTTAATGGTTAACGGTACATTAACTTGTTGATTGAGGATAGTAGTATAACTGATACCCAAATACTGACGGATCTTGACTTGTTTATAACGGATTAACTTACTGAACAGCGATGCTGAAGCGAGGAGCGTTACATCTTCCCAATCATCATTTCCCCAAAATCCTTCAGCCTGTAATTTGTATTCATAAAAATCTCCGTTAGGCCGCACCATAGTTTTATCGAGTTCAATCCCGGCATAAGGCCGTTTTAAATTAAGCTGCGCCACATGGCCTGCGGTTAGGGTTAGGTATTTTCCATACGGCACGTCCTCTGTCCTGCCGAACCCATACACATACCGGGTTTGGTAAAAATTCTGATTAAAAAAGGTGGTCGAGCCCAGTATAAATGTTTTGTCGTTATACATCGGGTTGGTTGCTTCAACCAATTGAGCCGGTTGTTCGCGGAAATGCTGCTGAAAAATCCGCAAGGCAACAAAATGGCGGTTCCGGTTTTCAACCGGATTCTTAATGCCGATGTTATAGCCTGCCCACACGTCCTGGATATCGTAACTGTACTTTCGAAAATCCGAAACCGGGGTTCCAAAAACATTTGTTGACCGGTTTCTGCTGAACTCTACACCTCCAGCGAGGCGAGTGTAAGGCGAAACCAGGGGCCGGTCGAACCGGATCAGAAAGGCTTCTTCATTTTCCAATCCCAGGCTCGCGCCATTATCGATTTGAGTGTAGGATACCGTGGCATTGACCAGGCTTCCGTTAATGCTGTTTTTGGA
>CAZOYJ010000016.1:0-29235 GCA_964583905.1 uncultured Roseivirgaceae bacterium
TTGTGGTTGACCAGGCGCCATCGGGATTGATCCGCACGGCACTGAAAGCAACCGCATTAATCGGAAAGAGTTTGTATGGCGTAGACATGAAAGAAGTGGACGGTAAATTTTATGTGATTGAAATAAACGACAATCCGAATATTGATGCCGGCATAGAAGATAAAATTCTGAAAGATAAATTGTATACAACTGTAATGGATGTACTTTTAAATAAGATCAAAGCCGATCGGTAACCTATGACTCAACCCTCCCGCATTCACCTGTTTCAGGGCTACGGTGTAGAACTGGAATACATGATTGTAGACCAGGAAACCCTGGCAGTAAAACCCATTGCCGATGAAGTGCTGAAGCACGAACTGGGCGACTATGGAAGTGACTTTGAAAATGGAATGGTCACCTGGTCAAATGAATTGGTGTTGCACGTGTTGGAATTGAAATCCACCAAACCGGAAAGTAATCTCAGCGCTTTGGAAACTGCTTTTGCCGATAACGTGAAGCGAATCAATGCTATACTGGCCCCCCGGAATGCCTGCCTGCTTCCTACCGGTGCGCACCCGTTTATGAATCCACTAACGGAAACCAGGTTGTGGCCACACGAAAGCAATGAGGTGTATGAAGTATACAATAAAATTTTCGACTGCCGGGGTCATGGCTGGTCGAATGTGCAAAGCACACACCTCAACCTTCCGTTTTATGACGATGAAGAATTTGCCAAACTGCATGCAGCCGTTCGGTTAGTGCTGCCCATCATTCCGGCTTTATGTGCGAGTACGCCCATTATTGAAGGAAAAATTACCGGGGCGTTTGACACCCGACTGAAATACTATAAAACCAATCAATCCCGGATTCCTTCCATCACCGGCAGGGTGATCCCGGAAGCTGTATTCAGCAAACGCAATTACCTGAATACGATTTATGAAAAGATCAAGAGCGACATTGCACCCCACGACCCACAGGGAATCCTTAATCCCATCTGGGTGAATTCGCGCGGAGCGATACCCCGGTTTGATCGCGGTTCAATTGAAATCCGGTTGATCGACAGCCAGGAATGCCCGGCAGCCGAGCTGGCGTTGCTGGAATTGATTATCGAAACGATCAAGGCGTTGGTGAGTGAAAAATTTGTAGATCACGAAGGGCAGATGAAGTGCCGCACCGACAACCTTGTACAGGTGCTGGAATCTACGGTAGTAAGAGGCGAGCAGGCCCTGATCCGGGATGTTGATTACCTGAAAAATTTCCAGGTTCCCGATTCGGGTGGCCGGACTGCCGGTACACTTTGGAAACACATTGCTCAGGTTCTTATCGACAGCGGAAACATAGCGCTGGAAAAAAGAAAACCCGAGTTGGATATTGTATTGCAGGAAGGAACACTCTCCAACCGGATGATGAAGGCCCTTCAGGGGGATCACTCCGTAACGTCCATCCAACGCGTGTACCGGAGGCTTTCCGATTGCCTCGCACACAACAAACTCTTTATACCCTGATCGGTGAAGTACCCGGTATTGATCAGTTGTGAACACGGAGGTAATCAGGTGCCCGAACAATACCAGGAATTGTTTGAAGGAGCTGATGAAGCCCTACAGTCGCACCGCGGGTGGGATCCCGGGGCACTCGACATAGCCACCTTTCTTGCTGAACAGCTCCCGGCACACTTGTTTTTCGAAACAACAACCCGGTTGTTGATTGAGCTGAACCGGTCGTTGGACAACCCCGCGTTGTTTTCAACATTCAGCAATAAACTGGATGATGCCGGGAAAGCAAGACTGATTGCCGAATATCATCGTCCTTACCGGCAGTCGATTGAAAGCAAGATTCTGGAACTGGACAAGTGCGTACTCCATGTATCCGTTCATTCTTTTACACCCGTATGGCAGGGTGTTTCAAGAGCTGTTGATATCGGGTTGTTATTCGATCCGGAAAGAAGCGGTGAGTTGGCCTATTGTCAACAACTTGAACGGGAATTGGTGTTGCGACTTCCCGGGGTCAACATCCGGTTTAATGAACCCTACAAAGGAACCGATGACGGGCTGACTACCACTTTACGAAAAAAATTCCCAGGCAACAAGTACCTGGGAATTGAACTTGAAATCAATCAGAAATTTGTAGACACACCTCAATTTTCAACCGTTCAGCAGGCGCTATTAGAGAGTGTCCGGGTAAGCTTATAATGCCGCGAAAAGCAGTTGACAATTGACAAAGATACAGTTGACAAGGGTATTGTCAATTGCTCTTGTCAACTGTCAACTAGTCCTGTGATTAATTAATGGTTACCACTTCATTGACTTTCTTCTCAGGCACCGTAATTTTCAAAATGGAGCCTTTCACAACACGGTTAAGCTCGGCATTTACGATTACCTGGTACTGACCAGCCTTCGCATGTTCACTTACCGTGATGGTTGCATTGCTGGTTTCAAAAAGCCCTTCTGTAGGCTCAAACGTTATGGTAATACCTTCTGGTAAACTGGATGAAAAACCCAGTTTTCCCTTTGTGCGGGTAAATGTTTTTGAGCGGATAATCTGTACGGTAAATTCGGTAGAGGTACCGGGTTTTACATCAAATGCGTTTTTGCTGAGTTGCATGGCAAATTCTGTACGCGGAGCTGTTTGTGCAGTCGATTCGGTTACCAGGCCAACCAGTAACCATGCGGAGAGTAAATAAATGAATTTCATAATGGGTAATTTTTTAAGTGTTCCAATACAACGCTAAAGGAACAGCAAATGACCCACTAAAATGAGGCGTTGTGGTGACCGGCCAGCCCTATGTTGCGAACTGTCGACCTGTGGGGTGAAGAAAGCAGTTTTGGGGTGAGTGGATAGTTTAAACGCGACAGGTTTTCAGGACAGCTCCATAACATTCCGCCACTGGCTGATTTTTTCAATCACATCCTTGCCTTTTTGACGCGACACGGGTATAAAAATGTCGGAATCAAGGATTTTGAGCTTGTACCCGTTGGTATTGCCGGCCACATTGCTGATGGCGTTGATGTTCACCAAAAATGACCGATGGCAGCGAAGGGTGAAGGAGTTGTCGAGTTGATTTTCGATGCTCTTCAGGTTGGCGCGAAGCAGTTTTTTCTCTATGCCATTCCCGTTTTTCCACACAACAGTGGAGTAGTTATCATCAGCCTCCACATACAGCAGGTCCGGAAGGTTAAGGGTTAGCGTTTCGCTGGTATCGGAGTATAGCGTTATTGAGTTCGTGTTGCTTCTGGAGGTTTCTTTTTTCAGGCTTTGGATTTTATTCAATTCCAAGTTGGCCTTCAAGGCGCTATTCAGGTTTTGCCGCAACATGGTATTGCGCAAAAAGAGGGTGGTAAGCGCAATGGGTATTATCCCCTTAATGGCCACCCTGCTGTGGGCTTCCACTATATTTTCCCAAACTGTTTTTTCGGGGCAGATGTAAAAAATATCTACCACCGAACTTGCCATGCCGATCAGGAGGATGTGCCAGATATTAAGCAGGATATATTTCTTCAGATTAAAATGGTCAAACCAGGCCGGTAAAACCCTGGGCAGCCACACAATGTTAATCAGTAAACAACCCATCGTTACCCCACCAAACAGAAAATGTTGGGGAAGGGTAAGATCATGATCGGTGGAGAGTTTGAAAAAATACATGAAGGCCACTACAAAAGCGCTGATAACCACAACCAACCCCACGTTTTTGCGGTCATCGTTCAGGTAGAAGGGAAAGGGTTCGTTTAGTCGTTCAGCCAGCTTCATGGTATTGGGGAAAAACGAAAAGTACAGGGTAAAGTTCGCTGGTTCGAACGAAACCTGGTATGACGGTGATCAGGTTTTTTAGTTTTTTGTATCCTATCCCTCCAGTTCGGCCAGGAGCGACTTCAGCTTATCAATGTGGTTGCCGTACAGTTTCTTCAGGTACCAATTGGTAAGGGTGTAAACACCCACCATAAACACCAGGGAAAGGATGATAAAAGATATCGTGTACAATAGATTTTCAAACTTGTGGATAAACCTGTCGAATCCGGATTCAAGCGCACCGAACAAAATCCCCAGGGCAAAAAATACCGGGTATAAAATGGCGTAACTGCGCTTGTAAAATTTCATGTATACATCCAGTCTTTCAACCAGGTGGCTAAGATTATCTTTTATGTTTTCGTCTGCCGGGTTGAACTGGTTAAGCAGCATTATTTTTTTGATGTAGTAAAAAGAATACGCAAACAATAAAACCAGCAGGGATAAGATAGTCCACATCAAAGCGCCTGCCTGCAGGGACAGACTGTACAGGCCCAACCCGGTTAAGCAGGCCAGGGTGAAAATCAGTTCAAACCAAACGTTGCGTTTCAGTTTGCTGACCAGCGTATTACTGCTTCCCTTAGTCATCCGGGCAAGCTCAGCTTCACCTTTTGGCTCGAAGCTTTTTTGCTGTTTCCAGATGGATTTTAAATCGTCCAGCTCTTCCATTTTATGTGTTCATCAGTCTTCTAAGCTTTTCACGAATGCGGTTCATCCGCACCCGAACATTGTTTTGCGTTATGCCAATGGTTTCGGCAATTTCTTCATAGGGTACTTCATCCAGGGCCATCATAATCATAGCACGTTCAATTTCCGATAATTGCCGGATGCACCGGTGAAGCTTTTGAATGTTTTCTTCGGTATGGTCTGGGTTGTTGTCGGTTATGTTAAAATGCCGTTCTTCCAGTTCTTCCGTGTTGAAGGATCTTTTCTGTTTGCGCAATCCCGAAATGGCCGTGTTCAACGCAATGCGGTACATCCAGGTAGTAATTTTGGCCTCCCCCCGGAACGTATGGAAGGAGCGCCACAACTGCAGTACAATTTCCTGGAAGAGGTCGTTGCGGGCATCCCGGTCGGTTTCGTACAGGATACAAACCTTATGGATCAGACCCTGATGTTCGTTTATCAGGTTGATGAAGGATTTTTCCTCAAGGTTAGTCAACATCGAAACGCGTTACGGTTCATTGGTCGAAAGTTAGGAAACATAATTACAGGTATGCAACCGGTGCCGTTTTCCTTTTCCAGCCATGCAAATCAAAAAATTTTGTATTTTCGATCACCCCTCAATGTTTATAATATGGCCCTCAGGCGATGGATCAGGAACTTCTTCGGTTTTTCACGTGCGCAAACTCATGGATTTATTGTGTTCTTGCCGGTGGTGGCTATCGTTGTGTTTTCCGAACCGCTCTATCGGTGGTACTCCAGCCGGCATGAACCCGATTTTAGCCGGGAACAAGCCACCCTCGACAGTCTGGCGGCTTTGTGGAAGTTTGATGAGTACACTGTGTTGGTTGATGAGGAGGAGAGAAACATTACCCTTTTTCCCTTCGACCCGAACCAGGCTACTGAAGAAGAATTACGAGCACTCGGATTCTCGCCCGGGTTGTCGAAACGATTGATAGCCTACCGCACTAAGGGCGGATCATTCAGGATTAAACACGACCTGATGAAACTTTACGGAATGGACTCGTTGTTTTTCGCCAACCTCGAACCGTTTATTCTGTTGCCCGAATCGTTCAACGTTGCAGCGAACGAAAAACCGATTTCATCACATCGGGAGAAACCGGTTACCCGCGAAGCCACCCGGTTTGACCTTAACCTTGCCGACACTTCCCTGTTGAAAACAATATATGGAATAGGTTCAAAACTATCGGGCCGTATTGTGCAGCATCGCGACAGGCTGGGTGGGTTTGTTGCTACACATCAATTATATGGAATCTACGGTCTGGACTCCGCGGTGATCGACCGGTTGTTGAAAGTTTCCTTTATCCGCGAAGATTTTCAACCCCAAACCCTAAATATTAATGCGGTTACGGAGGAAGAACTGGCCGTACATCCGTACATTTCCAAACGAATGGCACGGGCTATGGTAACCTATCGGTTTCAGCATGGAAAGTACCAATCGGTTGAAGACCTTCGTAAAATTCTTCAACTGGATGAAGCGCAACTCAACAGCATCAGACCATACCTCACGGTTGACTAACACGTCATCCATATGGAAGACTTTTTTGCGGAGGCTCACCGGCCTCAGCGGCAATAACCGCTTGCTGCTGGTACTTCGCCTGCACAGCGAGCAGTTGCTTGACGTGCAATCGTTCAGTCAGTTGAAGGGAGAACCTGCTTTTGAAATCATCAACGCCCTGATAGCCGGTCGTGATAAAATTATTTGCCCCGTACTCGACAGCCGCATGGAAGCGGTGAACACGGCCAGCAAAAAATTAAAACGCCTCCAGCGCATCGATAAATTTATTTTTGATGAACGCGGCTCGAACGACCTGCACCTGGGCTGGCCCATACTGCAGGGAAAATTTTCGGATGGCACCCCCGTACGGGCGCCCTTACTTTTTTTCCCGGTAACGATCGTGCAGGAAAAAGAAAACTGGGTTTTGAAACTCCGGAGAAATGCAGGCCTTACGTTCAACAAGTCGTTGTTGCTGGCGTACTATTTCTATAATCAAATAAAGCCGGATGAAGCGCTGTTGGAAACCGATTTTGAAGACTTTGATCCCGACAGCACGGTTTTCCGAACGCAGTTGTATCAATTGTTGAAAGACCGGCTGGAGATTAACTTCAATCCCGATACGTTTACCGATAAGCTTGCACCGTTCCAGGAATTCCGGAAAGAAGAGTTTGTGGAAACACACCATACAGGCGAATTGAAACTTTTTCCGGAGGCGGTGCTCGGGATTTTCCCACAAGCTGGCTCGCAACTTGTGCCCGATTACCTTCAGCTTATGGAAGATAAGAACATGGATACGCTGGAGGATTTGTTTGCAGCGCGCAACCATGGCATTCACCATGACGATGACCCCGTAGCCATAAACCTGGCCGTACCGGAAGAAAAAATCTACACCCCATTTCCACTCGATGCGTGGCAGGAACATGCCATTAAATCCACAAAACTGGGCCGGTCATTGGTTGTTCAAGGGCCGCCCGGTACCGGCAAATCACAATTGATCTGTAACCTGATCAGCGATGCCATGGCTTCAGGCAAACGGGTGTTGCTGGTGTGTCAGAAACGGGTAGCGCTCGATGTCGTGTTTGATCGGTTGCAACAGGCAGACCTTAGTGATTTTTGCGGTCTTGTTCATGACTTTCGCGATGACCGCAGAGACATCTTTCAGAAAATTGCCCGCCAGATCGATCGGCTTGAAGAATTCAAACGCTTTAACCGGAGCATTGATGCCATCCAAACCGAAAGAAAATTTGTACAGGTTAGCCGCACACTGGATCACCTGGTTGAAGAACTGGAAGAATTCAGAAAGGCGCTGTATCACGACAAGGAATGTGGACTCAGCGTAAAGGAATTGTACCTCACTTCCGACCCCACCGGAGACACCATCAACATTAAACAGGAATACCAGCACTTTCATTTTGATACCCTCGATGATTTTCTGCGGAAGCTTTCACACTGCATTCAGTATGCCCGGCAATTTGAAACCCAGGAATATGCCTGGCGTGACCGGAAATCGCTGGCGGGTTTAAAACTTTCACACCGGAAGGAGATCGAAAAAACCATAACGGATATTCCGGCTTATCAACGCGTGCTATCCGACCAGCTTGAACAGTTGGTTGATCTTACCCTGAACCTGGAAGATAGTGAAACCCTCTTGCTGCGAAAACCGGATGCGGATGAAATGATCAAGCTGCTGGCCGATGAACTGGTGTTTCATTTTTTCCTGGCCATGGCGCCCGAGAAGGATGACGAGACCAGCCTGCTGTGGGTTCAAAACATGGAACGCCTGGTGCTGAACTGCTTTGATGGCGCGGGGGTTGAGTCGTCCCTGAAAAAAGGCCAGATCGGATTATGCCAACTGGCCCTGCAGCAACGCATGTTGGCCCGCAAGAATTGGTTTAAGATGATGCGCTGGGAATTATTTTCGGAGCATAAATTTTTTCTGAAGCGTGTGTTAATTGGTAATGGGTTACCCTATAACAAAACCGGTTTACGCACCCTCGAACAACGGCTGGATAACCGGTTAAATTTTGAGCATCATGTAACCGCTTTGCGCAGGAAGGCCTGGCTGATTGATTTTCCGGAAGCGTATAATGCTAAGGTGCTGAAGAAATGGTTTGAAAAACAGCGGTTTGCCGTGCGCGCAAAATTGCTGTTCAGTTCCTTGCGGGAAATCCGGCAGGGGATAAACGTTACCCTGTACACCCGCGATGAATTCATCCGGTTGATTTGGTCGGTTTACGATGCGGTTAAACCTTTGGCAGAACGCAAGGCCGCCTGGCAAGAACACCTGTCACAGTATCAAATCAGGAAACTGATTCATCACCCGGAGGAAGCAGGTGAATGGATCAAAATACTTCAGCGCGATTTTGACCGCCTTAGTGATTACGACCGGTTGCGCGAAGGGTTGAAACCGCACGAGGGTGAAGTAATCAACAAATTAAGGGATGCAATTCCGGAAGGAGATGCAGAAGCTTGCGCACAATTATTTCAAAACAGCTTGCGCCTGGCCTGGATTGAGCACATCGAAACCAAGTACCCCGTGTTGCGGTCGGTGTCTACCTTGCGCATGGAAGAAGTGCAGGCTGAAATTCTGCAACTAACCGAAACCAAACGTGAGTTGAGTAAAGAAATCGTGTTGCTGCGGGCGCGCGAAACCATTTGCGAGAGCATTGAATACAACCGGCTGAACAACCGCGTTACGTATCGTGAGTTGCACCACCAGGTAACCAAACGCAAACGCCTGTGGCCCGTGCGCAAACTGTTAACCGAATTCCACCGCGAGGTGTTCAAACTTTTGCCTTGCTGGATGGCCTCGCCCGAGTCGGTATCGGCTATTTTTCCCATGGAGGAATTATTCGACCTGGTGATTTTCGATGAAGCTTCTCAGTGTTTTGCCGAGCGCGGCATTCCGGCCATTGCGCGTGGAAAACAAGTGGTAGTGGCCGGAGATCAGCAACAACTCCGGCCGTTTGAATTGTACCAGATCCGTTGGGAGGATGAAGCCGACAGCTTGGAACTGGAAGTAGATTCCTTATTGGAATTATCGGGCAAGTACCTGAATACGGTGCGCCTCAACGGTCACTACCGTAGCCAATCACTCGAGCTGATTGATTTTTCAAACCGGCATTTCTATTCCGGTAATTTAAAATTGCTCCCCGACAGGCGCACGGTTGAAGAACCCGAACCGGCCATGGTGTACGATAAAATTGACGGTTGGTGGGAAAACCAAACCAATCCGGCAGAAGCCGAACACGTGGTTCAACTGGTGTTGGGATTACTCATTTCCTCACCCGGGAAGGAGATCGGGATTGTTACCTTCAACATGCCGCAGCAAATGCTGATCCTGGACCGGCTTGAAGATGAAGCCACACAAGCCGGTGTGGCGTTGCCAACTTCCTTGTTTGTGAAGAACATTGAAAATGTGCAGGGCGATGAAAAAGACATCATCGTTTTTTCGATTGGCTATGCCCCCGATAAGAAAGGAAAGCTGAGTATGCAGTTTGGCAGTCTGAATGTAGCGGGCGGAGAAAACCGGTTGAATGTTGCAATTACGCGGGCACGCGAAAAAATCATTATCGTGGCCAGCATCTGGCCCGAGGATTTGCGCTTGCAAGGCATTAAAAACGAAGGTCCTAAACTGTTGCGTTCTTACCTGGAGTTTGCCCGCGAGGTTTCGGCCGGCAAGTTCGTTCCGGCTACACCTCAGCCCGAAAAACAAAATGCCGAATGGTATTTACAGGCCACGTTAGTTCGGTGGAGCCAGGTGGAACAAAAGCCGTACGATTTAAGAACGCAGCATTTTCCCTTTGCCGATTTGGTGGTGATGAAGGACGGCAAACCGGAGGGCTTGGTGTTTACCGATGACAGTTTATATACGCAGTCGTTTACTGCCAAAGAACCCCATGTGTACACCCCGTTGTTGTTAAAACAAAAACACTGGACGTACCTGCGGGTGTTCAGCCGCAACTGGTGGACCGACCGGGATAAGGTTGAGCATGAACTGGCGAAATATATGTATCAATTGAGCATACGGGTTGAATCATAAACGTGTTGGGTTTTTGGTGGCTGCGGCTTCCGAGGCGAGTCTTTGTCCGCCTGGCTTAAATAGCTGGAGTTACGCACAAATAAACTGTTACGTGTAGCTTTTGTGAAACATTTAGTGTTTTTGTGCCTTTGTGGCAAAAATTTCAAGACCGTGAAATGCCACTAAAACTCAAAAGCCTGCCTACCGGTTTACCTCCCGGAGGGATGGCAAGGCAGGCACAAAAATCCACAAAAGTGCGCCCTATGTACATCGGTGGTTTTAGGATTAAAACGGATACTTATCATGTCTCGAGAGAAACAGCAACGAGAGATTTAAAAGAACTCATTGCCAAACTATTTAACTGGTTACGTACATAGGGAATTTACGCTGAACACTATGTGTTCTATGTTTCTATGTGGTTCAAAAAGTACATAGTCTGTTCTTTAGGACGTGAAACGGATACCCATAAAACATTATTTTAATTTCTTCTTAGACTTAGCAGGCGGCAAAAAGTTTTCACGGATTACCACTTTCTTTTCTGTTTTTTGCTCCAGCGCAACGCGGTCATCTTTAGCAAGTATTTCCGCGGACGGGGACTTTCGTTAGAATCTCAATTACATCTTAATGGGTTCGCGTGACTATGGCATATACCAAATCAAGGATGAACGATCTCCTTAAGGAATTAAAGCAATATGAATATATGCGCGGAGCAATTCGAAGGGGAACTCTTCCTAAAAAATCCGAAGGGTCGGCATGCCGGCACCCAGAATGATAAATGGAACAAGGGAACCGATAAACCTATTTCGCATTGTCTTTTCACCGGAAGTTGTTTAGCTTTTGATCTTTAATCATTTCCTATGAAGAAGATTCTTTACCTGATGGGCTTCCTTGCCCTTACCGCTTTTGCACAAGACCGCATTACGAAAGCTCCTTTGGTTAAGGAAGGCGATGGGCCGTATCCCCAATTGATCATTCGCGGGGTAACCCTGATTGACGGAACCGGGGCGCCACCCATAGGCCCGGTTGATATTATTGTCCGGCAAAACCGCATTGAGCGCGTGGTTAACGTGGGGTATCCCGGAGTACCCATTTCTGAAGAGGGCAGACCAAAACTGGAAGCGGGCGGAAAGGAATTGAATGCCGAGGGCATGTACCTGATGCCCGGCTTTATTGATATGCATGGGCACATTGGCGGAGGCCAGGCGCCCAAAGCCGAATACGTGTTTAAGTTGTGGATGAGTCATGGCATCACTACAGTGCGCGATCCTTCGGCCGGCAACGGCCTGGATTGGGTACTTGACCAGAAGAAGATGAGCGCCAGCAACGCCATAACCGCACCGCGCATTCATGCCTATACAGCTTTTGGGGCCGGTAGTCAAAAACCCATCAGCACCCCGGAGTTGGCGCGCGAATGGGTACGGAACAATAAAGCAAAAGGAGCTGATGGCATAAAATTCTTTGGCGCTGCCCCTGATATTATGCAGGCTGCACTGGAAGAAAACAAAAAGCTTGGCTTGCGCTCGGCCTGCCATCATGCACAAATGGATGTGGCACGCTGGAATGTAGTGAAGTCGGCACGGGCGGGATTAACCAGCATGGAGCACTGGTATGGTTTACCCGAAGCCTTGTTTACCGATCGCACCATCCAGGATTATCCGCTGGATTACAATTACCAGAATGAGCAACATCGTTTCGAAAATGCCGGCAAGTTGTGGAAGCAGGCAGCCGCACCGTATTCAGAACATTGGAACAACGTGATGAACGAATTGATCAAACTGGATTTTACCCTCGACCCAACGTTCAACATTTATGAGGCCAGCCGCGATCTGCACCGGGCGCGCAGGGCCGAGTGGCATGAAGACTATACCTTGCCTCAGTTGTGGAGTTTCTTCCAACCCAACCGCAGGGCGCATGGCTCGTATTGGTTTGCCTGGGGTACCGAACAGGAAGTAAACTGGCGCGAAAACTATGCCTTGTGGATGAAGTTTGTGAACGAATATAAAAACCGTGGAGGCCGGGTAACCACCGGTTCGGATTCCGGCTTTATTTTTCAATTGTATGGTTTTGCCTACATCCGCGAGTTGGAGTTGTTGCGTGAAGCCGGCTTCCATCCGCTGGAAGTAATTCGATCGGCCACCTTGTATGGCGCGCAGGCGCTGGGTGTTGAGAAAGATTTGGGTTCGGTTGAAGTTGGCAAATTGGCTGATTTTGTCATTGTGGATCAAAATCCTTTGGAGAACCTGCAGGTTTTATACGGAACAGGCGCGATTAAACTTTCTGACGACAACAAACCGGTACGCGTAGGCGGAGTGAAATACACCGTGAAAGACGGAATCATTTACGATGCAAAAAAATTGCTGAGTGATGTGAAGAAAATTGTAGATGACGAAAAAGCCAAAACCGGGTTTGTGCTGAAGCAACCGGGAATGGAGTAAAGGCATCTCTAAAAACCCGGGAGTAACGTCATGCTACATTCTGTGTGCAAGCTCTACAAAAAATGACAGTAAAAAATTGAGTATATTTGGACATGGATTTAATGACCCTAATAAAAGAGAGATACACAGACTTTGTTGACTTATGTCGTTCACATAAGGTGGACAAAATTTATGCTTTTGGGTCATCTATTACCGACCATTTTGACCCAAATACAAGCGACATTGACATCGTTGTTAAACTCGACATTAGTGACCCTGCTGACCGTGGAGAAGCATTACTTTCACTATGGGACAAACTTGAAGCCCTTTTCAAGAGGAAAGTAGATTTATTAACTGAAGACTCAATCCGAAATCCATATCTGAAATCAAATATTAATCGGACAAAAAAGTTAATCTATGACGGAGAAGGAGAAAAAGTTTTTGTCTGACATAATTAATTCAATCGATCTGATTGAGAACTTCACAAAAGATTTAAAATCATTCGCAGAATACGAGAAAGACCCAAAAACCAAAGGGGCTGTCGAACGACATTTGGGTATTATTGGAGAAGCTGTTAACAAATTCCTTAAGGAGTCAACAATAAACGACCTTAAGAGCGCTTCACAAATAATAAGTTTAAGAAATAGGTTAATTCATTCCTACGACAATGTTGACGACTCAATAATTTGGTCAATAGTAACCCGACACTTACGACCACTTAAGGACGATGTTAATAAAAAGATTGAGTGAGTTGGGCCAACACACAACAACGTGCTTGTGCTATTGGAGGTTGACGATTTGCCTAACAACGTTTTCCTAGGTGGATAATGGCGGCTTCGCAAGCGCCAGCATCACAAACCCAAACGTTAGGTTTTTAGAGATACCCTTAATCTATTCTTGCAAACGGCTTGATTTTCTTCCGGTGTGCGCCATAACCGCCCGAAGTTCACCGTAACTATACGTGCCGTTCAGTTTGGCGTACAGTTGGGTTGAACTGAAGGCTTCCGGCATATCGGCCAGGGCTTCGGTAACCTGCTGCACCGCTTCTTCCGACATGAACGTAAAGATGCTGATTCGTCCGGCCGCAACAGCCTTGGCCAAATGCGATTCGATGGTGCCGGTGGTTAGTTTGCGTTCATGGGCTATCTGGGCAATGGTCTTGCCCGCGTTAAGCAAGTCCAGGGTAATGTCGTAGGTGCTGCGCGCATCATTGGATTTTTCGCCTCTTTTTTTCCGGGTACGGGTTTTCTTTTCGCTGAGTTGAACAGGCTTAATGGATTTATGGATTTCTTCCAGGATTTTGCTGCGTACTTCTGCCCGCACGTGGGCAAGATCAGAAAAATCCGGAGCGTTGTTTCCCGATAAGATGGATTCGGAAAGCAGCCCCACCTTATCAATCTCCTCCAGTTTTTTAGTAAGGAGTTGGTCGAGGTCATCCAGATGGTTTAAGTAGGTTTTTACCCGCTTATGATGTTGCATTTCTGCCTTGTGCCGCAGCAGCGTTTTTAACTGTTGTTGCAGAAAATTTTTGTAGTACGCTGCGCCTTTATTTACCCGCTCAAGCAACAGCCCGAAGTTTCGGGCTTGAAGCAGGGTTTCCAGTTGGCGGTTAAACTTTTGTGTTGTTTCTTTTTCACCAGCCAGGGTGACTTCCATTTCCTTTAGTACCGGTTTAAGAGCCGATTCTTTCAGTGCCGGAAGTTTTCCTTGTTGCACGTACCGGAGGTCTTTAACCAGGCTTTCAAAATTAAAGGTGTGTTCCAGCACCTCGCGGATGAAAAACTTTTGACGGTCCTTTAATTCATCGGGCAGCTTTTCGGGTCGGTTGTATTGTTCGGTAAAAGCCACAACGTGTTTGTCGGTGCCAATTACCCCCGGATTGATTTTGGTGCGAAGAATCAGCCCGTCAAGTGAACGCAATCGCGAAAGCGCCACATATACCTGCCCGTCAGCAAAGGCCTGGCCCACATCGATAATGGCTTTATCGAATGTAAGGCCCTGACTTTTATGTACGGTAATGGCCCAGGCGAGTTTAATGGGGTATTGCTCGAAGGTTCCCAGCACTTCTTCATCCAGTTCGCGGGTTACGGGATTTACCGTATACTTTTTATTCTCCCAGGTTTCTTTTTTCAGCGTGTAAGGCGCCCGGTCATCACCCATGGTTACGATGATCTTCTCCTCTGTGAGTTCACGTACCGTAGCAAGTTTGCCATTGAAATAGGCTTTCCCTTCCGAATCGTTTTTGATAAACATGATTTGTGCACCCACCTTCAGTTCAAGTTTGGGAAGCACCGGGTAAAGGTTTTGGGGAAAATCACCCAAAATGTGAGCCTCATAAAATACCGAGGGTGTAGCTAAGGCTTGCAAGGCACGGTAGTTCAGGTCATCGGCTTTGTAATTGTGGGTGGTTAAGGTAATGACTTCACGCAGTTCCCGGATGGCTTCCGGGGTTTGATAGTGCGCATTCAACCGGTTAATATCTTCAGGTGTAGGAACATTGTTACGTAGGTTGTTCAGGATGTGAATAAAAGCGTTATCGTGTTGACGGAAAATTTTATCCAACTCAAGGTACACGAACGGGTCGTGCTGCAAGGCTTTGGCTTCGTAAAACCAGGGTGATGCATAATACCGGTTTAAAACATTTTCTTCCTCGCGCTTCACCACCGGTGGCAGTTGGTACAGATCGCCAATCAGCAACAACTGAACCCCGCCAAAACTTTTGTAAAAATTTCCGCGGGCGGCTTTTAGCCTGTAGTCGATCGCATCCAGCAAATCAGCCCGTAACATACTCACCTCATCAATCACCAGCAGGTCGATGGAGCGGAGTACTTGTTTCCGGTCGCTGTTGAGCGGATTTTTTTTAGCCAGTGAATCCTGCGCAAAGTAATTTCCACCCCGTTCGAAATCGTGCGGGAGTTGGCGTTCGGGTAAAAAGGTGCCCGGAGGAAGGAGGAATTGCGAGTGAATGGTTACGCCTCCGGCATTCAGGGCAGCAATTCCGGTAGGCGCAACCACCACAAACGATTTATGAGTTCGTGCGGCCAGGCTTTTCAGGAAAGTGGTTTTACCGGTTCCGGCCTTTCCGGTTAAAAACAGGTGGCTGGAAGTGGTGTTGATGAATTGCGCAGCCGTTTCGATCAGGTCGGTGCTCTGAAAATCCATATGTTCCTTTCGTTGCGGGGCAGTCATTCCACAGAAATTTTGATCGCTAAAGATAAACCATATGTGGTTGGGTTGGGCAGGGAAGTGGATAGTACAAATCTTTCTTTTTTTGTCACACCTCGGACACCCGGTTCAATCGGAAATCAATTAGCTTTGCACCCTGATCATTGAGAACATGAAAAACAAAGGTATCCAACAAGCCCTTAACGTTTTGGGAATTAAAGCCACAAACCCCGGAGTTTCTACCGGGAAAAAGTGGTTAAGTTCAAAAGGCACAACGTTGAAATCCTATTCTCCGGTGGATGGCGCGATGATCGGCTCGGTGCAAGCCGCTGACGAGAAAACCTTTCAGCAGGTATTGCACGTATCCAAAAACGCATTCAAAGAATGGCGCCAATGGCCGGCACCGAAACGTGGCGAAGTGGTTCGCCAGATTGGTGAGGCCTTGCGAAAACATAAGGAGCCTCTGGGAAAACTCGTTTCGTATGAAATGGGAAAATCCCTCCAGGAAGGTTTGGGCGAAGTTCAGGAGATGATTGACATTTGCGACTTTGCCGTTGGGTTGTCGCGCCAGCTTCATGGGTTTACCATGCATTCCGAACGACCCAATCACAGGATGTACGAGCAATACCATCCGTTGGGTGTGGTGGGCATCATCTCCTCGTTTAATTTTCCGGTAGCGGTTTGGTCGTGGAACACCATGTTGGCCTGGGTGTGTGGCGATACCTGCATCTGGAAGCCTTCCGAAAAAACTCCGCTGTGCAGTATTGCTTGTCAGCAGATTATTGCAAAAGTTTTTGAAAAGAACAAAGTGCCTGAAGGTGTATCGTGCCTGGTGAATGGCGATGCATCGGTGGGTAAATGGATTGCCCAAAGTGAACAAATCCCCCTGGTATCGGCAACCGGCTCAACGCGCATGGGCCGCGAAGTGGGCAAGATGGTTATGGAACGTTTCGGCCGACCCCTGTTGGAGTTGGGCGGCAACAACGCGATTATTATTACCGAACATGCCGACTTGGACATGGCCATCCGGGGTGCTTTGTTTGGAGCGGTGGGAACAGCCGGCCAACGCTGTACCACTACGCGCAGACTGATTATTCACGAACACGTTTACCAGGATGTAAAGAACCGGTTGAAGAAAGCGTATGGTCAGCTTTCCATCGGCAATCCGTTGGAGCCAAAAAATCATGTTGGGCCCCTGATTGATAAACAGGCGGTGGAACTATACCTCAGCGCGCTTGAACAAATCCGCAAGCAGGGCGGTACGTTTGTGGTTGAAGGGGGTGTGCTTTCGGGCAAAGGGTATGCCTCCGGCTGTTATGTGAAGCCGGCCATAGCAGAAGTAAAGAACGACTACCCCATTGTGCAGCAGGAAACCTTCGCCCCGATTTTATACCTGATAAAATACAAAACCCTGGAGGAGGCCATTGAACTACAAAACAGCGTAAAGCAAGGTCTTTCTTCCGCCATCATGACAACCCAATTGCGGGAAGCTGAGCAATTTTTATCCCATGCGGGCTCCGATTGCGGCATTGCCAATGTTAACATCGGTACTTCAGGCGCTGAAATTGGCGGTGCTTTTGGCGGAGAGAAGGAAACCGGTGGCGGGCGCGAGTCGGGATCGGATGCCTGGAAAATTTATATGCGGAGGCAAACGAATACCCTTAACTTTGGCGATTCGCTGCCGTTGGCGCAGGGAATTAAATTTGACATTTAAGCGGCTTATAAATAGATTGGTTTAATTTTGTAAACGATAATCCACGCGGTTCATGGCAGGTAAAAGGTACACTACGGTAATGCTCATTGATGATAATGAGATCGACAACCTGATCAATCAGAAAATGATTGAGGCGGCATCCATTACCGAAAACATTTACACCCACACCGGTGCAAAAAGTGCAATTGAATTTTTACGCAATATCGAAAAGCTGGATGTGGTTGACCATGTGTTGCCGGATGTGATTTTCCTGGACATTGACATGCCCCTGATGGACGGCTTTCAGTTTCTGGAAGAATTTGAAAAGCTCAGCAACGTCATCAAACGAAAGTGCAAGATTGTGATGCTCACCTCATCCATCAACCCGCAGGACTTCAGCCGTTCTAAAAAATACGAGAATGTAAAACTCTACCTCAACAAGCCGTTATCGCACGATAACCTGGTAGGGTTGGATATTTAAAATCAAAATCACCAAACACACAAAGTTTCCCGCAGATCGCGCTGATTCTCGCAGAACACCCTCCGCGTTGATCCGCGCGAAACGAAATCTTTAATTATCAATCAGGTTTTTCACCAGCTGATCATCAAACTTCACCAGTTGTGTTGGGGTGAAATAGGTTGTTTTAACGGCCGCTAACCGCGGCAGCAACGTTTTTATTTTTTTGACTTTTTCTTTCTTCACCTCGCTGGTGGCGATTTTTAAAATCTTGATGAACAGTAAAATATTTTCGCAGGTATCTTTTCCAAACAACCGGGTCTGGCGTTGTATGCTGTTGGCGAGTTGGTTGAATAACTCGTAATCGCGCACGAGCACGTAATGCAAAGCCAGCAGAGCTTTCAATTCCAACAAGGCAAATGGATATTTCTTCAAACTCATTTCGTTCAACAGGTTGTTGATGAGTTTGGCGCCTTCTTCATATTTCCCAATATAGGTACACGACAACGCCCGATAGGTTATATAGATTACATGCCGTGGAATATCCATGCTATCGGTTTCGTAGTCCTCAAACAGGTTTTCATTTTCTGTGTAGAGTTCTTTTTCGGTGCCAATCCGCAGGTGCCTGTTGATTTTAGACAGGAGAAACTGGGCCGGGAAGGTAAACGTAGGATAGTTGGTGAGCAGGTTAACAGCCGCATCGTTCACTTCTTCAAAATATTTTTCGGCCTGGCGGTACACATGGTAGTGATTGTAGTACTCCAGTTTCAGGAATTCAAACACCAGGTTGAGGTGGTAATAGATGGAGTCAAGCCCATAGCTGTCGAAGATCTTCTGGACTTTATCAAATGTATCTTCAATCGATTCGGTATCGTGATGGACGGTTTCATCGGTTTCAACAAATAACCGGTGAAATACATGCATGGCGCTTCGGTATACGTAAAGCCTGTGCGATTCGTACAGGTTGGCTACGTTTTGCATCTCTTTCATCAGCAAGGAAAGACCCAGCTTTTCGGTTTCATCACCCGATAACATGTAGCTGCCGTACTTCTTAAAATAGTCGGCCAGTAAATCCTCGGCTTTATCAAGCGCAAGCATATACGCTACATGCCGGTTGTATAATTGCGAATAGTTAAAGTAATCGGGTGAGTTGACGTGAAGCTTCTTCAACGACTTATAAACCACTGTAAGTTCGTTGGCTAAATCGTAATCAATCAGTTCTTTCTCCAGCTTTCTTAAGGTAGCAATGGCAATTGTTTTTTTCTTGGTGAAAACAATCTCGTTAATGTTGGCCACCTTACGCAACACGTCTGTCCGCGGACTTTCGAGTTGCTGCATCAGGTACTCTTCAATTTTAAGGTTTAGCCGCGACCGAAGTGTGTAGTAGGCATTTGCATTAACGTCCAGTTCGGTCATGATGCGGGTATCGGAAAGCGAACGCTCACGCAGGGCTTTTAACAAGAATGCAGACTTCTCAGCAGTGCTTTCGATCAGAGAATCGTAAATGGAGGTGAAATCTTTCTCCGATAGCTGCTTAATGATGTTTTTTAGCTTGGCCATGCCGGGGGTTATAAAGATGAAAATTTACAAAATTTATTGGTGCTGACAACCTTTTTTCAACATCTCAGGAATTTTAACCGAATAAACCACAGTTGTCTGAAGGATGCAACTGTCTTCGCCCTAAAGTTTGTAGTTTTGCCCAAAGGTTTAGAGGTTGAAGACATACCGGTTAATAAGTTTTGTTTGTGTGTTTACAACGGTTGTTGCGATGGGACAATCAATAACAGAACGCCAGGCGTTGGCCAACCTGCAAAAAGGCAAGTGGGAAAAAGCAAAAGGCCAGGCCATGAAAGCCCTACGTAAAGACAGTGTAAATGCTTCCGCACGCTTTGTTTTATCAACCTATTACTTCGCCCCGGGCAATCCGTATTTTCAAATCGATTCAGCCTACCAGCACGTTATGCTGGCGCTGGCCGATTATCACCGGTCGGATGTGCGGCAACGCGAACGCATGAAGCGACTTCCCCTCGACAGTGCGGTACTGATTACCAGGCGTGAGGAAATCGACAGCGCAGCATTCGAACGCGCCAAGCGAATCAACACCGAGCAGGCTTACTTGCTCTTTCTGGAAAGGTTTCCGTTTGCTATCCAGCGCGATCGTGCCCGTGAGTTGCGCGATGAGGTAGCCTATATCGATGCGTTGAAAGAAAATACGTACGAAGCGTACTATCAATTCCTCGCCCGGTATCCGAATGCTTCACGGGCCCAGGAAGCACGCGATCGCTACGAAAAACTTCTCTTTGAAGCAATAACCCGTGACCGCAAACTGGCGAGTTACACAAACTTTATCAACGAGTACCCCGCCTCACCGTATCGGGCAAATGCCGAAAAACAGGTGTTCGAAATCTCAACGGCTTCCGGAAAACCACAAACCTTTACCGACTTTATAAACGCCTACCCGGCCAGCCGCTATACCCACCAGGTGCGCAACATCCTGTATCACCTGTTGAAGGAAGAAGAACGTAACATCCCGTCCTTCTTGTTAACAGATTCCATTCGTACGTTGCGCCAACTGGAACAAGGATACCTGGTGCCGTTTCTGCAGTCGGGGAAATTTGGGTTTATGAATGCGAATGGCAAGGAAGTGATTGCCCCGTTTTCCGAAGAACTTAACCGCGAATATGTGTGCGGCAACATCACCGAAGAATTGCTGGCCGGTGATACCGAAGTGGTGGCCCGCAACGGCAGCGTAGTTTACCGGGGGCGTGTGCACGAACTGGATGATTTGGGCTATGGCTACCTGCTGGTCGATCAGGATTCATGCCTGTTTTTGCTCCATAAGTCTGGATTTATTGTTGCCGAATGTGTTGACGATGCCCGTGTGTTGGCGGGTTCGCTCCTGGCCATTAAAAGCCAGGGCCGGTGGACCATCAGCACGTTGACGGGAAGGGCTTTACCATTGGGAGAATTTGAATTGGTTGAATCCATCGACCAGGTATTGGTGGTTCGGCAGGCCGGCAAGTTCAGGTTAGTCCATAAGGATGAAGCCGCCCAGGCTGCCGATCAACATGTACCGTTGTTCAGCAAACCATTCGATGAAGTAAAGCGTTGGAACGCCCAGGCCATTTGGGTGCGGGAAGGCGAAGAGCAAGGTTTGCTGGATATGAACCTGAAGGAAATTGTTGGTATGGGCCGAAAAGATTTCCAATTTACGTTCTTCGGAGCAATTATCCGTGAAAAAGAATTCACCCGGCTTTGGAGCGCCTCCACAGGGCAGTCGGAATCCTACCAGGCTGTTGAAATCCAGCAACCCTGGATAGCAGTCAAGCAAAACAATGCTTGGAGTTTACTGGATCACCGCTTTAAGCCAAATTCTAAAATTCCGTTCGACAGCCTCTATTTCAGCGGACCCTTTGCCGTGGGGGTTAAAGCCGACAGCATTAACGTGTACGTTGCCCCGCATACGTTTATACCCTTGTCGAAGGAAAGCGCCTTCCGGTTTTTGCCGGGCCGTGATTCGGTATATTTTTTAGTGGTGCAGGAAAAGGACGGACTGACGGTTTTTAATCCGAGTGGTGAAAAATTATTTTCGGCAAATGTGGATCGCCTGGAATATGCCGGGGAGAATTTGTTTGTGGCCATCCGCAAAGAAAAGCGAGGCTTGATAAACCTGTTGGGCAAACCCGTGGTGCCGCCTGAATACGATGCGATGGGCAATCTCCAGGCCGGCATGGTGCCCGTTTTAAAAGATAGAAAGTTCGGATTTCTGGATGTGGTCAACCGCAGGGAGATTAAGCCGGGCTATGAGAAAAACCTTATGGCTTTCAACGCAGACTTTCTCGTGGCTTCCAAAGGAGGGTTTTTTGGCCTTATCGATTGGAAAAACAAAACGGTTCTGCCCTTTGAGTACGAAGAAGTTGTGTATTGGAATGATTCCACTGCCCTGCTGAAAAAGAATTTTCAATGGATCATCTATAATTTTATGGAGAAGCGTATAGTGATGGATAAAATCAAGCGCTTTACATGGCTGCGCGATACACCCCACGAGAAACTGATGGTCATTCACCGCGAGAATAATTACGGAGTGCTGAGTAATCGCAAGGGCGTCATCCTGCCCGCCACGTACAGCGACATCAAAAACCTGGGCTCCTCCGAAAAGCCCTTGTATTTTACCGAAAAGCATGTGGAGGAAGCTTCCATTTATGTGGTGATTTATTACGATGACCACGGCACCTTGCTACGCAGGCAGGTGTTTGAAGCGGAAGATTATGAACGGATTTACTGCCCGGATAATTAACGGCTCGTTCATCCTAAATTTTCAGGTGGCTTTTTCTTATTTGGTATATTCACCCCTTAAACAGGATTTATGAGAACATTTTTCACTTTACTGGTCATAGCCTTTAGTTCGGTTGCGGGAGCACAAGGCCAGGGGTTTGACCGGCCTAAACTGGTAGTTGGCATTACCGTTGACCAGATGCGGCAGGAATACCTGTACCGGTATTTCTCCAAATTTGGCGAAGGCGGATTTAAACGCCTCGTGAACCAGGGATTTACCGTACATAATGCACACTATAATTATATCCCAACCTACACCGGTGCCGGGCATGCTTCCATTTTTACCGGAACCACACCCGCTGTTCATGGCATCATCGGCAATGAATGGTATGACAAATCGGTTGATAAAGTGGTGTATTGTGTGGGCGATGAGCATTACAAAACCGTAGGCAGCGAAACGGTAAGCAGCGGCAAAATGTCACCGAACCGAATGCTCAGCAGCACCATAACCGATGAACTGGAAATTGCCACCCAAAAACGGGCGAAAGTAATTGCCGTGTCCATTAAAGATCGTGGCGCTGTATTGCCGGCCGGGCATATGGGCGATGCCGCCTATTGGTACGATGGACGAACCGGTAAGTTTATTACGAGTACGTTTTACATGGACAAACTACCGGCTTGGGTTGAGAAATTCAACAACCTCCAACTTCCTGAAAAGTATTTATCCGGAACCTGGAATACCTTGTTGCCGATTGAACAGTATGTGGAAAGCGGGGCCGATGCCAGTCCGTATGAAGTGCGCTATGGGGGCGAAACCAAATCCACTTTCCCGTACAACCTGAAAGAAATCCGCAAGTCGTATGGTGGCTTTGAATTGTTGTCGGCTACGCCTTTCTCCAACGATCATTTAACCGAATTGGCCAAGGCCGCTATTGATGGGGAGAAAATGGGCGCGGATGAGTGGACGGATTTTTTATCGGTTTCGTATTCCGCACCCGATATTATCGGGCACCAGTTCGGGCCCCAGTCGGTGGAGGTGCAGGATGTGTACCTGCGGCTGGATAAAAACCTGGAAGACTTGTTTAAAAAACTCGATGCCACGGTGGGCGAAGGAAAATACCTTGTATTTCTGACGGCCGATCATGCGGTGGCCGAAGTTCCGCAATACCTGGTTGACCAGAACGTACCGGCAGGGTACATCCGCTCCAGCCAGTTGCTGGCCGGCTTAAAGGAAGTATTGGAAGCGTATTTTCCGGGCCGCAACCTGCTCAAAACCATTTCGAACAACCAGCTCTTCTTTAACCACGAAGCCTTTAGCGCGGAGCCGAAAACCGGGGGTGTGGATATGCTGGTGGCCACCGAACTGATCTCGAATTATTTGCTGCAACAGGATGGAATTGCCAACGTGTACCCCAAAAGTGTTTTGCGCCATGGCGATTTTAACGAAGGCGGCCTGAAGGGCATGGCCATCCGGGGCTACCACGCCAAGCGCAGTGGCGACCTGGTGGTGATGCTGGAGCCGGCCTGGTTTGAAAGCAGCCGCATCCAGGGAACCACGCATGGCTCGCCCTACACCTACGATACCCACGTACCGATTATCTTTTACGGGCACGGCATCAAACCCGGATCAACCGTGAGGTATTACACCATCACCGACATTGCGCCCACGCTTTCCATGCTGCTGAAAATCCAACTCCCTAACGGGAGCACCGGCCAGCCCATTGAGGAGTTGTTTGGGAAGTAGATGAAGAATGCGAATGTAGAATGGCGAATGGACGAATGATTCGGCCTACAAAACTTCAAAATCAACACTCGTCAATCCTTGCGCTTAAATTCTCCTGCTTAAGTATTGACTTTTGTAGTTCACCCCATCAACGTCACGCGCAGCGGACGTTGACGCAGTTGAACTCCGAACCTCATCGCTACGGACGACTGCTGTGTTTCTACAAAAATTTGCGTGTCGTAAAAATGTAGTTAACAGAAGACAAAAGCAGGAAACTATTGCCTTTTGCAGACTACAGATTTGGGTTTAAGCCTTGGTGGTACCGGTTGTTGCTGGCCGGACCCCGCACTTCCTAGCAGCCGGGCGGAAGGGGGGTTGTCCCGTAGTTGTCCCGTAGTTGTCCCGTCTCTATAAGCAACGGATCAACTGCGGAACAACCGCGGAGCAAGCGGGGGACAAACCCGGACAAAACCGGTAGAATAGGGCGCTTCCGGAACCTGGCTGTTAGGAGTAACTCCTATACACTGAAAAGCACCTGGTAAGTACCGGCAATGAAAGGTTAGAAACCCTTAAGAAATTCAATGTCGAAGTTGAGCAGCTCTTTTGGGTGTACTTTCAACATTTTTGCGAGTTTAATGATGGTGGACAGGCGTGGATCCCGCTTACCATTTTCGTATTTTGAAATATTGCTTTCGTTTAGCTCAGAATTATAATCTGCTTCCAACAGCGATAAATCCTTTGATTCCCTTAGCTTTTTAAGGTTTGCTCCAAATAGTTTCTTAATTCGTGAAAGCTCCCTGTCAGTCATTCTTTTAATCGGATACCTTTTATGATCAGATTAAAAGTCACCGGTTTTGTAAAGAATTTCACGGTCTAAATAGACCGTGTATCTTTATTTTAATATATTTGAATAACCCAAAGATGTGAAGAGTCATTATAACACGGTAGCATAACCAGCACTGTTTTATGGAGTCTTATCAACACTGCACCGACCCCGAACTATTGGCCCTGCTTCGCGCGGGCGATGAAGCTGCCTTTGAAACCATTTACCGCAGGTATGCCAAAGACCTGCTGCGGTATGCCCGCAAAAACGTACCCGTACGGGAAGATTGCGAAGAGATGGTACACGAGGTGTTCACCAGCCTTTGGGAACGCCACAACCGCCTGTTAATTGAGTCGCTCAAACATTACCTGTTCAACTCCATCCGGTACATGGTCATCCGCTATTTTCATAACCGCGGCATCCGCAAGCGGTACGTAGAACACTACACGGTCTTTGCCGAGCTGCACGATACGGGCAAGTTGGCCGAGGAGGAGCTGCCGTTGCAGGAAAAGCTGTTGAAGTGCCTGGCAGGTTTACCCGAGCGCTGCCGCGAAGCCATGACCCTGCGCATTGTAGATAACCTGTCCAACACGGAGATCGCCCAACGGATGAACATCAGCAAGGGTACGGTGGAAGTTTACATGACCCGCGCCTTGACGCATTTAAGGGGAAGGGGGGAGGAGATTTTGGGGTGAGGTTGATTCCAGATTTAGGATCAATTGGCAGCCTGACTTACCCCTCGTTAATCTTCAAGTTACAAGCTGCAAACAAACCTGTACCTGTTCGTAGCCACAACCGTTACGGCTTTTGTTCCCGCATAAGTGGCCGTTTGGATAGCTATGCCCGTGTCTTTGAAGTTTTGCAACAGTGCAGCCAGGGTTTGCTGTTCCCCGATCTTATGACTATCATCCATTACAATTATAAATTCATCTTGCGGGGTCATGCCGCTTGTTAAATCAACAATGTCGTAACGTGAGTAATGCGGACTTCCAGTAGGCCCATCAATCAGGTACAGGTCGTATTTCTTTTTAATGCTGTTTACCAGATTCTCATACCGATACGTACTTCGCCCGTTTACGCGTGTCTTTACTGCCGGAAAAATTTGAATGGATGATTTATCCGAAAGCGTAAAACGACTTTTAAAATAAGCTGTCCACGCAGCATCCTGTTCAACAATATCGTGATTGGATTCGGTCAACTCATGCGCTATGTACCTCGAAATAACTTTGGAAGATTCGCCAAGCCCAAATTCCAATATCTCCTTTGGTTTAAAATCATTCAGTATTCTATTCAGCACATAGAAAAACGAATAGTTACCGGCCATCCTTCCTACATTCAATGGCAAATCGTTCAGCCATGACTTCCCCCGGATGCTGTCGTGATACACATTGGCCCAATCCAGCTCTTGATTATACTTCAAAAGGGTTAAAAGCACATTATTGTCCTTGATTTTCTTTGCTATCCGATTAAACATTGTTCTGTTCTATTTACGTTACGATAACCTGGTTACCGGCAAAACTCTTTCCGACAAAGCTAAACATATTATGGTTACAGAATATTGACAATCGGGCTTCATGAAAAGGAAGCCAGGTTAAAATACGGATGATGTTTCATCCCATCAACATCACTCGCCAAAGGCCGTTGATGCATTGAACTCCTAACTTTATCGCATATGTCAGACATAGTCGGTCGCCTGTTTTGATTTTCAGATAGTCAAAAATTCAAAGTCATCGAGTTGTCCCGGGCCACCTTAAAATCTTCAACCATCAATCCTTCAGAAAATATCCCCACCGCGTGCCCCTTACCTAAAGGGGTCACCGCGCGAGGGCTCCCCTGACTGCCGTCCAGACAGGCTTTACGGAAATGTAAGGCGCGCCAGGGCTTAACTAAACGGCATTGATTCATGATTATAGATTTTCTTCAGGCCACCATCCACCTTGTATAAAAGCAAAAGCCCCGGCTCGGCCAGGGCTTCTGAAATGTTTGCCTTTTACTATCCGTTACACGTCTGCATCAATTACGCCAATGGTTGCCAGTAACACCAGCAAAATCACGATGGGGCAGATGTACTTGATAAAGAAAACCCAAAGTTGCGAGGGTGTAACTCCACCCACCAGTTTTTTATGGAAGAAGGACGAACCGATGCCGATCTCTTCGGCCACCTTCAGGGGCTTCAATACCCAGCCCACGTAAAGGGCCGTCATCAGGCAAACGATCACAATAAACAAGGAACCGAACAGGGTATCCATAATATCCAGGAAGCCGGTTTTAACGGTACCGAAAAAGTTAAAGCTGATGTTGGTGAAAAAATCGGAAGCGCCACCGGAAAGCGCTGAGGGAATTCCTACCAGGAAGGCAAGAATGCCAATCGTCCAGGATGCTTTCTTGCGGCTCCATTTTTTCTCATCAATCAGGTAGGAGCCGGGCACTTCAATCATGGAGATAGACGAAGTAAGGGCAGCGATACAGAGCAGTAAGAAGAACAGGGCACCAATAATATTGCCACCGGTAGGCAGGGAGTTAAAAATTTCAGGCAACACCTGGAATACCAGAGTGTTACCACCGGCCGGATATTTTCCGAAAGCAAACACGGCCGGGAAGATCATCAATCCGCCCAGCAGGGCAACCATGGTGTCCATAGAGGCTATCCATAGTCCGCTGGTAACAATGTTGTTGTCTTTTGGCAGGTACGAACCATACGTGATCATTATTCCCCAGCCGATAGAAAGCGAAAAGAAGGCCTGGCCCAATGCGGCCAATATGGTTCCGCCATCAATCTTGGAGAAGTCGGGGGTGAGGTAATACTTAACACCCTCCATAGCGCCCGGAAGGGTAATGCTACGGATAATCACCAACAACATGAGGAGAAACAAAATCGGCATCAGGATTTTGGAAGCCTTTTCAATGCCACCCGATACGCCAGCCTGTACAATGTAAATGGTGAGGGCCATAAACACAGCAAAGAAGGGGATTACGTACAAGGCATTTGACCGGAAGGTTGCGAAGTCGTGAATGAAATCGGTAAACTCACTGATGATATACCCGATGGTCCAGCCGGCAATTACGCCATAATAACTGAGTACAAAGAAGCTAACCGAGAGCGCCAGGAATGCACCGGTCCATTGCCAGAATTTATTTGCCCCGGTATCGCGAAAAGCACCCACGGTATTTTTACCAGTAAGTCTGCCCAGGGCGGTTTCATTATACAGCAGGGGTAAGCCCACTACTAATACACAGATTATATATACAAATACAAAGGCACCGCCACCGTTCTCGCCTGTTACATAAGGAAAGCGCCAGATGTTGCCCAGGCCCACAGCCGATCCGGCTGCTGCCATAATGAATCCAAATTTTGAGCCCCACTGGCCCCGGTTATCCGTTGTTTGTAATGCCATAGTTGGTTTGGTTAAACGCGCGGTAAATTGTAAAATTTAATTGATTGGGCAAATAAGACTCTCAGAATTGTATCTTTGATAAGGGATGATTGGTAAATTCATGAACCGATGGCTGAAACACCAGTCTTTACTTTGGATAGCTCTTCCATGGATCAGCATTTCTTTTTATAGTTGTTCGGATCAGGATACTGAGCCAAATCCGCAGCCACCTGATGCACTTACAGCTTATCAGCGCGATGTTATTGATTACTTTGTGGATGTTGCCCTTGGGTTTGAATTTGGAAATGCATCCCGTGTAACACGCAAGTGGAAAACAGAGGTAAAAATTTTTGTTGGTGGTGTTAAAACCAGCGAAATGCTTGACGAACTCAATCAGATTATCAGTGAGTTGGAAGTATTAACCGAACACCTTTCCTTTTCCTTTACAGAAGATACACTGCAGTCAAATTACTACATTTACTTTGGTTCAGGAGACGAGTTCGGTAAACGATTTCCACCTGCTCAACAGCACATTTCCACGAACTGGGGCTTGTTCTATGTGTATTTCAATGGAGCCAGCGAACTCTATGCCGCTGCGATGTATGTTGATATTTACAGGGCACACCAGCCCCAGGTTCGGAAACATCTATTGCGCGAAGAATTTACGCAAGCGCTTGGCCTTGCAAGGGATTCGGATAAGTATCCACAAAGTATTTTTTACGGACCCTGGTCAACGGTAACAGCATATGCGCCCATCGATCGTGATCTTATTCGGTTGCTTTACCATCCAACAATGGTCACAGGGTTAAATGAACAGGCTGTGCGGAATTTATATAAAGACCTTTTGAAAGATCTTGGAATTTAAGGGGTGTATTTGGTAAGTTGTTTCTTCAGCATCGCCAATCCTTCCTGAAAACTATGCGGAGCGTATTGCAGTTCGTCCTGGGCCTTATTAATTATAAACCCGGTTCGTAACGGACGTGCTGCGGGTTGCTTAAAGGTACCTGAATCGGTGGGCAGGATGAGCGAAGAATCCAACGTAAAGAACGCTGCTGTTTCCATGGCGATATCGTAGGGCGAAAGAAAATCTTTTCCGGAGATGTGGTAAATGCCCGTAGCTTTTTTCTTAGCCGCCAGGTTACAGCCCATGGCTAAATCTTCCGCCAGGGTGGGGGTGCGCCATTGATCGTTTACCACGTGGATGGTTTTTCCGGCTTCGAGGCTATTCTTCACCCACAGCACAATGTTCGACCGGCTCATATCGGTGGTAAGGCCGTATACCAGCACGGTGCGGATGATGCACCAGGATAGTTCGCTTTGCTGGATGATCCGCTCGGCCTCCAGTTTAC